>JBHIBG010000013.1:0-47832 GCA_046758965.1 Methylomirabilia bacterium | reverse complement strand
CGAGAAGAAGGCGGCGGAAACCGCCGAGGTAGAGGACTAGGCGGGAGTCCGACAGACCGCATGGACCGACTCGTCGGAAAGACCAAGCATGGCGAGCTCAGCCTGGATAAGATCGCGTCGCTCCAGCCCGGCATGGCTGAGTGGATGCTGGCCCTGGCGCATCGGGTCCACGTGATCTACTTCGCTTGCACGGCCGAGAACTGGCTCCTGGGGATCTACCAGCTCCGGGGGATCCGGAAGATCCTCGCCTCCGCGGCCCTGACGCGGCCGAAGTACAACGAGGCCATGGATCAGTTCACCCGGGAGCACCTGAACGGGCTTGAGGAAGCGATGCGCAAGAGATCATGGGCTGACTATCTTCTCTCGCCCCCCGAGGAGAGATGACCGGGCGAGAGGACCTCAGGCATCCGGGGCCACTCCTCGTGCTGCTGTCATGCGTTGGTCCCGCTCGCTGATCCCCACCCTCCGCGAGGATCCCGCCGAGGCGGAGGCGGTCAGCCACAAGCTCCTCGTGCGAGCCGGGTTCGTCCGTCAGCTGGCGGCGGGCATCTACGTCTACCCGCCGTTAGGCCAGCGGGTGATCGAGAAGGTCAACGCCATCATCCGTGAGGAGATGAACAGGATCGGGGGCCAGGAGATCAGCATGCCCGTTCTCCACCCGGCGGAGATTTGGCAGCAGTCCGGGCGGTGGGAGGGGATCGGTGAGGAGATGTTCAGGTTGAAGGACCGCAACCAGCGGGAGATGTGCCTCGGCATGACCCACGAAGAAGTCGTCGCCTGGCTGGCCTCCAAGGAGATCCGCTCGTACCGGGACCTTCCTCAAATCTGGTACCAGATTCAGACGAAGGAGCGGGACGAGGCCCGGCCCCGCTCGGGTGTGCTCAGGACCCGGGAGTTCTTGATGAAGGACTCCTACACCCTGGACGCCGACGAGGCCGGGCTGGCAAGCGCCTACGAGGCTCACCGGCAGGCTTACTGTCGGATCTTCGACCGGTGCGGGCTCCGCTACTGCGTGGTCGAGTCCGATCCCGGGATGATGGGGGGGTTGGGCTCCCACGAGTTCATGGCGCCGAGCCCCGCAGGGGAGGACGAGGTGGCCCTCTGCGGGCGGTGTGGCTACGCGGCGAACGTGGAACTGGCGCGGGGGATCGCCCAGAAGCCGAAGTTTCCTGACTGGGCGCGGGAGGAGGTGGCCACCCCCGGCCTCCGCACCATCGCCGAGGTGTCGGCACACCTGGGGATCGATGCGGCCCTCACCGTCAAATCCCTCTGCTACATGACCAAGGACGGGCCGGTGCTCGCTCTGGTGCGCGGCGACCAGACTCTGCAGGAGAAGAAGCTGATGCGGGTGCTGGGCGCGGGGTGCCGTCCGGCCCATCCTGATGAGGTCAGGAACCAGTTTGGAGCTTCCGTCGGCTCCATCGGGCCCGTCGGAGCGGGGATCACGATCGTTGCCGATGAGTGCCTCCGAGAGGGGGTCTACGTGGTCGGCGCCAACCGGGACGGCTATCACCTCAGAGGGGTGCGGCCCGGGTCTGACTTCACCGCTCGCCTTGCCGACCTGCACGCGGTCCAGGCCGGTGAGGGCTGCCCCCGGTGCGAGGCCCCGTTGCGTGTCGAGCGCGTCATTGAGGTAGGAAACATCTTCAAGCTGGGCACGAAGTACTCGGTCCCCCTGCGCGCCGTATTCCTGGATGACGGTGGGCAGGAGCGCCCCATTTTCATGGGGAGCTACGGCATCGGTCCGGCACGGATCGCCGCCGCGGCGGTGGAGCAGTCCCACGATGCCGACGGGATCATGTGGCCATGGAGCATCGCGCCCTTCCAGGTTCACCTCCTGCCGGTGAACGTGAAGGATCGGGCCCAGCTCGGGACGGCAGAGGAGTTGTGTGCGGAGCTTTCCGAGGCCGGCTTCGAACTCCTGCTGGATGACCGGGACGAACGGGCGGGAGTCAAGTTCAAAGATGCGGACCTGATCGGGGTCCCGATCAGGGTCACCGTGGGAACAGCTTTTGTGAAGGAGGGATTGGTGGAGGTCAGGGCCCGGCGAAGCCGGCAGGAGCGGAGGGTGCCCAGGGGCGCGGTGGCTTTGACCGTGAGGGAGATGGCCAGTGAGCTGAGCTGCGCCTGATCGCTGGAAGGAACGCTTCCCCGGGGGCGAGCGGGGCGGGGTTCGTCTCGTTGACCTTGTCGGGGGAGAGAGGTATGCTAACATCTCAGAATGAGTGGGCTTGGCCCACTTTTTTGTTGGGGAGGAGATGGTTACGGAAGAGCGACTCGCCCAGATCGAGGCCCTGGTCTCTCCCGTCTTGCGGGATCACGGTCTCCGCCTCGTCGATCTCGAATGGCGGGGTGCGGGCCGCCGCGGGGTGCTCCGTTTTTACATTGACAGGACCAACTCGGAGGATCGGGAGCCAACGGCGGCCGTTGATGGGGTGAGCATCGCCGACTGCCAGCGGTTCAGCCAGGAGGTGGGGGATCTCCTGGATGTGTCCGGGCTCATCCCGGAGGCCTACGATCTGGAGGTCTCCTCGCCCGGACTCGACCGGGAGCTCCGGAAGGAGCGGGAGTTCCGGTGGGCCATCGGCAAGGCCGTTCATTGCTGGCTGCGCGAGGATCTGGATGGCCGGATGGAGGTTTCGGGTTGTCTCCGAGAGGTGAGGGACGAGACGCTGGTTCTGGAGGAAGCGGAGGGCCGTGTGTGGGAGCTTCCCCGGCTGAGGGTTAGCAAAGCGCGGCTCGAGCTACCGTTCCCGAAGCGACGAGACAGAGGGCTGGGGCCAGGGCGATGAACCGAGAGCTGATCTACGTCATCGAGCAGATCGGCCGGGAGAAGGGGATCGACAAGGAGGTCCTCTTCGAGGCGCTCGAGTCTGCCCTGCTCTCCGCCTCGAGGCGGACGATGGGGGCGGCCGACAACCTCCGGATGCATCTCGACCGCCAGAGCGGCGACCTCAAGCTCTACTGTAAGAAGCGCGTGGTGGCCAGCGTGGCCGATGCCAAGCTGGAGATGACCCCTGCCGAGGCGCGCCAGATCGACCCCGATGCCCAGCTGGACGACGAGGTGGAGCAGGAAATTCAGCCCCGCGACTTCGGCCGAATCGCCGCTCAGACTGCCAAGCAGGTGATCCTCCAGCGGGTGCGCGAGGCCGAGCGCGAGGGGATCTATGCCGACTTCATCGGCAAGGAGGGGCAGATCGTCCGCGGGGTGGTCCACCGGATCGAAAGGCGGACCCTCATCGTGGAGGTGGCCAAGGCCGAAGCGATCGTCCCCGAGCGCGAGCAGATTCCGGGCGAGCGCTTCAACCCTGGTGACAGGGTTCGTGCCTATGTCTTGGAGGTGAAGAAAACAGCCAGAGGTCCTCAGATTACGCTCTCCCGGACTCATCCGGGCTTCCTGACCCGGCTGTTTGAGACGGAGATTCCCGAGATCGCCGAAGGGATCGTGGTGGTGAAAGCCGCTGCTCGCGAGGGAGGGGAGCGAGCGAAGGTGGCGGTGGCGTCCACCAAGCGGAATGTGGATCCCATTGGCGCGTGTGTGGGCCTCCGCGGCACGCGGATCCAGGTGATCAGCCGGGAGCTCCGAGGGGAGAAGATCGACATCGTGGAGTGGTCACCGGAGCAGGAGACGTTTGTGGCCCGCGCGTTGTCGCCAGCCAAGGTCTCCTCGGTCTCCCACCGGGAGGGCGAGGAGCGGTCGGTGCTTGTGGTGGTTCCCGACAACCAGCTCTCGCTGGCCATCGGCAAGAAGGGGCAGAACGCCCGGCTGGCAGCCAAGCTCACCGGGACCATGATAGACATCAAGAGCGAGTCGGAGCTGGAGGAGGAACGCCAGCGAGCAGAAGAGGAGCATCGCCAGGGGGTGGCGGCGCTCCAGGGGTTTCCCGGCATCGGGCCTCAGCTCTTGGACAAGCTCGTGGACCATGGGTTCTTTTCCCCTGGTCGGATCGTCCGAGCCGGCCTCGAGCAGCTCATGGAGGTCCCGGGGGTGGGGGGGAAGAAGGCTGAGAAGCTCCTGGCCGCTGCCCAGGAGTGGGTGGTCCAGCACCCGGCGATCCCCCAGGTTTCGGAGCCGACGTTTGAGCCGGCTACTGTAGACAAAGGTGTCCAGGAGCCGCCTGCTGAGGGGACTTCCCCGCCCGCGTGAGGCGTGCGGCCCTTCGGACGTGTGTCGGCTGCCGTCGGGTGCTGCCGAAGGCCGTTCTTGTCAGGCTGGTTCGGCAGGCTGACGGGCGGGTCGGGGTGGATCGGTCGGGCCGAACTCCGGGGCGAGGGGCGTATGTGTGCCCGGGTCTCGGCTGTGTGGAGAACGCCCTGAAGCGGGGCCGACTGGCGCGTGCGTTCCGGGCGCCGGTGGAGGGCTCCGAGGAGTTTCTCGGATGGGCGGTCAGCCTGAGGAGGGGCGAATCAGGTTCGAGATGAGACAACAGATGAGGGGACCATGGCAGGACGGATGAAGGTGACTGACCTGGCCAAAGAGCTGGGTGTCACCAGCAAGGATCTGTTGGTGGCCTTGGAGGGCATGGGCCTCAAGGGCAAGCGGGCGATGAGCCCTCTCGACCAGGCCACCGCGAACAAGCTCCGCCTCCAGCTCGGGCGGGGGCGCGAGCTTCCGACAGAAGCCAAGCCCAAGAGATCGACGGCCGCCGGCAAGGCCGCCGCCAAGGAGGTGGCGGTCAAGGCCGCGCCGAGGAAGAAGGTTCCGGGAGAAAGGCCAGCGCCGGCCAAGAAGGGAAAGCGTCGGGGGCTGGGTCGAGAGGGAGCCGAAGCAGCCGTCATCGTCGCCCCTGAACCCTTGGAGATCTCCCCGGAAGAAGCGGTCGAGCTGGAAGCGGGCGTGTCTCGCCTCCCGATGCCGGAAGCGCCGGCTCCTCCCCTCGTTCCGGCTGACGAGCCGGCCGTGGCGGTGGCACCTCCGGTCGCGACGCCCGCCGAACCGAAGACCGCTCCTCCTGCTCCTGCGCCAGCTGCCCCGAAGGCTCCCGAACGGGTCAGCCCGCCGAGACCGCCGAGAGGCAGACCGTCACCCCCCGTGCTCCCTCACGTGGTGCCTCCCGCCGCCGTGGCTCCTGCTGCCCCGGTTGTCCACCCCCCGGAGACGCTCGAGGCCGAAGCCGTCGCGCCCCCTGCCGTAACGCTACCTCGCGAGGAGGTGGCCGCGGTAGCTCCACCGGTGGAGGTCAAGCGCGAGCGGATCAAAGCTCCAGAATCGGTGACGGTGGCGGAGCTGGCCGAGAAGATGCGGCGGAAGTCTGCCGAAGTGATCAAAGCCCTGATTGAGATGGGTGTGATGGCCACGCTCAACGAGATCCTGGATCCCACCGCGGCCAAGCTGGTCGCAGACAGGTTCAACTTCGATCTGGAGATCGTGAGCCTCGAGGGCGCGGAGATGGTGGAGGACGAGGTGGATCCCACGCTCCTCCGTCCGCGGCCGCCGGTGGTTACCGTCATGGGCCACGTCGATCATGGGAAAACCTCGCTGCTCGACACGATCCGCCGCACCAAGGTGGCGGAAAAGGAGTTCGGAGGAATCACCCAGCATATCGGGGCGTACCAGGTGGAGACCGCTCACGGCAAGGTCACCTTCCTGGACACTCCGGGTCACGAGGCCTTTACGGCCATGCGTGCCCGTGGCGCCCAGGCCACCGACGTCGTGATCCTGGTGGTCGCCGCCGATGACGGCGTGAGGCCCCAGACGGTGGAGGCGATCCACCACGCCAGGGCGGCCGCGGTTCCGATCATCGTCGCCATCAACAAGATCGACAAGCCGGGGGCCGATGCGGAGCGGGCGAAGCGGGAGCTTGCCACGCACGGCCTCGTTTCCGAGGAGTGGGGAGGCCAGACCATCGTTGTCGAGACATCCGCGAAACGGGGGACCGGCATCGACCAGCTTCTGGAGATGACCGCGCTACAAGCTGAGATCATGGAGCTCAAGGCTAATTCGGCTCGCGCGGCCCGCGGGGTCATCGTGGAGGCCAAGCTGGACCGGGGGCGGGGCCCCGTCGCGACGGTGCTCGTCAGCCAGGGCTCCCTGCGCGAGGGCGATGCTGTCGTCGTGGGGCAGTGTTACGGCCGGGTGCGGGCCATGTTCGACGAGCGGGGGAAGAAAGTGAAGGAGGCCGGTCCGGCCGATCCGGTAGAGATCCTCGGCCTCTCCGGTGTCCCCCTGGCCGGCGACCGCCTTCAAGGGGTGGAGGACGAGCGCAAGGCCCGCCAGATCGCCACGGTGCGCCAGGAGCGCGAGAAGGCCAAGGCCAAGACCGCCGTGCGGGTCACCCTGGACGATCTCCGCAAGCGCGTTGAGGCCGGAGAGGTGAAAGAGTTCCGGCTGATCCTGAAGGCCGATGTCCAGGGGTCGGTGGAGGCGCTCACCGAGGCGCTGGAGCGGCTGTCGACCGATGAGGTGGGGCTCAAAGTGATCCATGGGTCGGTGGGAGCCATCACCGAGAACGATGTCAATCTCGCCTCGGCCTCCAACGCCGTCGTGCTGGGGTTCAACGTGCGGCCGGAGCCAAAGGTTGCCGCCCAGGCTCAGACCGAGGGTGTGGACCTCCGGACGTACAACGTCATCTATGAGGTCGTCAATGACGTCAAAGCCGCCCTGGAGGGGATGCTGGCTCCGGAGATCCGAGAGGTGGCCGTGGGCAAGGCAGAGGTGCGCGCCCTCTTTACCATCTCCCGGCTCGGGACCGTCCTGGGCTCCTACGTGGTGGAGGGGAAGATCGTCCGGAACGCCAAGGTTCGGGTGCGCCGCGATGGCGCCGTGCTGGGCGAGGGCACCATCAGCTCCCTCAAGCGGTTCAAGGACGATGTCCGGGAGGTGGCTGAGGGGCTCGAGTGCGGCATCGGGGTGGACGACGTGGGCGGGGTCCAGGTGGGTGACGTGATCGAAGCCTACACCACCGAGGAGGTCGCCCGTACGCTGTAGAGCGCCATCCCCCGAGGGAGCCGAGGCGCTCTGACGGCGCACGGGAAATGACCACGGGAGCATGGCCGGTTCTGCTCGGGCACCCGCGGGAGGCGTGACGTGAGCCCGGTGCGCGTGGCGGTGGGGACGATAGAGCTCCACCTTCCCGAGGCCGGCTCCCTCAAATCCAAACGTCACGTCCTCAAGGGGCTCAAAGCGAAAGTGAAGCAGCGATTCGAGGTGGCGGTGGCCGAGGTGGATCACCACGACTCCTGGCAGCGCGCCACCGTGGCCGTGGCCTGTCTCTCCCACGACGCCCGTCACGCCAACGAGGTGGTCTCCAAGGCTATTGACTTCATCGAGTCCGTCGTGGACGGCTACATCATCGACGTCCAAGTTGAAATTCTATGACGCCCGGGGAGGGGCTTGTGGCGCAGGGAAAGCGAATCGAGCGAGTGAACCAGTTGATAAAAGAGGAGATCTCCGGACTCCTCCAGCGGGAGCTGAAAGATCCGCGGATCGGGTTTGTCACGGTCACGGACGTGGAGGTGTCCAAGGATCTGCGAACCGCCAAGGTCTATGTCTCCGTCCTCGGGTCGGAGGAGCAGTGGCGCTCAACCCTGACGGCCCTGGAGAGCGCCAAGGGTTTCATCAGGAACTGGTTGCGGCAGCATCTCACCCTGAGGGTTACCCCGGCGCTCTCGTTCCGGGCCGACCGATCGCTGGCCCACGCCGCCAACATCCAGCATCTCCTGGCCGAACTCAAAGCCAGAGCGGCCGCCGACGGAGGCAGCGATGCGTGAGCCCGAGTCGGCCATTCCTCGGGAGCTCCTGGAGCTGCTGAGCCGCCCCGAGCGGAGTGTCCTCCTCCTGGGTCACGTCAACCCCGACGGCGACCAGCTCGGTTCCCTGCTCGGGCTGGGGTTGGCCCTAGGCCAGGCCAGCTGGCCCGTGACGATGGCGGGCCCTCACCCGGTCCCGGAGCCGCTCCGCTTCCTGCCGGGTTCGGCGCTCTTCCAGCAATGGCGGGCCCCCCGAGGCCCCTTCGATCTGGTGATCATCTGCGATTGCCCCGACCCGGCGAGGACCGACGGGCTCCTGGGGGGAGCGTGTGGCCCGGTCAGCCGGGTGGTGACCATCGATCATCACCCTGACAACAAGCGCTACGGTCATGTAAACTGGGTGGACCCGGCCGCCTCCGCCACCGGAGAGATGGTGTTCGACCTTATCGAGGCCCTCAGTCTCAAGGTCACCCCGGAGGTGGCGACCAACCTGTTTACCGCCATCCACACTGACACCGGCTCGTTCCGCTACGGAAACGCCACGGCCAAAGCGTTCCAGACCGCTTCAGAGCTGGTGGCCCGGGGGGCCGATCCTGCGCTGGTGGGGAATCGGCTCTACGAAACACGCCGCCCGGAGTCCCTGGCGCTCTTGGCACGGCTGCTCCAGATGATCCGGATCTCGTCCGATGGCTGTGTGGCGTGGCTCGCGCTTCCCCTCGGGGTGGCCCCCGAACCGTTCCTGGAAGCTGAGGATCTTGTCGCCTACCCGCGCTCGGTCAGGGGCGTGAAGGTGGCGCTCGTGCTCCGCGCGGTAGAGGGGGGGCTGGTGAAAGTGAACTTCCGCGCCAAGGGCGAGGTGGCGGTGAACCTCATCGCCCAGCGTTTTGGGGGCGGGGGGCACGCCAACGCGGCCGGATGCAGCGTGGAAGGTGGCATCGAGGACGTGACGGCCAAGATCCTCGCGGCCGTGTCCCAGACTCTGGAGCGGTCCGGGCGATGACCGTCGCCCGTCGCTCGGGAGTGCTGATCGTGGATAAGCCTCCCGGCATCACGTCGTTTCAGGTCGTCGCCCACCTCCGCCGGCGTCTCCGGGCGCCGAAGGTGGGCCACGGCGGGACGCTGGACCCAGCCGCGTCCGGCGTCCTCCCGATCCTGGTCAACGAGGCCACCAAGCTCACCTCGTACCTGGCCGATCACGAGAAGGAATACGTCGCCACGGTCAGGCTCGGGGTCGTCACCGACACCCAGGACCTGACCGGATCGGTGTTGAAGGAGGCCCAGGTCCCGCCCTTGAGCGACGACCGGATCCGGGAGGTTCTGGCCAGCTTCGTCGGCCGGATCCAGCAAGTTCCGCCCATGTACTCGGCCCTCCACCGGGGTGGCAAGCGCCTCTATGAGCTGGCCCGCCAGGGCCTGACGGTGGAGCGAGAGCCCCGGCCGGTGACGATTCACGCCTTAACATTGGAGGCAGTGGATCTGCCATCCTTCACGGTCCGAGCGGTGTGCGGGAGGGGAGCGTACATCCGGACGCTCTGCGCTGATATCGGCGAGGCCCTCGGCTGCGGCGGGGCTCTCCAGCGGCTCGCCAGGATTCGAGTGGGGCCCTACGGGCGTGAGACCGCACTCCCGTGGGGTGATCTGGCTGGGGCTGGCGAGGGCAGCGCCCTCTGGGATCGGCTGCTCCCGCCGGATTCGGCTCTGACCCACTTCGAGCCTGCGACGTTGACGGCGGAGGCCGCGGCGGCCTTTCTCAACGGCCGGCTGGTGCCGGCTGCCGCTTCTGAGGGCGGGCGCATGCGGGTCTATGCTCCCGAAGGCCCCTTTATCGGAGTCGGAACGGTGGTCGAGGGGAGTGGCCTCATGAAACCCGAACGGATCCTGCATGGAGATCATCCGCGGCCTCGAGTCTTACCCACCTGACATAGAGCCCACTGTGGTGGCCCTCGGGGCCTTTGACGGGATTCACCTCGCCCATCAGAAGATCCTCTCCACGACCGTCGCCCGTGCCCGCGCGTTGGGTCTCACGGCCTTGGCCTGCACGTTCGACCCCCACCCGCTCCAGGTGCTCCAGCCGGACCGCGCCCCTCCACCCATCAACACGCTCGACGAAACCTTGGCCCTCATAGCCGCCCAGGGCCTGGACATCACTCTGGTGATCCCGTTCACGCGGGGGTTCTCGCTCATAGAGGCCGACCAGTTCGTCCGGGGAGTCCTCCACCGGCGGCTCAAAGCCCGCGAGGTGGTGGTGGGGTTCAACCACACCTTCGGCCACGGCGCCAGGGGAAACCCGGAACTCATGAAAAAGCTGGCACCAGACCTGGGCGTCACCGTTCATGTGATCCCTCCCCTCACGCTGGATGGGATCACCGTCTCGTCCTCGGCGGTCCGTAGGGCGCTCCGGGCCGGCGATCTCCGGCAGGCGAGCAAACTCCTCGGCCATCCCTACGCTGTGCGGGGTCGGGTGCTCAGAGGTCGCGGACGAGGCCGAGAGCTCGGCTTCCCCACAGCGAACCTGAAGCCTGGGCGGGAGCTCCTGCTCGCCGAGGGCGTGTATGCCTCTGTTGCCTCCGTGGAGAGGGCTGGAGGTCAGGTGGTCGACGAGCCCTGCGGGGCGGTCGTGAATGTCGGCATCCGCCCCACCTTTGGCGAAGGGGAGTACTGGGTAGAGGCTCATCTGCTGAACTTCTCGGGGGATCTCTACGATCAGCTGCTCAGCCTGGAGTTCTTGGAGCGGATTCGCGCCGAGCAGAAGTTTCCCGATGCGGAAGCCCTTCGAGCCCAGGTGGCCCGGGATATTCAGGTGGCGGCCCATCTTTTGGCCTCGGGCCCGCGGCAGGCCTGAAATCTCCTTGCGCTTTTCCCCCTGCTGTGGTAGGATTCCGGTGTAAGTGGGCGAGGAATTTGGTATTTTTAGAACCCACCCCATTCGAGTTGCCGGGCCTCGGGGTGTGGGGAGAGGGGTCTGCCTGAGGAGTGTGGGATGCCGCTGGCCGTCGAGAAGAAGAGATCCCTGATCGAGCAGTTCCGACTTCATGAGGGGGATACCGGCTCACCAGACGTGCAGATCGCGCTCCTCTCCGAACGAATCCAGAGCCTCTCGGACCACTTCAGGCTCCACCCGAAGGACCACCACTCCCGGCGTGGGTTGCTCATGCTCATCGGCAAGCGACGGGGGTTCCTCGAGTATCTCAAGAAAAAGGATCCGGAGCGGTACCGGGACCTCACAGAAAAGCTCGGGATCCGTCGGTGACGGCGGTTCCCGGAGCGTGTTCCGCGCCAGCTCCCCCGCAACAGCGGTCCAGCCCGATTCGTTGGCGTTTCTCTGAGTTAGTCTGAGTTAGGAGGGTAAGTGTCCGTATGATTCATGCCACACAGACAGAGATTGGCGGTCGCATCTTCTCCCTGGAAACCGGCCGGGTCGCCAAGCAGGCGGACGGTGCGGTGCTGGTTCGGTACGGTGGGACCGTGGTCCTCGCCACGGTCGTGGCCACCAAGACCCCCCTTGAGGGGGTCGATTTCTTTCCGCTGACGGTGGACTATCGGGAGCGCGCCTATGCCGGCGGCCGGATTCCGGGGGGCTTCTTCAAGCGCGAGGGGCGACCCGTTGAGAAGGAGATTCTGACCTCTCGCCTCATCGACCGACCGATCCGTCCGCTCTTCCCCAAGGGCTTCAAGCAGGAGGTGCAGGTGATTGCCCTCGCCATCTCAGCTGACCAGGAGAACGACCCCGACATCCTGTCGATCAACGGGGCCTCGGCGGCCTTGGCCATCTCGGGGATCCCGTTCCAGGGTCCTGTCGGAGCCGTTCGCGTGGGGCTGGTGGACGGCCAACTCGTGGTCAACCCCACCGAGCGCCAGCAGGCAGTCTCCGCGCTCGATCTCGTCGTCGCGGCCAGTGAGGAAGCGGTGCTCATGGTGGAGGCGGGGGCCAACGAAGTGCCGGAGGAGACCATGGTCCGCGCCCTGGCGTTCGGCCACGACCAGTGCCGAGAGCTGGTGAAGATTCAGAATGCACTGGCGGCCCTGGCGGGCAAGCCCCGCTGGGCGTTTGATCCCGCGCCTGAGACAGCCCCCGAGCTGGAGAGACGGGTCCGGGAGCTCGCCGCGCCCAGGCTCGGTGAAGCCCTCGCCATTCACGAAAAGCAGGCCCGGGCCCAGGCGATCGAGCGGACCTTGCAGGAGGTGTTTCAGGCGCTCGGAGTCGACGAAGGCCTCGAGCCCACCGCCCGGGAGGCCTTCGACGCGGTGGAGAGAGCGGAAGTCCGCCGAATGATCCTGGAGAAAGGGATCCGGGTTGACGGCCGCTCGGTCTCCGAAACCCGACCGATCACCTGCGAGATCAGGTTCCTCCCCCGGGCCCATGGCTCGGCGCTCTTCACCCGTGGCGAGACCCAGGCGCTGGTGGTGATCACGCTGGGGACGAAGGAAAACGAGCAGAAGATCGAAGCTCTGGAGGGCGAGTCCTTCAAGCCCTTCATGCTTCACTACAACTTCCCGTCGTTCTCCGTCGGCGAGGTGCGCCGGTTCGGGAGTCCCGGCCGGCGGGAGATCGGCCACGGGGTGCTGGCCGAACGGGCGATCCAGCAGGTCCTGCCGGGCAAGGAGACCTTTCCGTACACGATCCGCGTGGTCTCCGACATTCTGGAATCCAACGGCTCCTCCTCCATGGCCACGGTGTGCGGGGCCACGCTCTCGCTGATGGATGCCGGCGTGCCCATCAAGGCGCCCGTGGCGGGGATCGCCATGGGCCTGGTCAAGGAGAGGGACCGGGTCGTCGTGCTCACCGACATCTCGGGGACCGAGGATCACTACGGTGACATGGACTTCAAGGTGGCGGGGACCGAGGCCGGGGTCACGGCGCTGCAGATGGACATCAAGATCGGCGGGGTCACCGCGGCGATCATGGCCGACGCCCTGGCCCAAGCGCGAGAGGCTCGCCTCCACGTGCTCGCCAGGATGCGCGAGGCCATCGACAAGCCGCGCGCCGAGCTCTCCCCGTACGCGCCTCGCTTCGTGACGATCAAGATCAGACCTGAGAAGATCCGGGAGATCATCGGCCCCGGCGGCAAGGTGATCCGGGGGATCCAGGAGCAGACCGGAGCGAAGATCGACGTGGGGGACGACGGCCGCGTCACGGTCTTCTCCGCTGACAACAACGCCGTCCAGCGCGCCATTGCCATCATCCAGGATATCTGTCGGGAGGTGGAGCTGGACCGGATTTACGTGGGCAAGGTCAAGCGGATCATGGAGTTCGGCGCCTTCGTGGAGGTGATCCCGGGAGGCGAGGGGCTCCTGCACATCTCCCAGATCGCCGAAAACCGGATCAGGTCCGTCGGCGATGTTCTGGCCGAGGGGGACGAGGTGCTGGTCAAGGTCATCGAGATCGACCCCAGTGGCAAGGTCCGGCTCTCGCGGAAAGTGGCGCTGCGCGAACAGCCAGCCCTGGCCGACAAGGAGCGCCGGAAGAACGCCGGCGTCGCCGCGGGATGACGGCGAGCGGCGGCTGCGCCGGAGAGGGGGCGGGGTCAGGCCGGACAGCGGCCAGCTCCATGCAGAGAGGCTCAGCGTGAGCGAAGAGTACCGAAAGAGCGTGCTTGCCAATGGGATTCGGGTGGTCACTGAACGGATGTCCCACGTCCGCTCGGTCGCCGTGGGGATCTGGGTGGACACCGGCTCGCGCAATGAGCCCGACGCACGGGGCGGCATCTCCCACTTCGTCGAGCATCTGGTCTTCAAGGGCACGGCGTCGCGGACCGCGGCGGAGATAGCCCGCACCTTGGATTCGGTGGGCGGCCAGATGGACGCCTTCACGACCAAGGAGTACACGTGCTTCTATGTGAGCGTAGTGGACGAGCACCTCCCGTTGGCCGTCGACCTGCTCACCGACATCCTCCTGCACCCGCTTTTCGCCATCGATGACATCGAGAGAGAAAAATCGGTCATCCTCCAGGAAATCAAGATGGTGGAGGACACGCCTGACGATCTGGTCCACGACCTGTTCGCCGCCCGGATCTGGGCGGACCATCCGCTGGGCCGACCCATCCTGGGGAGCCGGGAAGTGGTTCAGGGCTTCGGCCGGGAGACGATTCTCACCCACTTCCAGGAGGAGTACGTTCCGGCGAGGATTACGATCGCCGTGGCCGGCAACGTGGAGCACGAGCGGGTGGTGGAGCTCTTCGCCGCACACTTCGAAGGCTTCGCGCGTCCGGCGGTGGTCCGGGATGGGCAACCGCCCGTTCTTCGCCGGGGCGTGGACCTGGTGCAGAAGCCCCTCGAGCAGGTTCAGCTGGTGATGGGGTTCCCCGGGCTCTCCCATGCCAGCCCGGAGCGGTATGCGCTCTTTCTTCTCAACGACATCATGGGGGGGAGCATGTCCTCGCGCCTCTTTCAGGAGGTGCGGGAGCGACAGGGGTTGGTGTACTCCATCCACTCGGGCATCCAGGCCTATCGAGATACGGGGATCCTCTACATCTATGCCGGCACCGATGGGCAGAGCTTCTCCCGGGTGCTCACCTCCATCTTCCGGGAGCTGCGGGCGCTCAGGAAGGGCGGTGTCACCGCCGAGGAGCTCCGCCGGGCCAAGGATCACCTGAAGGGCAACCTCATGCTCTCCCTGGAGTCGACCTCGAGCCGCATGAATCGCCTGGCCAGGCAGGAGATCTATTTCGGCTCCTTCTTCTCCGTGGATCAGGTCCTGGCGGCCATCGACGAGGTTCGGGAGGAGGAGGAGCAGGCACTGGTCCACCGGCTCTTGGACGAGGATCAGCTCTGCCTGCTGACGCTTGGCCCGCTCGACCACCTGAACCTGCCCCGGGACCTCGGGAAGCCCTAGGGTCCTGACTCCCGGCCTTTGGCCGGGTTTCCCATTTCGACGATGATTCACCGCTACACGCGACCCGAGATGGGGAGAGTGTGGAGCGACGAGGCGAAGTACCGGGCCTGGCTCCAGGTGGAGTTAGCGGTCTGCCAGGCGTACGCCAAACGCGGCCTGATCCCGGCCGAGGCCCTCGCGCGGATCACGGGCCAAGCCCGGGTGGACGCCGAACGGATCCGGGAGATCGAGGCCCGGGTCCAGCATGATCTCATTGCCTTCCTCACCAACCTGGAGGAGAGCGTCGGGGCCGACTCCCGCTACATCCACCAGGGGTTGACCTCCTCGGACGTGCTCGACACGGCCCTGGCCCTGCAGCTCCGGGCGGCATCCGACCTCCTCATCCACGGGCTCGAGCAGCTCCGGCAGGAGCTCGGGCGGCTGGCGCGGGAGCACAGAGACACTCTGACCGTCGGCCGCACGCACGGCGTCCACGCCGAGCCGACGACCTTCGGGCTGAAGGCGGCGGTCTGGTACGCAGAAGCCGGGCGGAACCTCGAGCGGCTTCGACGAGCCAAGGAGGCGGTCCGGGTGGGGAAGCTCTCCGGGGCCGTGGGGACCTATGCCCACCTGGACCCTGAGATGGAGGAGGAGGTCTGCCAGGCCCTGGGCCTCGTCCCTGCCCCGGTCTCCACCCAGGTGCTCCAGCGAGACCGTCATGCTGAGTTCATGACGAGCTTGGCCATCGTGGCCGCCTCCGTCGAGAAGATCGCGCTGGAGATCCGTTCGCTCCAGCGGACCGAGATCCTCGAGGTGGAGGAGCCGTTCAGCGAGGGACAGAAAGGTTCGAGCGCCATGCCCCACAAGCGCAACCCGGAGCTGGCCGAGCGGATCTCCGGGCTGGCACGGGTCATTCGGGCGAACGCGCAGGCAGCCCTAGAGAACGTGGCGCTCTGGCACGAGCGGGATATCAGCCACTCCTCCGTGGAGCGGGTGATCCTTCCCGACTCTACGATTCTCCTGGACTACCTCATCGCCCTGATGAGACGGATCCTCCAGGGGCTCCAGGTCTATCCGCAGCAGATGCGGGAGAACCTGGAACGAACTCGGGGGCTGATCTACTCCCAGCGGGTGCTCCTGAAGCTCACCGAGAAGGGATTGCCCCGTCAGACCGCCTATGAGGTAGTGCAGCGAAATGCCATGAGAGCCTGGCAGGCGCGGGAGGTGTTCCATGAGCTCCTGGCTCAGGATCCCGAGGTCAGGGCCAGGCTCTCCCCCGACGAGTTGAAGTCGTGCTTCGACCCATCCTGGCACCTCCGGAACGTGGACGCGATCTACCGCAGGCTGGGCCTCCTGTGAGCGCGCATGGGGACCGGACAGCGCATCGGGGGTGAGGACCGACCGGATGCAGGCACGCGTTCTGGTACGCCTCAAACAGGGGATCCTGGACGTCCAGGGTGCCGCGGTGAAGCGGGCTCTTGAGGGGCTCGGATTCTCGGAGGTGAAAGAGCTCCGGGTGGGGAAAGTGTTGGAGGTGGAGCTGGAGGCTGACGACCCCGTTCGGGCTCGGGCTCGCGTGGAGGAGATGTGCCAGAAGCTCCTCGCCAACCCCGTGATCGAGGAGTTTACCATCGAGGTGCTGGAGGCCGGGTCGGGTTTCCGCTTGTCATAGGGCGGAGTAGGGATTAGTATGAAGGAGAGTGTGGTGCTCTCCCGAACCTCGCGGCGCGCAAGGAGGAGGGTCCGCCGGCATGAAATTCGGAGTCGTGATCTTCCCGGGTACCTGGAGCGATTGTGACTTCCACTACGTCGTCAGCGAGGTGCTCCACCAACCCGTCCGGTACGTCTGGCACCGGGATACCGATCTCTCCGACTTCGACTGTCTGATCCTTCCCGGTGGCTTCTCCTACGGCGACTACCTGAGGGCAGGAGCGATCGCGGGCAGATCCCCGGTGGTGGAGGTCCTCCCGGAGTTCATCGCCCGGGGGGGCTTCATCCTGGGCTCGTGCAACGGCTTTCAGATCCTCTGCGAGGCGGAGCTCCTTCCCGGGATCCTTCTGCGGAACGACTGCCTCCAGTACCGCTGCCAGATGACTCACGTCGTCGTGGAGAACGTCGAGACCCCCTTCACCCGGGCGATGCGTCCCGGCCAGGTCCTCAAGATGCCCATCTCTCACGGCGAGGGGAAGTACCACTGCGATCGGGCGACGCTCCAGGCGTTGAAGGAACGGAGCCAGATCGTTTTTCGCTACTGCACCGAGTCCGGAGAGGCCACCAAGGACGCCAACCCGAACGGCTCCCTCGAGAACATCGCGGGCGTTGTCAACGAGGAAGGGACCGTGCTGGGCCTCATGCCTCACCCGGAGCGCGCCTGCGAGCCCTCCCTCGGGAGCACTGACGGCCTGATCCTCTTCCACAGCCTCCTCGGCGCGCTGGTCGAGACCGGCAGCTTCCCGAAGCCCTGAGAGCGGGCGCCGCAGGGAGGCGCGAGTGCGGTTCCGCCTGACTTCGCCCGACTTCGCCCTCGGTCGTCGCCAGTCCTGTGCGGGCGCCCGGCCTCGCCGGGGGCGGGGGGGGTGGTTCTGTCTCCGCCTGGCCGGGCTCCCCACGAGGCGGAGCCGGGTGTGGTGGCCCGCCAGATCACGCTTTCCGTTCGGGTAGGTGCGATTCGTTGGAGGTGCGCTGGACGGTGGCCGGGGCTGAGCCGAAGGTCACGCTGGATCTAGCCAAGGCCCATGGCCTGACGGCTGAGGAATACGACCGGATCATCCAGCTCCTGGGGCGCGAGCCTACCTTTACCGAACTGGGTCTGTTCTCGGCTCTGTGGTCTGAGCACTGCGCCTACAAGCATTCGAAGCTCGTCCTCCGCCGCCTCCCGACCTCCGGGCCCCAGGTGCTGCTGGGGCCCGGTGAGAATGCCGGGATCGTAGACCTGGGGGAGGGTTTGGCTCTCGTCCTGAAGATCGAGAGCCACAATCACCCCTCCTTCGTGGAACCCTTTCAGGGCGCGGCCACTGGCGTCGGAGGCATCCTGCGAGACATCTTCACGATGGGGGCCCGTCCAATCGCGCTTCTGGACTCTCTTCGCTTCGGTGATCCGGCAGAGGAGAAGAGTCGCTATCTGACCGGCGGGGTCGTCGCCGGGATCTCCTGGTATGGCAACTGCACCGGGATCCCTACAGTGGGCGGCGAGCTCGCCTTCGCTCCCGAGTACCACGGAAACCCGCTCGTGAACGTCATGTGCGTGGGGCTGGTGGAGAGCCACCGGATCTTCCGAGCTCGGGCCGAGGGCGTCGGCAACCCGGTGTTCTACGTGGGCGCCAAGACCGGCCGTGACGGGATCCACGGCGCCACCATGGCCTCGGCCACCTTCGACGAGGGGGCAGAGGAGCGCCGCCCCACGGTCCAGGTCGGGGACCCGTTCACGGAGAAGCTTCTCCTCGAGGCGTGTCTGGAGGCCCTGCCGACGGGCGCGGTGGTGGGGATTCAGGACATGGGCGCCGCCGGGCTCGCCTGCTGCACGGCCGAGATGCCCGCCCGCGCGGGCACGGGGATCGAGATCGAGCTCAGCCGGGTCCCCCAGCGTGAGCGAGGCATGACGCCCTACGATCTCATGCTCTCCGAATCCCAGGAGCGGATGCTCCTCGTGGTGGCCAGGGGGCGGGAAGAGGAGGTCAAGCGGATCTTCGGCAAGTGGGAGCTGGATGCCATCGAGATCGGTCGGGTGACCGACGACGGAATCCTTCGGGCGCGCATGAACAGTCAGGTGGTAGCCGAGGTGCCAGTGGACGCCCTCACCGCGGCCGCGCCGGCCTACGAGAAGCCGACGGTGCGGCCTGACTGGCTCGATCCCCTCCTGGCTTTCGACCCCCTCGTGCACCCTCCCCCGGCAGAATACGGGCAGACCCTGCTCACGATCCTGGCCGCACCCACGGTGGCCTCGAAGGAGTGGGTCTGGCGCCAGTACGACCACCAGGTGGGGATCAACACGCTCGTCCTCCCGGGCTCGGATGCGGCCATCCTCAGGATCAAGGGGACCCGGAAGGGGATCGCGATGACCACCGACGGCAACGGCCGGTACGTCTTCCTGGATCCCTTCGGGGGCGCGGCCATGGCAGTGGCGGAGGCCGCCAGAAACGTGACGTGCTCCGGCGCCCGCCCCCTGGCGGTCACCGATTGCCTGAACTTCGGCTCCCCCGAGCGCCCGGAGGTGCTCTGGCAGTTCGCGCAGGCCGTGGACGGGATCGCGGCCGCATGCCGGGCCTTAGATATCCCTGTGGTGAGCGGCAATGTTTCCTTTTACAATGAGACAGCGGGGCGGGCTGTGCTTCCGACTCCGGTCGTAGGAATGGTAGGAGTCCTCGAAGAGGCGGAGTGGCGGACCACTCAGTGGTTCAAGGAGGAGGGAGAACGGATCGCCCTGATCGGGCCCGATGCGGTGAGCCTCGGCGGGAGCGAATACCTCTGGAGCCTTCACGGGCAGCTCGCCGGGCCCCTCGCTGCGCTGGACCTGGAGCTCGAGCGCGTCGCCCAGGCCGCCTGCCGCTCCGCGGTTGAGGCCGGGTTGGTGAGCGCAGCGCACGATTGCTCGGAGGGAGGGGCGGCTGTGGCCTTGGCTGAAGCGTGCCTCACCGGTCCCATGCCGGTGGGGGCCCAGGTCTCGCTTCCGCTCCTCCGCCGGGCGGATCTCACGCTCTTTGGCGAAGGGCCGTCCCGGATCGTGGTCTCCGTCCCCGCGTTCGCCCAGCGTCATTTCGGGCGGCTGATGCAGGAATGGCAAGTGCCCTGGCGGTGGATCGGGACAGTGGAGGGTGACCGCTTGGAGATTCGTGTGGACGGAGAGCGGCTGGTGAGCCTGCCCGTGGAGCAGCTCAGCCGGGCGTGGAGGGACGGATTTGCCAAGCTCGTCACGTAAGATGCGCCGAGAGGAGAAATTCCACGACGAGTGCGGGATCGTCGGGGTTTGGGGACACCCCGAGGCCGCCAACGTCGCCTACCTGGGGCTCTATGCGCTCCAGCATCGGGGCCAGGAGTCGGCGGGGATCGCGGCCGCCGAAGGGCAGCTCCTCCACCTGGAGCGGGGCATGGGGTGGGTGGCCGACGTGTTCACCCGGGAGCGGCTGCGGCGGCTCGCGGGCCATCGCGCCATCGGTCACGTCCGCTACTCGACGGCGGGCACCTCCACGCTGAAAAACGCTCAACCCATCGTCGCCAACACCGCCCTGGGCGCTGTGGCGGTCGCCCATAACGGCAACCTGGTCAACGCCGAGGCGCTGAAGGCCGCGCTGGAGCGAGATGGCGCCGTCTTCCAGTCAAGCTCGGACACCGAGGTCATCGTCCACCTCCTGGCCCGCGCTGAGGGGGCGTCGATCGAAGAGCAGCTCCCCCTCGCCCTCGGCCGGGTCTCGGGGGCATACTCGCTTCTCCTCCTGACGCCGGAGGCCATGATCGCGGTGCGGGACCCCTACGGCTTCCGCCCGCTCTCGCTCGGGAAGCTCGGGGAGGCCTGGATCGTCGCCTCGGAAAGCTGCGCCCTCGATCTCCTGGAGGCCGAGTTCGTCCGCGACGTGGAGCCGGGCGAGATGCTGGTGATCACCACGCAGGGCCTCCGCTCGCTCAAGCCGTTCCCGCCGAAAGAGCCGCTCCAGTGCGTCTTCGAGTACGTCTACTTCGCGCGGCCGGACTCGCTGCTCTGGGGGCAGAATGTGCAGGCCGTGCGCAAGGCTTTCGGTCACCAGCTGGCCCGCGAACACCCGGCCGAGGCCGACATCGTGATCCCGGTGCCGGACTCGGGAATGGGGGCGGCGCTGGGGTTCGCTGAGGAGTCGGGGATCGCGTTTGAGGTCGGGCTGATCCGCAACCACTACGTGGGGCGCACGTTCATCGAGCCCAAGCAGGGGATCCGCCACTTCGGAGTCAAGGTGAAGCTGAACCCTATGCGGGAGGCGCTGGCTGGCCGCCGCGTGGTCGTCGTGGACGACTCCATCGTGCGCGGCACCACCAGTCAGAAGATCGTGAAGATGATCCGGAACGCTGGCAGCCGCGAGGTCCACGTGCGGATCTGCTCGCCTCCGATCCAGTGGCCCTGCTACTACGGGATCGACACGCCCACCCGGAAGGAGCTGATCGCCTCGAGCCACCAGGTCGAAGAGATCCGCCGGTATCTCCGCGCTGACAGCCTGGGCTATCTCTCCCTCGAGGGGATGCTGAAGGCGACAGGGAACGATCCGAACCACTTCTGCCATGCCTGCTTTACCGGCGGTTACCGGGTGGGGTTCGAGCGAGAGGCCACCTCACAGCTCCAGCTCTTCGACGCGTAGCCATCGGGGAGCGCTCCGCGCTTCCTGCCGGGGGCCGCGTGCGAGCTGGCGACGTCCCAGCTGGGTCCCCGCGCGCGGATCCGGGCTCCCTTCAGGCTGACGGACCTTCCGAGGGCACAGGGTGGATGGACCCGCTGACGTACAGGCAGTCCGGCGTTGACGTCGAGGCAGGGGAGAGGGTGGTCCGTCGGATCATCCCCCTGGCCATGAGCACCTTTCAGCCAGAGGTGCTCGGCGGGCTCGGCGCCTTCGCCGGATTCTTTCGGCTTCCGGCCGGCTACCGGGAACCGGTCCTCGTGGCCTCCACCGACTCGGTGAGGACAAAGCTCATGGTGGCTGCGATGCTCGACCGCCATGACACGGAGATCGAGGCGGCGGCGACGTGGAGCGCGTGAGGCCCGGTGGACCGCTTCGGATCGGGGTGCTCGCCTCAGGGCGCGGGTCCAACTTCCAGGCCATTGTCGATGCCATCGAGGCCGGCCGGCTCGATGTGGAGGTGGCCGTTCTGCTCTCCGACCGCCCGGACGCTCAGGCCCTCGAGCGGGCTCGCCGTCACGGGATCAAGGCCGCGTTCGTGGATCCGAGGGCGTATGCCGATCGGGAAGCTTTCCATCAGGCTCTGCTGGATCTGCTTCGGGAGCATCGTGTAGACTTGGTCTGCCTGGCCGGCTTCATGCGGATTCTGACGCCTGCCTTCATCGCAGCGTACCGGAACCGGATCGTGAACATCCACCCAGCGCTGCTTCCGGCCTTCCCCGGGCTTCACGCCCAGCGCCATGCCCTGGAGCACGGGGTGAAGGTGGCGGGCGCCACGGTCCACTTCGTGGATGAGGGGGTGGATACCGGCCCGATCATCCTGCAGGTCGCGGTTGTCGTCCGCGACGATGACACGGAGGAGACGCTCTCGGCTCGCATCCTCGAGGAGGAGCACCGGATCTATCCGCGGGCCATCCAGCTCTTCGCCGAAGGGCGTCTCACGCTCTCCGGCCGTCGGGTGGTCATCAGGGAGGCTCCGGAGCCGGCGAGGAGGGAGGTGTCCGAGTGACTCAGGAGAAGAACGGCGGAGAGCCGTTGGCGGAGGCGGTGGCGCACGCCGTGGCCCGGCTGGAGTTCGACCGGGTGCGTCGGGTGTATTGGGAGCAGAACGAGTGTGTCTACCTCGAGGGCTTCCTGCCGCCCGAGGTGGCGGAGCGCCACCTGGTCCCGGAGGTCGACAAGCTCCGGCCGAATGTGCACCGGAACTACATCCCGAGGCACAAGAAGGGGGGGAGCATCAGCTTCTACACCCTCGTCGAGAAGGCCCCGCTCTTTCTCGAGCTTTACAGGTCGCCCGCCTTCATTGACTTCCTGAGCCGGCTCGTGCAGGCCCGGGTCGTGCCGTGTCCGGATGACGACCCCCATGCGTGCGCGCTCTACTTCTACACCGAGCCCGGCGATCACATGGGGTTTCATTACGACACCTCCTACTACAGGGGCGCCCGGTACACCGTTCTGCTCGGGCTGGTCCAGAGGAGCGAGGCGTGCCGACTCGTTTGTCAGCTCTACAAGGACGACCCGAAGCGAGAGACGGAGGAGATCCGGCTCGCCTACGGCCCCGGTTCCCTGGTGATCTTCAACGGTGACAAGCTCTGGCATGGCGTCACACCGCTCGGAGCGGGAGAGGAGCGCGTGGTCCTCACCATGGAGTACGTCACCAACCCGGAGATGGGCCGGTTCAAGCGGCTCGTCTCGAACATGAAGGATGCCTTGGCCTACTTCGGCGTCCAAGCTCTCCTGCGCCGCCGGCCGGGCCGGTAGGGGTGGATCTTGAACCGGCCTCGAGAGGGTTTTGACACGTGTCCCACTCGAGGAGACGGGCCGGTCCTGTGAAGGAGTGGCTGCCAGACAGGCCGGCGCTCGGGCCCCTGGAGATTCCGGATCCGGGTCCGCCTGGAAGGAAGTTCCCGGTCAGGAGGGACTGCCCGAATGGGTGAGCTGAAGGCCGAGCGGGCGTTGATCAGCGTCCACGACAAGAGCGGGGTGGTGGAGTTTGCCAAAGGCCTGGCAGGCCTCGGCGTGGAGATTCTCTCCACGGGCGGGACCGCCAAGCTGCTCAGAGATTCGGGCGTCACAGTCATCGACGTCTCCGAGGTGACCGGGTTTCCCGAGATGCTGGACGGCCGGGTGAAGACCCTGCACCCGAAGATCCAGGCAGCAATCCTGGCTCGGCGGGACAAGCCGGAGCACCTGGCCCAGCTCAGGGCGCAGGGGATCGAGCCTATCGACCTGGTGGCGGTCAACCTCTATCCGTTCGAACAGGCTTCGGCCAGGGGGGATGCCTCGCTGGAGCAGGTGATCGAGCAGATTGACATCGGCGGTCCGACCCTGATCCGCGCCGCGGCCAAGAACTGGGAGGCCGTGGCCGTTGTCACCGACCTGCGCCAGTACGGAGAGGTCCTGGACGAGCTCGAAGGGAGCGGGGGAGTCCTCTCGAAAGAGACCCTCTACCGCTTGGCACAGGAGGCCTTCCGGCGGACCGCCCAGTACGACGCTGCCATCGCCGCCTACCTGAAGCACCCCGGCGTGGTTGGCCGAGCGGCTCTCGCTCCCGAGGGCCTCCCGTTTCCTCCTGTCCTTCGTCTCGAGATCGAGCGGGTTCAGCTGCTTCGTTACGGGGAGAACCCGCACCAGGCCGCGGCGCTCTATCGTCCGGTTGGGAGCCCGTTGACCGGGGTGGTGTCCGGCCGCCAGCTCCATGGACCCGAGCTGTCGTACAACAACTTTCTCGACCTCTCGGCTGCGCTCAGCCTCCTCCTGGAATTCGATCTCCCCGCCGCGGTCGTGGTCAAGCACACGAACCCTTGCGGCGTGGGGCTCGGGAGCTCGGTCGGCGAGGCGCTGAGGACTGCCAAGGCCTCGGATCCGGTCTCCATTTTCGGGGGGATCGTCGGCGTCAACCGCCCCGTGGACCTGGCGGTGGTGAAAGAGCTGGCAGGAATCTTCGTTGAAATCCTCTTCGCCCCGGCTTACCTACCGGAGGCCCTCGACGAGCTCCGGCGGACCAAGCAGAAGTGCCGGGTGATGGAGCTGCCCCCGGACCGGGCCGCTCGCCCGACCCCCCACATGGAGGTGCGGAGCGCCCTGGGCGGGCTGCTCCTCCAGGAGGGGGATCTCGGGTCGCTTGATGAGGCCAGGCTCCGGGTGGTCTCGAAGCGCGAACCCAGCGAGCACGAGTGGCGCGCCCTTCGATTCGCCTGGACGGTAGCCAAGCACGTGAAGTCCAACGCCGTCGTCCTGGCCACTGCGGAGCAGCTCATCGGCGTGGGGGCGGGGCAGATGAACCGGGTGGACTCGGGCAGGCTGGCGGTGATGCGGGCGCGAGAGGTGGGGCTCGAGACCGCCGGAACGGTCTGCGCCTCGGATGCCTTCTTCCCGTTCCGTGACGGCCTGGACGTCGTCGCGAGCGCCGGGGCCACCGCCGTGATCCATCCGGGGGGCTCGCTGAGGGATGCTGAAGTCATCGCGGCGGCTGACGAGCACGGGATGGCGATGGTGCTGACGGGGATCCGGCACTTCCGCCATTAGGATGCGCATGGAGAGAGGCGGGTGGCTGATGTCCTACCGGGAGGTCGCCCGGCTCCTTCGACTCACCCCGAAGCGGGCTGCCCAACTCAGGCGGCTCGGGCTCCTCAAGGCCGACGGCGTTGGCTACCGCTTCAGGGAGCTGGTCGGGCTCAGGGTGGCCTCGGGCCTCCTGGACCGGGGTGCCACGGTCCGCCAGATTCGGCAGGCCGTAGGGCACCTGAAGCGGTGGCTCCCCGAATCCGAACTCCCTCTGGCCGAGATCCGGCTGGTGATCGACGGGCAGAAGGTCCTTGTCGAGCGCGACCGTAGCCGGTTCGATCCGCGCACAGGCCAGACGGTGATGGCGCTGGATGTGGAAGAGCTGGCTCGGGAGGCGCGGGCCTCCCTGGCCAGGGGGATGGTGCGGGTGCTCGTTGCCCCCAGCGAGGCCTCCGAGGTCTGGTTCTGCCGAGCAACCGAGCTGGACCAGGACCCCGCCCGCTGGGACGAGGCGGTCGAAGCCTACGCGCGCGCGGTGGCCATCGATCCGAGCTACGCGGCGGCCTGGAACAACCTGGGTCTGCTCCAGCATCGACTGGGCCGCCACGAGGCCGCGGCCGAATGCTATCAGAGCGCCCTCGGGAGCGATGCCAGCTGCTTTCAGGCGGCCTACAACTTGGGGTCGCTCCATGAGGACCTGGGTGAGCTGTCCCAGGCCGTGAGCTGGTACCGCCGGGCCCTGGAGCTCAACCCTGAGTACGCCGATGCCCACTTTAACCTGGCGGGCGCCCTGGGCAGGGCGGGACGGGGAGAGGAGGCCGTGGAGCACTGGCGCCGCTACCGGGAGCTGGATGGGGATCCCTGAACGGCCGCAGGTGGGCTCGTCCGAGGGTTTTCCGCTCGAGCCCATCGGTGTCGGTGGAGCGCTCTCCCGATGAAACTGCTCGTGATCGGGAGCGGGGGACGCGAGCACGCTCTCGTCTGGACGCTCGCACGGAGCCGTGACTGCTCCGAGCTCTTCGCGGCGCCCGGCAACCCGGGGATGGCCCGTCACGCCCGTTGCATCCCTATCAAGGCCGACGCCGTTGAGGAGTTGATTGCCTTCGTGCGGCAGGAACAGATTGACCTCACGGTCGTAGGTCCCGAGCAGCCACTCTCGCGCGGGGTGGTGGACGCCTTCGCCGCCGAGGGGCATGTGATCTTCGGTCCTTCCAAGGCGGCCGCGGCGCTCGAGGCCTCAAAGGCCTTCGCCAAGGCGCTGATGGACAGACACGGGATCCCCACGGCGCGCTTTCGGACCTTCCAGGATCCGAGGGCAGCGCGCGCCTTCTGCCGCGAGCTGGGCTCCCCCCTGGTGGTCAAGGCCGACGGGCTCGCGGGTGGCAAGGGCTCCCTGGTCTGCCGGAGCCTGGAGGAGGCGGACCGCGCGGTCTCCCTCTGCCTCGAGGAGCGCGCCTTCGGGGCCTCCGGCGAGCGAGTGGTGATCGAGGCGTTCATGGAGGGCGAGGAGGTCTCGTGCTTCGCCTTGACCGACGGTGAACAGGTGCTCCCCCTCGCCGCAGCTCAGGATCACAAGGCGGTCTTCGACGACGACCAGGGGCCGAACACCGGCGGGATGGGCGCGTACTCCGCGCTGTCGGTCCTCGATGAGCAGGCTCAGGAGGAGGTGTTAGCCAAGATCATTCTGCCGACGGTTCAGGCGATGGCCGCCGAAGGACGTCCCTTCCGGGGTGTGCTGTACGCCGGGCTGATGATCACCAAGGAAGGACCGAAGGTGGTAGAGTTCAACTGCCGCTTCGGCGACCCCGAGGCCCAGGTGGTGCTCCCGCGCCTGGACGAAGATCTTCTTCCGATCCTGGCCGTGATCGCTCGAGGCGGGAAGCTGCCTCGGGCGACTCGCTGGCGGCCTGATGCGGCGGTCTGCGTGGTCCTCGCCTCCGGCGGCTATCCCGGGGGTTACGAAGTCGACAAACCCATCAGCGGAGTCCCGGAGGCCGAGCTGATTTCTGACGTGATCGTCTTCCACGCGGGGACGAAGCTCCGAGATGATGGCGCGCTGCTCACGGCCGGGGGGAGGGTCTTCGGGGTGACAGCGCTCGGCCCAGGGATTCCCGCCGCCATCGAGCGGGCGTACGAGGCCGCGTCGAAGATCTCCTTTGAGGCGATGCACTACCGGAAGGACATCGGCAAGAAGGCGCTTCGGCGTCCGGCAGAGGCGTAGAGAGGGAGAGATGGCGAAAGACCGTCCGCTGGTCGGGATCGTGATGGGAAGCGACTCGGACCTCCCGGTGCTCCAGGAAGCCGCCGGGATACTGAACCGGCTCGCGATCCCTCACGAAGTGGTGGTGGCCTCAGCGCATCGGACCCCAGAACGGACCCGGAAGTACGTGCAGCAGGCGGAAGCGAGGGGAGTCAGGGTGTTGATCGCGGGGGCCGGGGGAGCCGCCGCCCTGCCGGGCTTCCTCGCCTCCGAGACCACCCTTCCGGTGATCGGAGTCCCCATTACCTCCACGCCGCTCGGCGGTCTCGACGCCCTCCTCTCAATGGTTCAGATGCCGAAGGGGGTGCCGGTGGCGACTGTCGCGATCGGGCCGGGAGGGGCTGTCAACGCCGGGATCCTGGCTGCCCAGATCCTCGCTCTGTCGGACGGGGAGATTGGCAAGCGGCTGGCCGCCTTCCGCGCGAGCCTCGCGGAGGAGGTGGAGGAACGTTCCAGCCGCGTGGCTGCGCGGCTCAAGAAGAAGGCGTGAGCCCGACCCGGGTCCGACCCGTCGATCCCTCCAATCCCGAAGCCTCGGCGCTCCAGGAGGCCGCCGGCCTCCTCCGGCGAGGCGGGCTCGTGGCCTTCCCCACCGAGACCTTCTATGGCCTGGGCGCCCACGCGATGGATGGCCTGGCGGTGGGACGCGTCTATCAGGTGAAGGGACGGCCTGAGTCCAAGCCTCTCCTGGTCCTGGTTGACTCCGTCACAATGGTAGAGTCACTCGCCCTGGAGGTCCCGGAGCTCGCCAGGCGTTTGATGGCCGCCCACTGGCCCGGACCGCTCACGCTGGTCTTCAAGGCCAGGCCGGATCTCCCCTCCGAGCTCACCGCCGGGACGGGGACGATCGGGATCAGAATGCCGGGGCACCCGGTAGCCCTCGGCCTGGTGCGCGTCTTCGCGCTCGCGGTCACGGCGCCGAGCGCCAATCTGAGCGGGAGCGCGCCCCCGACCGCCGCGGAGGGCGTGAAGGCCCAGCTCGACGGAATGATCGACCTCATCTTGGACGGGGGCGAGACCCGGGGCGGTCAGCCTTCCACGATCGTGGATGTCAGCGTGGCGGCCCCCCGCATCATCCGCAGGGGGGCTGTTGACCTCTCCCTCGCCCAATGACCGTCACCGGCGTCATCCAGGCGGGTGGGAAAAGCACCCGGATGGGCGGGTATCCGAAAGCGCTGAGCTACCTGGGCCGGACCCGCATGATCGAGCGGGTGGTGACCGTCCTGAGCGCGGTCTTCTCAGACCTGCTGGTCGTGACCAACACGCCGGAACTCTACGCCTTTCTCGGGCTTCCCACGGTCTCCGACGTCTTTCCCGACCACGGCTCGCTCGGCGGCATCTACTCCGGGCTCAAGGTCGCGCAGGGCGACGCCGCGTTCACGGTGGCCTGCGACATGCCCTTCCTCCACCCCGAGGTGATCCGGCTGTTGGTCTCCCGCGCCGAGGAGGCGGATGTGGTGATCCCCAAGGTGGGAGGACAGCTCGAGACCATGCACGCGCTTTACGCCAAGGCCTGCCTCCCCCATATGGAGGCCCTGCTCGTGGCCAAGCGCTTCAAGATTGTCGGCTTCTTCGACCGGGTCCGCGTCCGCGAGATCCCCGAGGAAGAGGTGCTCCGCTTTCGCGATCCCGAGATCTGCTTCATGAACGTGAACACCCCCGAGGAGCTGGCCCGTGCCTCCCGCCTGCTCGCCCAACTGGAGGGGGACCTCGGATGATTCACTGGTCAGCCCTCGCCATCGTGGTTGGAGTGGGCGGGACCTGGCTCGGGGTGAGGTGGCTCGATCGCCGACAATCTTCTCGTCCGCCCGAGGTGGACTGGCTCCTGGGAGTGATTGCCCTCTTGCCGGCGTGGCTCATCGCGTTCCTGTCGCTGCTCGGACGGGCGGTTGAGACGCTCCCGGAGGCGTCCGCGGCTGTGTGGCCGATCGCCTCGGCCGCCGCGGCTCTCCTCGGAGTCATTGTGACGGACGCCACGGTCAGGCGCCTCCGGGGGTCGGATGCGCGCGAGCGCCGGACGAGGTACTGGGCGGCAGGCCTGGCGTCCCTCGTGCCCGCGTGGGGAATTGCCCTCCTCGGAGTCTTGTTTACCTCTGGGGGAGAGGTCCCGTGACCGAGAACTTCTGGCGAGCTCTTGTCCTGGCCTCAGCGGCGGCGATCATGCCCGCCTCCGCGGGGGAGAATCTCTTCACCCCCCTCGGACTCCAACGGCTTACTCCGCCCAGCCCCGCACCGGACTTCACGCTCTCGACCCTGGACGGGAGAACAGCCGCCCTCAGCGACTTCAGCGGGAAGATCGTTTTCCTGAACTTCTGGACCACCTGGTGTCCCGCGTGCCGGGCGGAGATGCCCTCCATGGAGCGGCTCTGGAGTCAGTTCCGGTCGAAGGGACTGGTGATCCTGGCGGTGGACATGGAGGAGTCGAAGGGGCGGGTGAAAGGCTTTGTCGAAGAGCACGGCCTGACCTTCCCCACCCTGCTGGATTCTGACGGCAAGGTCAGCGCGCGCTACGGCATCCGGTTCATTCCGACAACGTTCGTCCTCGACCGGAGCGGGCGGATAATCGCGCGGGTCATCGGGCCGAAGGACTGGTCCGGCCCTCCGGCCCAGCGCCTGTTCGCCTCCCTTCTGAACGTCCAGCTCGCCGCGGCCCTTGCCCAGGAGGCTCAGGTGGCGGTGGATCCAGCCGAGCGCGCGATCCGGCAATTTCTCGACAGACACTGGGCGCGACCAGTTCCGGCCCAGGGCCCTCCCCCGAGGAAGTTCACGCCCCTCGAGGCGTCCTTGCACCCCAAAGAGTGCGGCGTCTGCCATCCGGCCCAGCTCGCCGACTGGAAGACGAGTTTCCACGCCCGGGCCATGGGCCCGGGGACGATGGGCCAGCTCGTGGACATGGACCCCGGAGAGGCCGGCCTCTGCCAGTCCTGCCATGCTCCCCTGGCTGAGCAGCACGAACTGGTGGACAGCAGCGGGCCCGCCGGGCAGATCAGCGTTGTGAAGAACCCGGCCTTCTCCCGGGCGCTTCAGCGGCAGGGGCTCACCTGTGCGGCCTGCCATGTCAGGGGATGGGAGCGGTTCGGCCCTCCCAGGCGAGACGGCGCGCTCAGCTCGTCCGCCCCGCGCGATCAGCTTCCCCACAACGGGGTCACCCGGACGCCCGCTTTTCTTCGATCGGAGTTCTGCAAGAGCTGCCACCAGTTCGGCCCGGACGGCTTCGCTCTCAACGGCAAGCTCCTGGAGAACACCTACGAGGAATGGAAGGCCAGCCCCTACGCCGCTCGAGGGATCCACTGCCAGGATTGCCACATGCCGGATCGGCGCCATCTCTGGCGTGGGATCCACGACCCGGAGATGGTGAAGTCAGCCCTCACGGTGGACCTCGCGCTCTCCAAGCCTCGCTATCGGGTCGGAGAGCAGGTGGAGGCCACCCTGTCGGTGACGAACAGCGGCGCCGGCCACTACGTTCCCACCTATCTGACCCCGAAACTGTTCCTCAGGATGGAGCTGGTCGATGCCCGGGGCCGGACGCTCCCGGGGAGCGGCGAGGAGGCCATCATCGGGCGCGAAGCGACCCTCAACCTCTCTCAAGAGCTCTACGACACGCGGCTGCCTCCCACCGCGAGCTTCACTATCAAGTACGCCCGGGTGATGGACCGCCCCAGGTTGAGGCTCCGGGCTCGGGTAGTGGTGGAGCCCGATCACTTTTACACCCGATTCTTCAAGGCCGTCATTCCACAAGCTGCCCGCGGCAGGCATCAGCTCGAGCACGCTCTGGCGGCGACAGAGCGGTCGGGCTTCACCGTCTTTTCCGAAGAGGTCAAGCTTCAGTAGCCGCCCCTCGGGAGCGGGCACGGGGACGGGGCACCCTGATTGGCATGAGGGCGTGAGGAAAAAGGCAAGCCATTCGAAGGTTCGGAAGCCCCTGCCGCGCAAGCCGCCCAAGGTGGAGGTTCCGAAGACCGTCTACCGCCGCCGCCCCAAACACCCGAAGCGGCCCGAGCGGGAGGAGGCGTGATGACCCTGCCCATGCTCCAGCACCTCCTCGCTCACGATGACTGGATGACCGATCGGCTGGCGTGATCGGTGAGACGCCGAAGCGTCAAGCGGTCGGCCGCAGCGTCTGAATCACATGGGTGATCTCATCCTGTGACAGGGTCGCGCCAGAATCCTCGGTCACGAATAATACGAGTTCAAGCCGCTTGTCGTCGTCGAAAACGTGAACAATGACCCTGTTCGTACGCGCTGGATTGCCGAACTGAAAACCTCTGAGATCGCGATATTCAAACGAGTATATTCCAGACTCGGCATTGACGACCAGCAAGCGCTTGAGAATGAGCAGCAGAGAAAGCCTGGCAGCATCTCGCTTGGACATGAAGATGGAAAGCTGGTGGGGGGTGGCGTTCAGGATCGATCGATAGAGCGAGTAGTTGGATTTCGTAGCGTCGTGGCCGAACACCGAGAGGATCTGTTCTGCGTAGTCGGGATTCCTGTTCATGAATTCGGCGATAAGATCGACGCTCTCCTCGGGGTTGAACACGATGATCCCATGGCCGGACTTGAAGGCGATGCGAGCTACGGATGTCCTGGCGTCCTCGCCCTCGATCTCCGTCCATGGCGCCTCAAGGTCATAGCCGAAATAGGATACTCGTGTCCCGACGAACTGACGGTCCGGCGGGAGCTGGAGACGCTCTGGCAGCACGTACAACTCCGGATACTCGCCCTGCGGCTTCTTCAAGGACAGAACAGCGAACGTCTGAACGCCAAAAAGCAGACCGTCTCCTCGTGTGACGGTGCCCGGAGAACGGGCTGAGCGAGCCGGTCGTCACGGACGGCTTCGGAATCACCTCTGCCGCTATCCTATCGGTTGCCGTCGAAGGCGCCCAACTATTCGTAACTGGCGTGGTTCGGTTATGCGGGCAAAGACGGTGGAAGGCCGGCGGGCTGTGCTAGCATGGGGTTGTGACAACGGAGAAAGATCCGAGGCCTCTTGAGTGGGGGGAGGCGGAATGACGCCGAGGATGCGGCTGTCGCTCCTGGTTCACTACGATGAGATCAGCCTCAAGCGCGGCACCCGCCCCCTGTTTCTCCGTCACCTTACGAAGAACCTGGCGCGGGCCACGGCGGATCTGGGGCCTATCCGAGTGATCCAGCTTCCCGGTCGGGTGATGCTCGACGTGGAGGAGCATGCCGACCCTGGAGCAGTGCTGGAGCGGGTGCGGAAGGTGTGCGGCGTCGCCAATGTGGCCCTCGCTTCCCGGGTGCCACCGAGCTTGGAGTCCCTCAGGTCCGCGGTGGGGCGCCTGGTGGCGGGGCGAGCGATTCCGTCCTTTCGGATCAGCGCGCGACGGGCCTTCAAGACCTTCCCCTTGAACTCGGTCGAGCTCAACCGGGAGCTGGGGGCCTTTGTCCTCCAGCAGGTCTCCACGCGTGTAGATCTGGAGCACCCTGCCGTGAACATCCATGTGGAGGTGCTCCCCCATGAGGCCTTCGTCTACCCCGGCCGGGAGCCCGGTCCCGGAGGCCTCCCGGTGGGAGTGAGCGGCACGGTCCTGGCGCTTCTGTCGGGCGGCTTCGATTCCCCCGTGGCCGCCTGGCGACTGATCAAGCGCGGCTGTCGGATCATCTTCGTCCATTTCCACAGCGTTCCGTACCTGCCAGCCACCTCCCAGGGCAAGGCCCGCGCCCTCGTCGAGTGCCTGACCGAATGGCAGTACTTCTCGCGCCTGTTTCTGGTCCCGTTCGGTGAGATCCAGCGCGAGGTCGTGCTCTCGGTGGCGCCACCCGGCCGGGTCGTGGTCTACCGACGACTGATGGTGCGGATCGCCGAAGCCTTGGCACGCGCGACTGGCGCCCAGGCCCTGGTCACGGGGGAGAGCCTGGGGCAGGTGGCCTCGCAGACCCTGGCCAATCTCAGCCGAACCAGCGAGGTCGCCACGCTCCCCGTCCTCCGGCCCCTGATCGGGATGGACAAGCGGGAGATCACGACCCAGGCCAGAGCGCTCGGAACCTTCGAGATCTCGGCGGAGCCCGATCAGGACTGCTGTACGCTCTTTGTTCCCAAGCATCCGGCGACCAGAGTGGGGCCGGAGGAGATCTCCCGACTCGAAGCTCGCCTCGACCTGGCGCGCCTGGTTCAGGCCGGAGTCGAGGGCGCGCAGGAGGAGACCTTTGCCTTCCCGCTCTCCGAGCTGAGGCCGGCCCATTCTCCCTCGCGGGAAAGCCGCAACATCTAGGGGGAGTGTCGGGAGGTTCCCCAGGATCTTCGGCAACTTTCTTGACACGGGAGGAGGCGGAGGCTATCGTGGATCAGCCAAGGCGGGTAGAAAGACCAGCCAGATCGAAGGGGAATGCGTACCGGGCGTAGGGGGGTGCCAGATCGTGGGACGGCTTGAGGCGGTGGACCCGGAGATCGCCAAGACGCTCCGAGGGGAGGCCGAACGCCAGGCCCGGAACCTGGAGCTGATTGCCTCGGAGAACTTTGTCTCCGAGGCCGTGCTCGAGGCGATGGGTTCGGTGATGACCAACAAGTACGCCGAGGGGTATCCCGGCCGCCGCTACTACGGCGGTTGCGAGATCGTTGACATCGCTGAGGAGCTGGCCATCGCCCGGGCCAAGGAGCTCTTCGGTGCCGAACACGTCAACGTCCAGCCGCACTCAGGCTCCCAGGCCAACATGGCCGTCTATTTTGCGCTGCTCGCTCCCGGGGACGTGGTGCTCGGCCCCAACCTGGCCCATGGCGGCCACCTCACCATGGGGAGCCCAGTCAACTTCTCCGGCAAGCTCTACACGATCGTGCCGTACGGCGTCAGGAAAGACACCGAGCGGATCGATTTCGACCAGCTCCGCGACCTGGCCCGCCAGCATCGCCCCAAGCTCATCATTGCCGGAGGATCGGCGTTCCCCCGGGCGATCGACTTCAAGCCGTTCCGCGAGATCGCTGATGAGGTGGGGGCGGCGTTGATGGCTGACATTGCCCATCCGGCGGGGCTGGTGGCGGCGGGGCTTCACCCCTCGCCGATGCCGTACGCGGACTTCGTGACAACCACCACTCACAAGACGCTGCGAGGCCCGCGGGGAGGAATGGTGATGTGCCGCCAGGCCCGGGCCCAGGCCCTGGACCGGGTGGTCATGCCGGGGGTGCAGGGCGGGCCGCTCATGCACATCATTGCCGCCAAGGCCGTGGCCCTCAAGGAGGCGCTGACCGCCGAGTGGCGTGTCTACCAGCATCAGATCGTGGCCAACGCCAGGGCCTTGGCCGAGGCGCTCATGGCCCGGGGGTATCGGCTGGTCTCGGGCGGGACTGACACCCATCTCTTGCTCGTGGATCTCACCGACAGAGGGATCACCGGCAAGGAAGCCCAGGAAGCCCTGGACCGGGCGTGGATCACCGTGAACAAGAACACGATCCCGTTCGAGACTCGGAGCCCCATGGTGACCAGCGGGATCCGGATCGGCACTCCTGCCGTGACGACCCGGATGATGAAAGAACCCGAGATGGTCCAGATCGCCTCCCTCATTGACCGAGTCCTCACCAAGCCAGGGGACGCTTCGGTAGAAGCGGTGGTCCGGGGAGACGTGCAGGAGCTCACGGCCCGGTTCCCGCTCTACCCGGACCGGCTCGCATAGCGGGGAGAGAGGCGATGAAGTGCCCGTTCTGCGGTCACACGGAGGATCGGGTGGTGGACTCTCGGGTGGGCCGCGATGGCGAGTTCATCCGGCGGCGCCGCGAATGCCTCAAGTGCCACCGCCGGTACACCACCTACGAGTACATCGAAGACGTCCTGCCCATGGTGGTCAAGCGGGATGGGCGACGGGAACCGTTCGACCGGCAGAAGCTCAGGTCTTCAATCCTGAAAGCGTGCGAGAAGCGCTCGGTCGGCGTTCAGGCGGTAGATGATGTGGTCGGGGAGATCGAGGTGCGCCTGCACGAGCGCGCCGAAAAGGAGATCTCGAGCCTCGAGCTAGGTGGCATGGTGATGGATCACCTCCAGAAACTGGATCAGGTGGCGTACGTGCGCTTCGCCTCGGTCTACCGGCAGTTCAAGGATATCGCCCAGTTCATGGACGAGGTGAAGGGTCTCCTCAAGGAAGGGGACAAGGCACGGCCATCCAGGCCAAAAGCGGTCGTGAAGGCCAGAGTGTAGGCTCGCGAGTCTTTGACCAGCTCACCGGAGAGTGCGAGGGCGGCCACAGTCTGTGGCTGTTCGGATCAGGGAGGGAGTTAATGCGGCGCCAGCTCAAGAAGCTCGTGTTTGTGGAACCCAAATCGACGCATCTGCACGTCTACACCCGGGTCGCCATCCCCCGACTCGGATCCGTGTTGCTCGCGACCATCATGCGCAACAGAGGGTACGATGTCCGGGTCTACATCGAGGACATCCATCCCATCGACATGGGCGAGGTGATGTCAGCTGACCTGGTCGCCATCTCCGCGATCACCTCCACCGCCCCCCAGAGCTATCGCCTGGCAGACAAGGTTCGCGACGCGGGGATCATCGCCGTGCTCGGAGGGACCCATGTGAGCTTCCTGACGGAGGAGGCGCTCGAGCACGCGGACTTCGTCGTGCGGGGGGAGGGCGAGTTCACCCTCCAGGAACTGGTGGATGCCATCCAGGCCGGGAGCGGGTTCGAGAAGGTCGAGAACCTCTCATACATCAACCCCGACGGCCTGACGGTCCACAACCCCGAACGTCCCAAGATCGCCAACCTGGATGTCAACCCGATCCCCGACTACCACCTGATCACAGGGTGGAAACCGGGGGACGTGGTCTCCATCGCCACCTCCCGCGGCTGCCCCTTCTCCTGCACCTTCTGCTCGGTTCCGGGGATGTACGGCCACGCCTTCCGCACCCACTCCGTCGATCGGGTGCTGGAGGAGGTCCGGATGCACAGGGACGATCTGTACATCTTCTTCGCGGATGACATCTTCACCGCCAACAAGAAGCGGATCAAAGAGCTGCTCTCCCGGATGATCCAGGACGGGCTGACGCCGCGCTGGGGGGCGCAGGTGCGCACTGAGACGGTGGATGACCCCGAGCTGCTCGGGCTCATGCGGGATTCGAACTGCTTCAACGTGTACGTGGGGTTCGAGTCCATCAACCCGCGGACCTTGAAGCTCTTCCAGAAGAAGCAGGACCTGGCCAAGATCGAGCGGTCCATCGAGCGCTTTCACGCGAACAACGTCAAGATCCACGGCATGTTCGTCATCGGGTCCGACGAGGACGACCTGGAGACCATCGAGGCCACCACCGCCTTTGCGAAAAAGCACGACATCGACTCGATCCAGTTCATGATCCTGACGCCCATCCCCGGCTCCCCGGACTGGGACACGCTCTACGCCGGCGGGGCCAAGTACGTGATCAACCGGAACTGGTCGTTCTACGACGGGCACCACGTGGTGCACCAGCCGCGGCGGATTGCGCCCTATGAGCTTCAGATGGCGGCCATCAAGGCGATGCAGAAGTTCTACTCCTGGGGCGGGATCATCAAGCGCCTGGCCAAGCGCGACGTCTACTACGCCACCATCCGGTACTGGGGCAAGAAGATGATCCGCGAGTGGTGGAAGGATGAGGAAAACCGGCACCACGTCCAGTGGCTCAAGGAGCAGCTCTTCTCAGAGGCGAAGTCCGTGGGCCACCGTGGGCTCCGGAGCGTTGGGGTGCCAGAGATCCTGCTCGAGGTGACAGCGGGCAAGCTGCTCAAGCGTTTCCTGGACGAGCTGGACGTCAAGGTGGTCCCGCTGGCTGAGGCCGCGGCCGGGGAGGCCCAGGCCCGCTGGCGGCAGACCGTGGATTGCCTGATCACCCCCATCGTCAAGCGTGCCGCCTTGGAGAAGTCGGAGGTCTACGCACGTCTGGTGGCGGCAACACAGTCGTTCCAGTCGCGGTGGGAGAAGCTGCCCCGTGTCGCCTTCCCACTGGTGGACGATCAAGGCCCGATCTTCGAGCCGTTCGCGAAGATCGGCCTTCTCTTCACCCGGAACCTGGAGACAATCCGGCTCGCGTACAAGCGGGCCGGGATCGAGGAAGGGTTGTGGGAGAGCGCTTAGTGCCGGCTCGCTTCTGCGCCGAGACGGTCGTTCCCGGGCCTAGCGGCTCTCGCTTCCAGCTTCGGCGGTCGGCTGGTGGACGTGAGGGCGCCTGGCGAACTCCCGATTGATCGGGATTCCCTTCTTACAGAGGGGACAGTTCAGAGGAGGATGGGTGGGGAAGTCACGGCTCACCAGGCTGAACACGGGCTTTCCCGCCACGTCGCCCCTCTTGGTTCGCCGCCAGAGTGCGCCGATTCCTACCACGTGCGCCCCCAGCGACTCCACCAGCTCGATGAGGGCCTTCACAGTCGTCCCCGTGCTGACCAGGTCCTCCACGATGAGGATCTTGGTCCCCGACCGGATCAGCCGCCGGAACTCCTGAGGGAGCGCGACCTTGCGCTTGCGCGCGACCATGCTCTTGGTGCCGTAGAGCAGGACCGGGCGGGAGGGATGGGCCCGGGCCACGCAGTGGGAGAGAATGAGCGCGGCCGGGCCCGTCGAGAGCACGACGTCCACGGGCCACTGGGCAAAGTGCTTGGCGATGACCGCCCCCAGCCCCTCGGTGAAGGACGGCTCGGTGGTGACCAGCCTCTTCTCGATGTACTCACCGGTATGATGGCCGGAGGGGAGCACGATGTGGTCATTGGCGTGGTAGGCACCGGTGCGCTTGAGGATCTCCATGTGGATCTTCTCTCGCACCTCGGCATCCATCTCCGCGCTGTCTCTTGTCGGGGGTGGCGTCATTCACGACCTCCTCGGAGCATTTCCGTGCGGCACCGGACGTTTGCCCGGCTTGGACGAGAGCCTGGGAGGGCGGGGGCGGAGCCGTTGGACCACCAGGAGCTCGAGGCAGCGGGGGCAGAGTTCGGTACCACGCTTCACCAGCACTTCCCAGGGCTTGATGTGGACGTCGCAAAGCTCACAGGTGGGGTTGTTACAGAAACGGGCAGTTCCGCCCTGGGGCCTGTTCACGGCCGAAGCCTCACCTGAGGGGTCTCGCTCCCTGGCGCGCCTGTTCCGTCCCGTCGAGTGTGCGCCCCATCTTGGCGTGCCGGGGTGGGGGTGTCAACTCGAAAATCCCCGCTGCCCTCTTGACCGGAAGCTGTCAGTCCCCCCCCGCGGGTCTTGTCACGGCGGGAGCGATGCTCGCCCATGTCGACCGAAACAGTGTGCGGCAGGCGCCTGGCTGTGAGAATCCTGGCTGTTGAGACCTCCACCCCGGCTGGCGGAGCCGCGCTCCTGGAGGGCGACCGCCTCGTCGGCGAGTACATGGTCAACATCCGGGCGACTCACTCCGAACGGCTCCTGGCCGCCGTGGACCAGCTCCTCCACGATGCCCGCTGGACCCCGGGGGATCTGAACGGGCTCGCGGTAGCGGTGGGACCCGGCTCGTTCACAGGGCTCAGGATCGGCATCAGCACGGTCAAAGGGCTGGCGCTGGCGCTGGGGATCCCGGTCGCCGCCGTTCCCACGCTCGAGGCGCTCGCCTGGGGGCTCCCCTTCGCGCGCGAGCCGGTCTGTCCCATTCTGGATGCCAAGAAAGGGGAGGTGTACGCCGCCCTGTTTCACTGGGAGGCTGACCGGCTGGTCCGGGACTGGGAAGATTCGGCGCTGGCCCCCGAGGTGCTCTGCCGTCGCCTCGCTGGGCCGGTGATCTTCGTGGGGGACGGCGTGTTTGCCTACGGCGCTCTGCTCCAGGCCGAGCTGGGTCCCCGGGCCGCCTTCGCTCCTCCGTGCCGCCGGCTCCCGTCACCGGCCTCGGTGGGCCAGGTCGGTCAGGCCCGGCTTCTTGCTGGGGAGCGGACCGAGCCCCGGGCGCTCACCCCGCGCTACCTCCGGCTCTCCGAGGCCGAGCTCAGGCGTCGCCGTGGTCCTGCTATCCACCCCAATTGACTTTGTCTCCCAAGGGGTTAGGAGCGCTGACCGGACTCTCTCGGAGCAGGGGAGCACCGACGCCGACGGACCTGGTAGAATCGAGATGAGCCGGGGCATGACCGGCTGTCGATAGCGAGAGGGTGGATGACCTATCATCATCACCAAGGGGCTGATATTGCGTCCGCCAGCCGTGGCCTCTGGGCGCTCAAGTGGTCGTGTATTGGGCTCGTGGCGACGGCCACCCTCCAGGTGGCGGTCGTTGCGCTGTCGGGGAGCGCGGCGCTGCTCGCGGACACGATCCATAACTTCGCCGACGCCGCCACGAGCATTCCTCTTGCGATCGCCTTCTGGCTGGCGCGCCGGGGCGCGACCCGGCGGTTCACGTACGGGCTGGGGAGGTTCGAAGACCTGGCCGGGATTGCGATCGTCGTCATGATTCTGTCGAGCGGTCTTTTCGTGGCCTACGAATCCGTCACGCGGTTGCTTGACCCGCACCCGGTTCAGCTGCTGTGGGCGGTGATGCTTGCCGCCGTGGCCGGTTTTGTCGGCAACGAGATGGTCGCTGTCTTCCGGATCAGGGTGGGTCGGAGGATCGGGAGCGCAGCTCTGGTGGCGGACGGCTACCACGCGAGGGCGGACGGGTGGACCAGCCTGGCCGTCTTGCTGGGCGCGGTCGGGATCTGGGCCGGGTATCCGCTCGCGGACCCGTTGGTCGGCGTTCTCATCTCGCTGGCCATCCTCTGGGTCGCCTGGCAGTCGGGGCGCGCGATCCTGCTGCGCATGCTGGATGGCGTCGAGATCGGGACGGTCGACGAGATCGTTGCGGCAGCCCGGCAGGTGCCGGTAGTGGAAGAGGTCAGTGATGTGCGCGCGCGGTGGATCGGCCACCGCCTCAACGCCGAGGTGAGCGTCACGGTGTCTGGCGGGCTCTCGATCGTCGAGGGCCACGCGCTCGCCAAGGAGGTGCGGCACCAGCTCCTCCACCGCGTACCCAACCTCGATGGCGTGACCGTCCACGTGGACCCGTCCGGTGAGGGCGGTGAGCGTTACCACCGGGTTGCCGAGCACGCTCACGATGGGCTGCCAGGGCACTCCCATCAGTGAGCTGCTCAGGACCGACGCACCCACTTGATCGCTCGCCGATGGCGTCCGATGGCTCACAATAGTCCAGCCTCGCAGCCGGGCTCCTTCTCCATCGAGCCCATGGCCTCGAGGGACCTGGACTCGGTGCTTGCCATCGAGCAGGTCTCGTTCCGTACGCCGTGGTCACGGGAGGCATTCCTCTACGAGCTCGAGCAGAACCAAGTCGCGCGCGCGTGGGTCGCTCGGGTGGCCGGGGAGGTGGCTGGCTATCTCTGCATCTGGGAGGTGGGACCGGAGCTGCATATCACCAACCTGGCGGTTCATCCCGTCTGGCGCGGCCAGGGCGTGGCCCGAACGCTTCTGGGCATGATCCTGGAGGATGCCCGTCGCCGCCGGCTCACCCATGCTTTCCTGGAGGTGCGTCCCAGCAACTCGGAGGCTCGGGGCCTCTACGAGAGCTTCGGCTTCAAGGTGACCGGGCGGAGAACGGGGTACTACTACGACACAGGAGAGGATGCGCTGCTCATGCGGGCGAACCTCGCCACCGTGGCTGTGGACCCATCCCATCGCTGATGGGCCTCCCATCCCCGAGTTGAGCTGTACCCCATGGGAACCGCACAGCTCGTCCAGCGGATGCTGGCAGGGGACCGGCTGGCTCTGGCCAGGCTGATTACGCAGGTCGAGAATGGCACGGCCGCTGTCCCCGAAATCATGAAGCAGGTCTACCCCCGGGTCGGCAGGGCCTACGTGGTGGGAATCACCGGCCCGCCCGGAGCGGGAAAGAGCACTCTTGTCGACCGGATCACCGCTCTCCTTCGGACCGCGGGCAGTTCGGTCGGGATCGTCGCGGTGGATCCCTCGAGCGCGTTCACCGGCGGCGCGGTCCTCGGCGACCGGATCCGCATGCAGTCCCATGCCCTGGATCCCGACGTCTTCATCCGGAGCATGGCGACGCGCGGGAGCATGGGCGGGCTGGCCCGGGCGACGGGAGATGTGATCAAGCTCCTGGATGCCTTCGGGAAGCAGTGGATTTTGATCGAGACCGTTGGGGTCGGCCAGACGGAGCTGGATATTGTCAGGCAGGCTGACACCACAGTGGTGGTGCTGGTTCCTGAGTCGGGAGATGCGATCCAGACCATGAAGGCGGGCCTCTTGGAGGTGGCCGACATCTTCGTTGTCAACAAGGCGGACCGCGGCGGCGCCGACCGTCTGATCGCCGAGCTCCGCCTGATGGCGCATCTGCAGCGCTCGACCTCCGAGACGCCCGGGGATATCGACTGGCAGATCCCGGTCCTGGCCACCGAGGCTCACCACGGGGTGGGCGTTGACGAGCTCCTCTCGGAGATCGGCCACCACCGGGAGCTCCTGGAGGGCTCCGCGGCGCTCGAGAAACGGCGACAGGCTCGGCGGCGCAGCGCGCTCCAGGCCCTGCTCCTGGAGGAGTTCAGGGAGCGGCTCTCGAAGCAGTTGCAGCCCGACGGGGCGCTGGCCGCCACCTTCGAGGCGGTTGCCGCCGGCCGGCTCGATCCCTACTCAGCCGCCCGGAAGATTCTGGCGTCCATCGATCTTCGTCCCGGGCCGTGAGCCGCGGCTCCGCCGTGGGCGCCTTGACAGGCTCGGGGCAGTCACGCAGTATGGAGGGGCTTGTCGCCATCGACCGGAGGGTTTCTTGAATGTCGCCGTCCCATCAGTGGTATGGGGTGATCCCCGGCTGGGCTCCGTTCTATGCCCTCATCCTGATCGCCCTCGTGCTCTTCGTCCGTCGGGTGGCGTACCTCTGCAGGATCATGATGGCCGGCAGACCAGCCGCCCGGTGGGATCACGTGCCGGCGCGCCTCAGGGCGGTCCTCGTGTTCGTTCTGGGCCAGCTCAGGCTTCTTCAAGGCGACTTCTGGCCCGGGCTCATGCACGCCACGATCTTCTGGGGTTTTCTTATCCTTACCGTGGGCACCCTCGAGTTCTTCGGGCGGGGTGTCACCGAAGCGTTTTTCCTCCCGTTTCTCTCGGACACTCCCGCTCACCTGGTCGTTCAGGACCTGTTTGACCTGGCGGTGATCGCGGCGGTCTCCTACGCGGCGTTTCGCCGCCTGGTGACCAGGCCCAAGCGCCTCACGCTCTCGACCGAGGGGCTGGTGATTCTCCTGCTGATCTTTCTGCTGATGCTCACGGATCTCCTTGCCGACGCGGCCCGGATCGTGCTGGCGCCGGCTTCCATCGACGGCTGGTCGTTCGCCGGAAACGCTGTCTCAGGCCTTCTCGCGGGGCTCCCGGGAGGCGCCGTCGGCGCGATCTTCCAGCTCTCGTGGTGGAGCCACGCGGCGATCATCCTGGGGTTCCTGGTGTGGATCCCGTACTCGAAGCACCTCCACATCATGGGCGCCCCGTTCAACGTCTTCTTCGCCCCCCTGACCCCCAAGGGGCAGTTTCCCGGCATGGACCTGGAGAACGCCGAGACCTTCGGGGTGGGTCAGCTCACCGAGTTTACGTGGAAAGATCTCCTCGACCTGTATAACTGCACCGAGTGCGGCCGCTGCACCTCGGGGTGCCCGGCCACCGCGAGCGGCAAGCAGCTCGACCCCAAGCTCCTGATCCTGGACCTGCGGGAGCACTTCCTCGAGGCGGGGCCGAAGCTCCTCCGCCATGGTGGCAACGGCGGCGCCGACAAGGCGATGGTGGGCCAGGTGATCACCGACGACGTCCTGTGGGCCTGCACGACGTGCCGATGGTGCGTGGAGTCCTGCCCGGTCTTCATCGAGCACGTGCCGAAGATCATCGACATGCGGCGGCTCCTGGTCCTGACCGAGTCCCGCTTCCCCGAGGAGCTGAAGCCGACCTTCCGGAATCTCGAGACCAACTTCAATCCCTGGCAGATGTCGTGGCAGACGCGCGCCGACTGGGCGCGCGATCTGGGAGTGAAGCTGATGGCCGAGACGCAAGCGGCCGAGTACCTCTACTGGGTAGGGTGCTACGGGTCCTTCGACGAGCGCAACAAGAAGGTCGCGCGGGCCGTGGTTCGGATCCTCCAGGCCGCTGGCGTTGACTTCGCCATCCTCGGCAACGAGGAGCGGTGCACTGGCGAGCCCGCCCGCCGCGTGGGCCACGAGTACCTCTTCCAGACCCTCGCCCAGGAGAATATCCAGACGCTCAAGCGCTATCGGTTCCAGACGATCATCACCGCCTGCCCCCACTGCTTCAACACGATCAAGAACGAGTACCCCCAGTTCGACGGCCGCTTCAGGGTGATTCACCACTCGCAGCTGTTCGAGGAGCTGATCCGCTCGGGACGGCTCCAGCTCTCGCGGGGGTTGGCCGAGCGGATCACCTACCATGACCCCTGCTACCTCGGCCGCTACAACGACATCTACGAGTCCCCCCGGAAGGTCCTCCGGTCGATCTCCGGAGGCGAGATCGTGGAGATGCACCTCCACAAGGCCCAGGGCTTCTGCTGTGGCGGTGGGGGTGGGCGCGTCTGGATGGAGGAGCACGAAGGCCGCCGGGTCAATCAGATCCGCGTGGGGCAGGCCGTGGAGGTCAAGCCCGACATCCTCGCCTCCGGCTGCCCGTTCTGCCTCACGATGTTTGAGGACGGGGTCAAAGGCAAGGGCGTGGCTGACAGCATCAAGACCCAGGACCTGGCTGAGCTTGTGGCCGGTGAGCTCAGGTGAGAGAGCTTCTGCTTCTGCTCCCCAACCTTACCCGCCTCGTCTATCGACTGGCTCTGGACCCGCAGGTCCCTCCCGCCACCAAGCTGACGCTGGCCGCTGCCGCGGCCTACCTGGTGAGCCCGGTGGATCTGCTCCCTGACTTCATCCCGTTCGTGGGCTACCTCGACGATCTGGTGGTGGTAGCCGTCGTGTTGGACGGGCTTCTGAACCACGTGGACCGCTCACTGCTGCTCCCGCACTGGCCGGGGGAGCCTGTGACCCTGGAGAAGATGGCCGCGGTCGCCCGTCAGGTGGCGGTGTGGGTCCCGAGACCGATCAAGGCCAGGATCTTCGGCGTCCGGAGGAAGGTGTTGTGAGCGCCCTTTCCAACTGGGGGCGGTGGGGGCCCGATGACGAGATCGGGACAGCCAACTTTATCACCTCCGAGAAGATCGTCGAGGCCTGCCGCCTGGTGAAGAAGGGGCAGGTGCTGAGCCTGGCTGTCGCGCTGAACCCGCGCACCCCTACTGATCCGAGCCGGCCTCCCATGCAGCACTTCGTGCGTTCGGCGCGACTGAGAGTCGCTGACCACGGATGGGGCGGCGACGCCGAGTTTGCCGACGACTGGATCTCCATGTCTCCCCAGACCGGCACGCAATGGGATGGCCTGACCCATGCCTTCCGGGACGGGAAAATCTACAACGGGTACGACGCGGGCCAGGCGATCAACCCGCTGATCGGCGCCAGGAAGTGCAGCATCGACAGGCTGGCGACCTCCTTCGTCACCCGGGGCGTCCTGCTGGACCTCCCCACCTACAAGGGACGGGGAGGAGAGGGGCACCTCCCGCCGGGGGTTGCCGTCACCGAGGGCGACCTGGAGGGATGCGCCCGACATCAGGGGGTAGACCTCCGCCAGGGCGACGCTCTCATGGTGCGTACGGGCTGGGCCCCCTTCTGGTACCGGGCCACGCCCAAGGAGCGGGAGAGCTACTTCGACGTCGCACCGGGCCTCGGCATGAGCGCCGCGAAGTGGCTCCACCAGAAGGCGGTCAGCTGCATCGGCGTGGATAACGTGGCGGTCGAGGTCAAGCCCGCCGAGGACGGGAAGAGCCTGAATCCGCTCCATCCGGTGCTGATCCGGGACCTTGGCCTCACGATCGGGGAGCTCTTCTGGTTCGAGGAGCTCGCCGGAGTCTGCGCGACGGAGCGCTCGTGGGAGTTCCTCTTCGTCGCCCAGCCCCTGCGGATCACCGGCGGCATCGGTTCGCCCATTAACCCGCTGGCGATTCGCTAGGGATCTGGCCTTGGCGGCTCACGAGGTTTCACTCTCTCGCCTCGAGCGAGTGAGGAGGATACGGTGGATCAGGGCTATCACGATCTGATTCGCAGGCGGCTTGAGATCCCGCTGAACGAGGGGGCAGACAAGATCGCTTCCCTGGAGGAGTCGGTCCGACGGCTGGTCAGGCCGGGGATGCTCCTCTACGTGGGCACCGCTCATGCGCGGGCCAACACGCTCGTCCGCGAGCTCGTCCGGCAGTGGTGGGGGGAAAGGCCGGAGTTCACCGTTGCCACGGTGGGGCTTGGCTCGCCGTGGACCGCGCTGATCTACGGTGGCCTGGTCAAGCGGATGATCACCACCTTCCTCGGCGAAGGGTACCCATACCCCACCCCGCAACCGCTCATCTCGAAGGCCATCCTCGAGGGGCGGCTCGAGGTCCAGAACTGGTCGATGCTGACCTTTCCGCTCCGCCTGATCGCCGGGGCCATGGGAGTGCCGTTCCTCGCGACGAACTCGCTCCTCGGCTCGACGATGGAAGAGGACAACGCCAGGACGGGAGACTTCCTGGTGGCGGATGATCCCTTCGGAGGCGAGCGGCGGGTTGCGTTTGTAAAGGCGCTGGTTCCAGATCTGGCGCTCGTCCACGCGTGGGCAGCTGACCGGGCCGGGAACGTCATCACGGCTCCCCCCATGAACGAGAACCTCTACGGGGCCATGGCGGCTCGTCATGGCGCCATCGTCACGGTGGAGAAGATTGTCTCCACCGATTTCATCCGCGGTCATGCCCCGCTGGTCAAGCTTCCCGCGCAGTATGTCGCCGCTGTGGTGGAGGCCCCGCTCGGCTCACACCCCGGGGGGATGTACGGGATGAACATCCCTGAGCTGGAAGGGTACGCGGAGGATCTGAGCTTCATCGTGGAGCTGCGCAAGGCTTTCCGCAAGGGAGAGACGGCCGAGGCGTGGATCCGTGAGTGGATGCTGGAGATCCCCGATCAGACCGCGTACCTGGCCAAGCTTGGCTACTCGCGGATCATGGAGGTCAAGGGGCGCGCCCACACCGACGCGTGGGTCTCAGAGCTCGAGTCGCTTTCAGACCGCCTTCCGCCGGACGGGCGGTACAACGAGAGCGAGATGATGGTGGTAGCGGCATCGCGCCTCCTCGCCGAGAAGGTCCGGACCAACGGCTACACCACCTTCCTGGCCGGAGTCGGGAACTCCAACCTGGCCGCCTGGCTCGCCGCCGGGCAGCTCAAGCAGGCTGGAGTGGAGGTGGAGTTGATGGCCGAGGCGGGGATGGTCGGGTACCTGCCGAGGCCGGCGGAGCCGTTCGTCTTCTCGTTCAGGAACTTTCCCTCCTCGAAGATGCTCACCGATATCTTTCACGTGATGGGGATCTTCATGGGCGGCCGTCACAACCGGTGCATCGGCTCCCTGGCCGCGGGCCAGGTGGACAAGCACGGGAACATCAACTCCACGATCATTCCAGGGGTCACATACGTGACAGGCTCAGGAGGGGCTAACGATATCGCCTCCTCGGCCCGTGAACTGGTCGTCACGCTGGCCCAGAGTCGCCAGCGCTTTGTCGAGAAGGTGCCGTACATCACCGCGCCCGGCCATCGCGTGAGCGCGGTGGTGTCGGATCGCGGAGTGTTCGAGAAGGCGGGCGCGCACGGTGAGCTGGTCCTCACAGGGGTCTTCGGCGGCCGACCCGAGGCGGAAGCGGTGGAGGCGGCCAGGGAGGGGTGCGGCTGGGAGCTTGCGGTGGCGCGAAGGCTTCGTCGCTTCGACCCTCCCACCTCCGACGAGCTCGGGCTTATCCGCCTCTTCGACCCGCGGCGCTACTTCCTCGGCGAGGTCTGAAAGGAGCAGGGTATGCCTGGAATCCTGGGAATCGCAGCGTACATTCCGCGCTACCGCCTCTCGGCGAAGACCGTCGGCCAGATTTGGGGCCGTGGCGGAGGTGGGGAGCGCGCGGTTGCCAACTACGACGAGGATAGCTTGACGATGGCGGTTGAGGCTGCGCTCAATGCGATGGCGGGGAGGGACCCGGCAACGGTCGGGGCGTGTCTCTTCGCCTCCACCACGCCGCCCTACGCCGAGAAGTCCAGTGCCACGCTCCTGGCGACGGTGGCCGATCTCGGGACCGAGGTTGTCACCGCCGACCTGGGCGGCTCCCTCCGCTGCGGCACGACTGCCCTCAGGATGGCCCTGGACCTCGTCAAGGCCGGGACGGCATCTCAAGCCCTTGTCGCTGCAGCCGACATGAGGCCGGCCGCTCCGGGGACCGAGCTGGAGACCGTCCTGGGGGACGGCGCGGCGGCCGTCCTGGTCGGCGAGGGGGAGGCCATCGCCACCTTCGAGGGCGCCTACACGGTGAGCCGCGAATTCATCGATGTCTGGCGCACTCACAACGACCGCTACCTCCAGATGGGGGATACGACCTTCGGCCGGGCCTACGGCCTGGACAAACACATTCCTGAGGCGGTGGACGGCCTGCTCGGGACGCTCGGGCTCAAGCGGCAAGAGATCGCCAAGGTGGCGTACTACGCCCCGGACTTCCGCGTCCACGCGGCCTTAGCCCGCCAGCTCAAGTTCCCGGAGTCAGCCATGCTCAAGGAGCCCGTGATCGGGAAGGTAGGCAACACCGGCTCCGCCTCACCGTTGCTCGGGCTTGCCTCCGCCCTGGAAGAGGCCAAGCCCGGCGAGAGGATCGTGGTCGTCTCTTACGGGAACGGAGCCGAGGCGCTCTGTTTTCAAGCGACCGAGCAGATCGAGCGACATTCCTGGACGCATGGGGTTTCGGCCCAGCTGGCGCTCGGGCGACCGCTCACCCACTACGGCAAGTTCCTCCTCTTCCGGCGCCACGTGGAGACGGAAGTTATCCGGGCTTTCTCGAGCTTGCCGACCATGGTGAGGGAGGAGCGGCAGAACCTTCGGCTCTACGGCCAGAAGTGTGCCGACTGCGGCGCCGTCTCCTATCCCCGCCGCCACCTCTGCTGGAACTGCTCCGGCAAGGACCTGACCGATCAGAAGCTCCAGCGCCAGGGGAAGGTCTTCACCTTCACGAAGGATCATCTCATCCCGAGCCCCGATCCGCCGACTGTCATGGTCTCCGCTGACCTTGAGGGTGGGGGCCGCTTCTACGCCCAACTCACGGACTGCGACGCCAGCCAGGTCACGTTCGAGATGCCCGTGGAGCTGATCTTCCGCCGCATCCACGAGGGCGAGGAGTTGGTCAACTACTTCTGGAAGTTCCGGCCAGCGTGAAGCTGCTGATTTTCGTCGAGTGTTCCCAACG
>JBHIBG010000012.1:0-51725 GCA_046758965.1 Methylomirabilia bacterium | reverse complement strand
CTATGATCCGGAGACCGGCGAAGAAGCCTGCATCGGCTGCCGGCTCTGCGAGTACGTCTGCCCGCCCCAGGTCATCCTGGTGGAGATGCTGAAAGGCGAGAAGCGGAACTATGCCAAGACGTTCACCCTGGAGCTCTACGCCTGTGAGTTCTGCGAGCTCTGCGTCCAGGTTTGCCCGACCGACGCCATCATCATGCTGAAGACGTTTGATCTGGCCACCTCTGACCGCCGCGAGCTGCTCCTGGACAAAGATCGGCTCCACCAGCTCGGGCTGGAGTTCGCCCAGTCCTGGGCTACAGGGACCGGTCTCCGCGCCATGCAGGCCCCACCGAAGGCGGAGAAGGCAGCTCGGAAAGAGGCCGGGGAGTGAGCCTGGAAGCGGCGGGGTTCTGGGGGCTCGCCGTCGTCCTCATCATCTCAGCTCTCGCCGTCGTCCTCTCCCGAAACCTCTTCCACTCGGTCCTCTATCTGGCAGCCGCGCTGGTGACCACCGCCGGGCTCTTCCTCCTCCTCGAGGCCGAATTCCTCGCCGCAGTCCAGCTCCTCCTCTATGCCGGCGGGGTGGTCACCATCGTGGTCTTCGCCATTATGCTGACGGAGCGTTTGGTGGGAGAGCGCCTGACCCAGACCAACCGTCACATCCGGAGCGGGGTCATTGTCTCCGGCGCCGTGCTGGTGACCCTCCTCCTCTTCGTCACTCGAGCCGACCTCCCTCGCCAGCCCCCTCTGCTGGCCGACGCTGACCTCACCCAGGCGATCGGGCGAGACCTCCTCACCCGCTTCGTGCTCCCCTTTGAGCTTTTGGCCGTGCTGTTCCTCGCGGCCCTTCTGGGCGCCACCCTCTTGGCCCGTCGAGAGGAGTAGACAGCGCCCCATGGGGTGGAATGTCCGAGCGCTCGCACCTTTTTGGATGCGCCGGGGCGCCCTCCCTCGCTCAGGCCTCGTCGCCTTGACGGGCCCACCCACGCCTTCGGCGCGGGTACCCGGCTCGGACAGCTCCGCTGGTCCCCCATCCCATCGCGCCTCGGGGCTGGCGCCTCCAGGCGCTCCTCACAGGGGCTCCGCCCCTCTGACGCTCGCTCCGCTCGCTGTGACCCCGGACGCACGGGGGCAAGCCCCCCTGATGACCCCCCGGGCTGGGGCCGGTGGCCCCATCCCCCCGAGACGGGAGGTAGTCCTCGCGCCCCAACGATGTTCGGGCGCTCGGAGCGCTCGGGCGTCCTGCGCTTCGCGGCCCGCTACGGCTCCTCGGATATCGCTCGGCAGGGCTTCCCCGGCGCATGGCGAACGCGTGAGGTGGGGCCGTTTCGGGCGCGGGCTTTGCCCGCGCAACCGGTGGGGGAGGTTCGGTGCGCGAAGCAGCCTCGCCTCGGCGAGGCTGCGGAGAGCCCGAGCAGGAGGCGAGGGTAGGGGGGCGGAGCCCCCCTCCGAGGGTTGATGGGGCTTCAAGCGTATCTGATCCTGGCGGCCTGTCTCTTTGCGATTGGCCTCTTCGGCGTCCTGAGCCGACGGAACGCCATCGGCATCCTCCTGGGGATCGAGCTCATGCTGAATGCCGTCAACGTGAACCTGGTGGCGTTCGCCCGCTTCTTGGCTGACCCGACCGGCCTGGTCTTCGCGCTCTTCACGATTGCCATCACGGTAGCGGAGGTCGCTATAGGGCTCGCCATTGTCATTCTGATCTTTCGCGTCAGACGCACGGTACACGCTGACGCTCTGGACCTTCTGAAAGGCTGACCCGCGCTCCCATGCCCGGTCCCGGCGTCTTCGCGCTCGTGGCGCTCTGGCTCCCGTTCGGGGCCTTCGTGCTCCTGGCGGTCCTTCGACCACTCCGGCACGCCGGCCGCACAGCCGGCCTCCTCTCGATCCTCGCCGTGGGCGGCGCCCTCCTGGCCTCTCTCCTCGCCTGGCGAGGGCTGGACGAGCTGGTGGAGTGGAGCTGGGCCTGGCTCCCTGCCCGAGGGGAGCCCCTGGCCACGGTGGGGATCCTGCTCGATGAGACCTCGGCGGTCATGCTGGTCCTGGTGGCGCTGGTGTCGTTCCTGGTTCAGCTTTATTCGGTGGGCTACCTGGAGCACGAATCCCCGCCAGCGCTCGGGCGGTACTTCGCCTATCACTCGCTCTTCGCCTTCTCCATGATCGGTCTGGTCCTCGCTCCCAACTTCCTCCAGCTGTTCATCTTCTGGGAGCTGGTCGGGCTTTGCTCCTACCTTCTGATCGGGTTCTGGTATGACCGGCCCGAGCCGGCTCGGGCCGCGGTGAAGGCGTTCTGGACCACCAAGGTCGGCGATCTGGGTTTCATCATCGGGATCGTCCTCCTCTGGAGGCAGACGGGGACCTTTGAGTTCTCCCGGCTCTTCGAGATGGCTGAACGGGAGACGCTCCCCTTCGAAGGGCTGGCGCTCATCATGTTCCTCATCTACCTGGGCGCCGTGGGGAAGAGCGCCCAGTTCCCGCTCCACATCTGGCTCCCTGACGCCATGGAGGGGCCCACCCCGGTCTCAGCCCTCATTCACGCGGCCACCATGGTGGCAGCGGGGGTCTATCTGGTCACCCGCACCTACCCGCTGTTCCTCGTCACCCCGGAGGTGCTTGCGCTGATCGGGTGGGTGGGGGCCTTCACTGCGCTGCTCGCCGCTACGCTGGCGCTGGTTCAGTCAGACATCAAGCGTGTCCTGGCCTACTCCACAGTCTCCCAGCTCGGCTACATGATGGCAGCCCTTGGCGCCGGAGCCCGAGACGCGGGGTTCTTTCACCTGGTCAGCCACGGGCTCTTCAAGGCGCTCCTCTTCCTCGGGGCCGGCGCGGTCATCCACGCCGTGGGGTCCGCCGACATCTTCCGGATGGGGCGGCTGTTCAGGGCCATGCCGCAGACCGGCATCGTCTTCATCGTCGGTGCGGCTGCCCTGGGCGGGATCTACCCGTTCGTCGGGTTCTTCTCAAAAGAGGCCGTCCTCGCCGGGACCTGGGAGGGAGGGCTGACAGTCCCGTTCCTCATGCTGGCGCTGACGGTGTTCCTCACCGCCTTCTACATGTCCCGGGTCATTTTGCTTGTTTTCTTCGGCCACCGCGCGGCCGATGGGCACTCCCACGATCCACCTCTGGTGATGGCCGGGCCGAACTGGATCTTGGCAGGACTCTCCCTCGGAGTCGGCCTGTTCTTTCTCTTCGCCGCTCCTTCCGAGAAGCCCCACGGCCCGGGCTGGCTCACCCCGCTCTCGCTAGGACTGGCCTTTGCGGGGTTCGTCTTTGCCTTCCTCACTTACCAGCTGCGCGCCATTTCCCCGGAAGCTCTGGCGGCGGCTTTCGGCCCGTTCTCCCGGGCGGTGGAGAGGAAGTACTGGCTCGACGACCTCGCTGAGAGGCTCTACCGAGGCGTGATCCTGGCCTTCTCCCGCTTGATCGGCTGGGTTGACCGCTATCTGGTGGACGGGGTGGTGAATGTGCTCAGCGTCGTGACGCTTCGGGGCGGAGACCGGCTCAGGATGATCCAGACCGGCCAGGCCCAGGATTATCTCTACGGGGTAAGCTTCGGCCTGCTGATCGTGATCATCATCTGGAGCGTGGTGCCGTAATGTCGAGCTTCCCGCTCCTCTCGGTGATCACCTGGGCCCCGTTCGTAGGAGCGCTCCTCATCATGTTTCTTGGCCGCCACCGTCCGCTCGCGGTGCGGCTGATCGCGGTCGCCAGCACGGGGCTCTCAATGGCGCTTTCGCTTTACGTCTATGCCGGCTACGACCGGGATGCCGCGGGCTTTCAGTTCTACGAGAAGCTCGCGCTGGTCCCGCCGCTGGGGATCAGCTATGAGGTCGGTGCCGACGGGATAAGCCTCATCCTGGTGCTGCTGACCGGTATCGTCATCTTCTCGGGGGTCTTCGCCTCCTGGACCATCCAGGTCCGAAACCAGGAGTTCTACGCCCTCCTGCTCGTCCTGGTGACCGGGGTCTTCGGCGTCTTTGTCTCGCTCGACCTGTTCGTCTTTTTCCTCTTCTACGAGCTGGCCGTGCTCCCCATGTATCTCCTGATCGGCATCTGGGGGACCTCGGCGGAGATCCGCCCCAGAGGGATCTTTGGATGGGCGATCCGCGAGGCGGGCCTGGGCTCGAAGGAGTACGCGGCGATGAAGCTGACCCTCTACCTCTTGCTGGGGTCGGCGTTCATCCTGCTCGGGATCCTCGCGCTCTACTTCACTGCCGACGCCCGGACGTTCTCCTTCCCGGTGCTAGCGCAGACGACGTTCAGCCCGGTGATCCAGCGGTGGGTCTTCCTGGCCTTCTACGTGGGGTTCGGAGTCCTGGCGGGGATCTGGCCTCTCCACACCTGGTCTCCCGATGGCCACGCCTCCGCGCCTACCGCAGTCTCCATGCTCCATGCGGGCGTGCTCATGAAGCTGGGCGCCTATGGCGTGGTGAGGCTGGGGATGGGGCTCCTTCCTGACGGGACCCGGGACTGGGTCACTCTCGTCGGCACGATCGCCTGCATCAATATCGTTTACGGGGCGCTGAGCGCCATGGCCCAGACCGACCTGAAGTACGTGATCGCCTACTCGTCGGTCTCCCACATGGGGATCGTGCTGCTCGGCGCCGCCACCCTGACCGAGGCCGGGCTGAACGGCTCGGTGTTCCAGATGTTTGCTCACGGGATCATGACCGGGCTCTTCTTCGCCCTGGTGGGGCTGGTATACGAGAAGGCCCACTCCCGCGAGATCCTGAGGATGGGGGGATTCGGCCGGTGGATGCCGGGGATCGCCACGGCCTTCACCATCGGGGGGCTCTCCTCGCTCGGGCTCCCGGCGACATCAGGTTTCGTGGCAGAGCTTCTGACCTTCCTCGGAGCGTGGCGTTCGGCTCATCCGTGGTGGCTCTTCCCCGCGGTGGCGGGGACTTTCCTGACTGCGGTCTACATCCTGAGGGTGGCCAAGCAGATCTTCTGGGGACCCGCGCCGGCCCACGGAGAGTTCCACGACCTCCCGGATGCTCGGGGCCCTGAATGGGTGGCGCTGGTGATCCTTGTGTTCGTGATCGTCCTGTTCGGCATGGTGCCCGGGATTGCCATCGGTCCGATCGGCAGCGCGACTCTGCCGTTGCTCAGCCGGCTGGGGGTGGGCCCGTGAGCGCGCTCAGACTCGAGCTGGGCCTGGGCCTGCTCATGCTGGCACTCTTTTTCGTCGGGCTCCTGGCCCGGGGGGAGGACAGGCGCCGGGTGGGGATCATCGCGGGGACGGGAATCTTGCTCCTGCTCGGGCTCTCGCTGTTTGTGGAGCCCGGTGACAGCCTGCTGGAGGGCGCCTGGGTCGTGGACGGGTTGGCGCTTTTTGCCAAGCGGCTCTTCCTCGGCGCCACCCTGATCGGCATCCTGGGCGCGCTTTCGCTCCGTGATCCGGCCTTCCAACGTCGCGCCACCGAGTACTATCTCCTGCTCCTCTCCTCGCTCCTCGGGATGATGGCGCTGGCCTCGGCGCGGGAGCTGATCCTCCTCTTCGTGGCCTTCGAGCTGATGTCGATCCCACTCTACGTCCTCACGGGGTTCCTCAAGCGTGAGCCCGAGGCCGTGGAGGCCTCGCTCAAGTTCTTCCTTGTGGGCACCGTCTCCTCGGCCGTCATGGTCTACGGCCTCTCCTTCGTGTACGGGGTAGCCGGGACCACCCGGCTGGATGGCATTACAGAAGCCCTCGGCTCAGGCGATCCACTCTTGAGGCTGGGGCTTCTGGCTGTGCTGGTGGGGTTCGGCTTCAAGATCGCCGCGTTCCCGTTCCACATGTGGGTGCCCGATGCCTACGAGGCAGCCTCGACCCCGTTCGTGGCCTGGCTCTCGGTGGCCCCCAAGGCCGCCGGATTCGTGGCGCTGTTTCGGGTCTACCTGGAAGGGGCGGGGGAGCGCGCGGCGCTCTGGGTCCCGGTGGCCGCGGGGCTCTCGGCGATCACGATCGTGGCCGGCAACCTGATGGCGCTCCCCCAGCAGAACACCAAGCGCCTCCTCGCCTACTCCGGGATCGCCCACATCGGGTACATGCTGATGGGGTTCGCGGCGGTCTCTGCCTGGGGGACCGCGATGGTGCTCTTCTACCTGGTCGCCTACGTCTTCGGGAACATGGGGGCCTTCCTGGTGGTGGAGGCCGTGGCCCAGGCCGAAGGCTCGGTCCACCTGAACGCCCTGAGAGGCCTGGCCCAGCGCTCGCCGCTTCTCGCGCTCGCGATGCTGCTCTTCCTCCTCTCCCTGGGCGGGATCCCGTTCGTGGCTGGGTTCTGGGCCAAGCTCTATGTCCTCTGGGCCGCCGCGGAAAGGGGGCTCTACTGGCTGGTGGGGGTGGGAGCGGTGCTGACGGTGGTGGCGCTCTTCTACTACCTGATGGTGGCCAGGCGCATGTACATCGAGCCTCCGGCGCGCGCGGGCCGGATCCCGGTCGCTCTGCCCCTCGCGCTATCTGTCCTCCTCTGCGCCCTCGGCGTGGTCATCGTGGGCGTGTACCCGAAGCCGGTGCTCACGATCGCACTCCGCGTCACCGCCGGGCTCTTCTGACCGTGCTGGGCCTCGACAGCCCCTCCGAACCTCGCCCGAGCGTCCTTGACTGTCCGATTGTCGGCGTGGTAGAAGCTCATCACTCACCCGAGACCGACCGCCATGGAGGGCGTCATGGAGCTACGGACTGGCACTGTCACCCTGACCGTCCCCGACGGGAGCATGCCGGCGTACCTCTGCCGCCCGGCTACCGGAGGTCCCTTCCCTGCGGTCATCGTCGTCATGAAAGCCTTCGACCTGAATCGCCATATCAAGGATGTGACCGAGCGGGTCGCCCGAGAGGGGTACGTCAGCAGGGCGCCGGACCTCTACCACCGCTTCGGGAGCCCGATTGCCCCTACGAAGATATTCCGAAAGCGATCGATTACTTACAGCGGCTCGAGGACCCTGGGGTCATGGCTGAGATCGGCGCAGTGATCGCGCACCTCAAGGGCTTGAGCGACGTGCGAGCTGAACGGGTGGGAATTACGGGCTTCCGCGTGGGCGGGCGGGCAACCTTCCTCGCCGCCTGCCGGCACGCTCCGGAGATCAAGGCAGCGGTACCCTTCTATGGGCGCCGGATCGCCGCGGAAGGTCCCAATGCTCCGATCAACTTTGCTCGAGAGATCCAGTGCCCGATCCTCTGTTTCTTTGGGGAGACCGATGCCTCGATCCCGTTGCATCAGGTGCGCAGAATCGAGGAGACCCTGAAGCAGCACGGCAAGACCTCTGAGATCAAGCTGTATTCCGGCGCCGGGCACGGCGTTTTCTGCAACGAACGAGGGTCCTATCATCCCGAGGCAGCGCGCGATGCCGGGGAGAAGACCATGGGGTGGTTCAGCAAGTATTTGAAACCATGACTGACTCCGGGCTGTTCCTCCGGGGGCATCCGGCCCGGCAGAAGGCGAGCGACTGATCCCCTCTGGTGACCCGGCAGCGCGGGGGGATGCGGGCGTCTTGAGGGCGGCGCGACGATCCGCGGCAGCACGATGCGGGATAAGTGTCGAGGAGTCTTGACTTTTCGCCTCTGGCCATGGTCCAATAAGACGTTTTTCCTGGTTGCTTCGGCAGTTCGGCTCTTAACGGGGGGAGGTTCGTGGAAGCAGTGATCGCAGTCGGGGGGAAGCAGTACCGGGTTGCCCCGGGTCAGGTGCTGCGGATCGAGCGGCTTCCTGTCAGCCCCGGGGACGGGGTCGAGTTCAGCCAGGTGCTGCTCGTCAACCGCGATGGCCAGGTGGTGGTCGAGCCAGGCGCCCTGGCCAAGGCCAGAGTGGTGGCCGAGGTGGTGAGCCAGGCCAAGGCGCCGAAGGTGACCGTCGCGAAGTTCAAGCGGCGGAAGGGCTACCGACGGAAGCGCGGGCATCGTCAGCCGCTGACCGCCGTCCGCATTACAACGATCGAGGTGTAGCAGATGGCTCACAAGAAAGGCATGGGCAGTACGCGAAACGGCCGCGACTCGAACGCCAAGATGCTGGGGATCAAGCGGTTCGCAGGGCAGTTCGTAACGGCGGGAAGCATCCTGGTCCGTCAGCGCGGCACCCGCTTCAAGCCCGGCCCTAAGGTCGGGCTGGGCTCCGACGATACCCTCTTCGCGAAGGCCGATGGCTACGTCCGCTTCGAGCGCAGGGGCGGCTCGCGCTACGTGAGCGTCGCCGCCCCGTCCGCCTGACCGCCCCCGGCGCCTCCGCGGCTCCGATGTTCATTGACGAGATTGAGATCTTTGTCAAGACCGGTGACGGAGGTCGCGGGGCTGTGAGCTTCCGGCGGGAAAAGTACGTCCCGCGGGGCGGTCCCGACGGCGGTGACGGGGGCGATGGTGGCAGCGTGATACTCGAGGCCGACCCCAGGCTCTCGACCCTTGTGGATTACCATTACCGGCGTCGCTACGAGGCCGAGCGGGGCCAGCACGGCCTGGGGAGCGGCAAGCACGGCGCCAGCGCCCCTGACCTGATTCTCCGCGTCCCCGTCGGCACGGTCGTCACTGATCGGGAGAGCGGGGAGCAGCGGGCCGACCTCTGCGTGCCAGGCCAGCGGGTGGTCGTGGCCCGGGGTGGCCGGGGGGGGCGCGGAAATGCGCGTTTTGCTACGTCGACCAACCGGGCGCCCCGCCGTGCCGAGCCCGGGGGATCCGGGGAGGCGCGCTGGCTCCGCCTGGAGGTTCAGCTGTTGGCCGATGTGGGGGTCATCGGCTTTCCGAACGCCGGGAAATCCACGCTGGTCTCCCGGGTCTCGGCTGCAACCCCCAAGATCGCCGACTACCCGTTCACTACGCTGACCCCTACGCTGGGGCTGGTCAGGGTGGATGAGGGCTGCTCGTTTGTCATCGCTGATCTTCCCGGCCTCATTCCCGGCGCGGCCGAGGGTAAGGGCCTGGGCATCCGCTTTCTCCGCCACACCGAGCGCACGCGTCTCCTTCTCCATCTGGTGGACCTCGATCCCAGCACCGGGCGCGACCCGGTGGAGGACTGCCAGCTGATTCAGGATGAGCTGCAGGCCTACTCCCCCGACTTGGCCTCTCGCCCGCAGGTGGTGCTCGCGAACAAGATCGATCTCGCCGACACCGAGACGCGGCGCCGGGCCGTGGAACGGTTTTGCGCCGCCCGAGGCTTGCCGGTCTACGCCACCTCTGCGGTGACCGGCCAGGGGTTGTCAGAGCTTCTCAGAGGAGTCACCGCACGGCTCGAGGCGGAGCGATGGGGAAGCCGAACCGGCTGACCGCTCCGCGCGCCGCACTCACCCGGGCCCGGCGCCTGGTGATCAAGGTGGGGAGCGGCCTGCTCGCATCGCCCGGCGGTGGGCTGGACCCTGATGCCATGGTGGAGCTGGCCGATGAGCTGGCGCGGGTGATGTCGGAGGGCCGGGAGGTCGTCCTGGTTTCCTCCGGTGCGATTGCTGCCGGGGTGGGACGTCTCGGCCTGAAGGAGCGGCCCCGCTCCATCCCTGAAAAGCAGGCGGCGGCAGCCGTGGGGCAGTCGGCCCTCATGTGGCACTACGAGCAGGCCTTCGCACGACACGGTCTCAAGGTGGCCCAGGTGCTCCTGATCCAGGACGACATCAGCCACCGGACGCGCTACCTCAATGCCCGCAACACGCTCTTGGCCCTCTTGGCGTTCGGGATCTTGCCGATCGTCAACGAGAACGACACGGTGGCGGTGGACGAGATCAAGGTCGGCGACAACGATAACCTCAGTGCTCTGGTCGCTCATCTGGTCGATGCCGACCTCCTGGTCCTGCTCACGGATGTGGACGGGCTCTACTCTGGAGACCCGCGGCGGGACGCGGCGGCCACGCGGATCGACAGGGTGGAGGCGGTGACGGAGGAGATCCGGCACCTGGTCTGGGATGACCCCCGCACGGTCTCGGTCGGGGGAATGGCCACCAAGCTCCAGGCTGCGGAGAAGGCCGGGGCCTCCGGGATCCCGATGGTCATCGCGGGTGGCCGGGAGCCTCGCGTGCTTCAGCGTCTGCTCGGGGGCGAGCCGGTGGGGACGCTGTTTCTGGCGAGGGGGGACCGGCTGGCGGCGCGCAAGCGCTGGATCGCTTTCGCTGTGCCGCCTCAAGGGCGGCTGACCGTGGACGCTGGCGCGCGGAGGGCGCTGGTGGAACAGGGGAGGAGTCTCCTGCCCTCCGGTCTCGTGGAAGTTGACGGCGACTTCGAGGCCGGAGAGGTTGTCGCCCTCGCCGACACCGACGGCAAGGAGTTCGGGCGGGGCCTGGTCAACTACGATTCAGAGGAGCTCAACCGGATCCGCGGGGTGAGAAGCGCGGCGATTGAGGGCATCCTGGGCTACAAGCGTCTTGACGAAGCCATCCATCGGGATAACCTCGTCGTGTGGTAGCGGAGGGCGGCATGGAGGTCCGGGGTTTGGTGGAGGTCAAGGCGCGAGCCGCGAAGGCGGCGGCGAGAAGTCTTGCCCTCTGCCCGCCCAAGGTGAAAAACGAGGCCCTTGGCGAAATGGCGCGGGCCTTGGAAGAGAGCGTCGACCCCATTTTGGAAGCTAACCGAGCGGACTTGGAGCGAGCTCAGGCCCGTCGCGCTACCCGTGCGTTCCTGGACCGGCTCGCCCTCACCGAGGGGCGCATCGAGGAGATGGCCCACGGCCTTCGGCAGATCGCTCAGCTTCCCGATCCCGTCGGGAAGGTTGTCGAGGTCTGGCGCCGCCCCAACGGGATGGAGATTCGCCGCGTCCGCGTTCCGCTCGGGGTCATTGCCGTGATTTACGAGGCGCGACCGAACGTCACGGCTGACGCCGCGGGCCTCTGCATCAAGGCGGGGAACACCGTGATCCTCCGGGGCGGAAGCGAGGCGCTCCGATCCAACTCCGTGATCGCGAGCGTGCTCAGCAAGGCCCTGGAGAAGGCAAACGTCCCGTCCGAGGCGATCCAGGTCATCGACACCCCGGAGCGCGAGGCCGTCATGGCCCTCCTCGCCCTGGACCGTTACGTGGACCTCATCATCCCGCGAGGAGGGGAGGAGTTTGTCCGCCTTGTGGCGGAGCGGTCCACCGTGCCGGTCCTCAAGCACGACAAGGGGCTCTGTCATATCTTCGTGGACGAGGATGCGGAGCTCCCGATGGCGGTGGAGATCGTGCTCAACGCCAAAGTCCAGCGGCCGGGTGTGTGCAACGCTGTGGAGACCCTCCTGGTCCACCACGCCATCGCTCCCGGGTTCCTGCGCACGGCGGCCCCCCGGCTCCGGGAGGCCGGGGTGGAACTCCGCGGATGTCCTCGCACGCGAGCGCTCGTTCCCGAGGTCGGGGAGGCGACTGAGGCCGACTGGGACACTGAGTACCTCGACCTCATCCTTTCCATCAAGGTGGTGGAGAGCCTCGACGAGGCCATCGCGATGATCCGAGCGCACGGGTCGGGGCTCGCCGAGGCCATCGTGACCGCTCACTACGGTCGTGCCCGCCGGTTCGCCCAGGAAGTGGACGCGGCGGCCGTGCTCGTCAACGCCTCCACCCGGCTCGTGGACGGCGGCCAGTTCGGGATGGGAGCGGAGATGGGGATCTCGACCTCCAAGCTCCACGCCCGGGGGCCGGTCGGCGTGGAGGAGCTCACCACTACCAAGTTCATTGTGTTCGGGGACGGGCAACTCCGGGAGTAGCGGTTCGTTGTCGCGCATCGGGGTCTTCGGCGGCACGTTCGATCCGATCCATCTCGGGCATCTGCTCCTGGCCGACGAACTCCACGAGCTCTTGGCACTCGACCGTGTGCTCTTCGTTCCGGCTAACCTCCCGCCCCACAAGCTCGGGCGGGGTCTCGCCGCGGCGGAGCACCGCTACACGATGACGATGCTGGCCGTCCAGGACCACTCGGAGTTCGCGGTGTCGGACATCGAGCTGGGCCGTCCCGGCCCGTCGTATACTGTGGACACTCTCGCGAACCTCTCCCGTGAAGCCGGGTCGGGTGCTTGCACCTTCTTCTTGTTCGTTGGTTCAGAGACCTTCATGGATTTCCTTTCCTGGAAAGAACCTCAACGTCTGGCGGCCCTGGCGCAACTCGTCGTGGTGCCCCGCACCGGAATCGCCTTCGACCCGGACGGGATCCAGGCTCAGAAAGTGTTGCACGAGATCGGGCAGGAACGCTGGGTCCGGATTTCCGCGGCGACTCCGCTCCCCATACTGGAGCCGCGCACGGGGGTCGTTCTGGCTTCGGTGACGTCGCTTCCGATTTCCGCCTCCGAGCTCCGCCGGCGCGCCCGCCAGGGACGGTCGCTCCGCTACCGGGTTCCCGACGCGGTCGCTGATTACATCGCGACCCATGCACTCTACCGTGACGAGGGTTGATGCACACGCTCTCCGCTGAGGAGAAGATTCGGGTGGGTGCCCGCGCGGCCCTGGAGAAGAAGGCCGAAGATCTGGTGGTCCTCGATCTTAAGGGACTGAGCGGGGTCGCTGACTTCTTCTTGGTGGCGGGCGGCCGCTCTCCCACCCAGATCCAGACCATTGCTGAAGCCATCACGCTCGCGCTCAAGGCCCGTGGGGTGCGCCTGCTTCACCTGGAGGGCGTGCCGGAAAGTGGCTGGCTCCTGCTGGATTACGGCGATGCGGTGATGCATGTCTTCCTTGAGGAAACCCGGAGTTTTTACGCGCTTGAGCGCCTGTGGGGTGATGCTCCGCTGCTCTCGGTGGAAGGGTGAGGGCGGGGGGTTGATTTCCTCAATCGGGCGTGGTACGGTATGGCACTCACGTGCTGAGCAGCCTAGCGGTGGGGAGGACAGGATAACGATGAACAAGAACCGCTTGGCGTATTTCAGGAAGAGGCTGATCGAGAAGCAACGCCAGCTGGTTGATGAGGTGGGTCGGACCTCCCTCTACGGCAAGGGGCAGGAGGACGACTCAATCAAAGACCTCGGCGACCAGGCGGCCACCGCGTACACCCGGGAGTTTCTCTTCGAGCTCGGGAACGGCGACCGCCGCCTCCTCAAAGATGTGACCTCCGCGCTTCAAAAGATCGAACAGGGCTCGTTCGGCTCTTGCGAGCGCTGCGGTGCGCCCATCTCGGACAAGCGCCTTGAGGCGCTCCCGTTCGCTCGCTACTGCATCGGCTGCCAACGGATTGTCGAGGATGAGGAGCGAACGGCGACGGCCTAGGGCTCGCTGATGTCGGGCCCTCCTGCTTGTCGTCCCCATCAGAGTTCCTGTCATCCGCTGTCGGGCCGTCGACCCAACCCGTGTCTGGCTGCCCAGGGCCGGCCGTCGTGACGAGGTCCGTAGCGGCCGCTTCATGACCTCATTCCTGAATAGCGGTGGCTCGTTTCGCGACTACTGCCTGGCCGGCCGGCGGGAGATCCCGGTGGCCCTCAATCAGCTCGAAGGTGATGCTCGGGTGGCTGGAAAGCTCGATCAGGGGCGCCAGTGGGCGACTGCATTTCTCGACCTTCTCTTCCCCCCGATCTGCCCCCTTTGCGACTGTCGCCTGGCTGAGGGCCGGCACGATCCCCTCTGTGGCCTTTGCTGGGCCTCTCTCGAGCGAATTGCGCCGCCGTACTGTGTCCGCTGCGGCCGGCCGTTCTATTCGTTCTCTCCGCATTCGTCTGGGGGAGCGCTCTCTGAGTGCGATGAGTGCCGGCGCCGGGATCCGCCCTTTGCCTACGCTCGGGCCGCGACCCTCTACCGAGACACCGTTCGGAACGCGCTCCATGCCTTCAAGTTCGGGGGCAAAACCGCCCTGGCCCGTCCCCTGGGGCACCTGCTCGCCCAGGCGGGGATGACACTCCTGCCTCACGGCACCGTGGACTGCCTGGTGCCGGTGCCGCTCCACCGGAGCCGCGAGGCTGAGCGGGGATTCAACCAGTCGCTCCTCCTGGCCCGCCGGGTTGCTCGGCAGTTGAGGCTTCCGGTGCACGCCTCAGCGCTCAGGCGAGCCGTCGCCACCCGACCCCAGACCGAGCTCTCGAGCGGAGAGCGGCGTGCTAATGTGCGCGGAGCGTTTGTCCTCTCTCGTCCGGAAGCCGTGGCGGGTCGGCACGTGCTCCTTATCGATGATATGTTCACGACGGGTGCCACGGCGGCCGAATGCTGCCGGGTCCTGCTGGCCGGCGGGGCGAGCAGCGTGGGGGTGCTCGCGCTCGCCCGTCTGCCGTAAGCGCATCGGCCCCATTGACGCATGATTTTCCGGATCGATATAATTGTAGAGGACGCCTGCCAAGCTGGCCTCTTGAGGTCCCCGTCAAGCAAAGGAGCGTGTCATGGCGATTCGAGTCGGCATTAACGGGTTCGGGCGGATCGGGCGCCTGGTGTTCCGCTCGGCCTTGGAGAGCGGGGAGTTGGCAGTAGTAGCGGTCAACGACCTGACTGACGCCCGGACCCTCGCGCACCTCCTCAAGCATGACTCGGTCCATGGCACCTTGGCGCAAGAGGTCCGCCTCAAGGGGGAATCGATGCTCGTGGACAGCCAGGAGGTGCGGGTGTATGCCACCAAGGATCCGTCAGCCTTGCCGTGGAAGGAGCTGGGCGTGGAAGTGGTGGTGGAGGCCACGGGAATCTTCCGCGACAAGGCCAAGGCGTCCAGGCACCTCCAGGCCGGGGCTCGCAAGGTGGTGATCACGGCTCCCGGCAAAGATCCCGATCTGACCGTGGTCCTGGGGGTCAACGAGGCCCAATACGATCCGGCATCCCACCACGTGGTCTCCTGCGCTTCGTGCACCACGAACTGTCTGGCGACAGTCGCCAAGGTGCTGCTGGACCGCTTCGGCATCAGGCACGGATTCGCCTCCACGGTGCACGCGTACACCAACGATCAGCCGGTCCACGATTTCCCCCACAAGGACCTGAGGCGGGCCCGCGCGGCGGCGCTCAGCATGATTCCCACGACCACAGGCGCGGCAACGGCGGTGGGCGTGGTACTCCCTGAGCTCAAGGGCAAGTTGGACGGGATCGCTATCCGGGTTCCGACGGCGAACGTGTCGGTCGTGGACCTGGTGGCGGAGCTGGAGCAGCGCGCTACGGTGGAGGCGGTCAACGACGCGTTCCGGGAGGCGGCCGCTGGCCCGCTCAAAGGGATTCTGGATGCCACGGACGAGGAGCTGGTCTCCGTGGACTTCAACGGCAACCCGCACTCGGCCATTGTGGACCTCCCCTCGACGGCTCTCATTGACGGGCACCTGGTCAAGGTGCTGGCGTGGTACGACAACGAATGGGGGTACTCCTGCCGGGTGCGGGACCTGGTTCGCCATATGGCGAGGTCTCTCTGATTGCGGCGAGAGAGTTCAGGTCGTCCACTTCCGCCTGCCGGCGCACGAGATCGCATGCCTAAGCTGGTCGTTGACCAACTCGACCTGGAGAGGAAGCGCATCTTTCTCCGGGCGGATCTGAACGTGCCTCTGGCGGGTGGTCGGGTGGCTGACGACACCCGGCTTCAGCGCCTGCTCCCGACGATCCGGCACTGCCTGAAAGCCGGTGCGGTCGTGGTGCTGGCCTCTCACCTGGGCCGTCCGAAGGGGAAGGTCAACCCGGCGTACTCCCTGGCGCCCGTGGCTGCTCGGCTGGAGGAGCTTCTCGGGCAGCCGGTTCCGCGGGCGCCTGACTGTGTGGGTGAAGCGGTCGAGGCGCTGGCGAGTGCCCTCAAGCCCGGAGAGCTCCTGCTCCTCGAGAACCTCCGCTTCCATCCCGAGGAGGAGGAGAACGACGCGAGCTTTGCCCAGGCCCTGGCGCGCCTGGGAGAGCTTTATGTCAATGACGCCTTTTCGGCCTGCCATCGGGCGCATGCCTCAATCGCCGCCATCACGCGCTGCCTGCAGCCGGCGGCAGCGGGCTTGTTGATGCGGCAGGAGCTGGAGGCGTTAGGGCGGGTCCTGGATCACCCCGAGCGTCCGCTGCTGGCGATCCTGGGTGGGGCCAAAGTCTCGGACAAGATGGCGCTCATCGATCGCCTGCTGACCAAGGTGGACGCGCTTCTCATCGGGGGTGGGATGGCCTTTACTTTTCTCAAGGCCCTCGGGCATGACCCTGGCCGCTCGCTGGTGGAGCCCGACCTGCTGGGGACCGCGCGAAAGGCGCTTTCCCAGGCGCGGGCCCGTGGGGTGCAGGTGGGGCTTCCGGTGGATGCGGTCGTTGCCGCGAGCCCGGAGAGTGCGGAGGAGGTTCAGACGGTCGCTATCCGCCGAATCCCGGCGGCTCTGATGGGGCTCGACATCGGGCCGGCGACGCTGGCACTCTTTCGGGAAGCGCTCCGCCCGGCCGGGACCGTGGTCTGGAACGGACCCGTTGGGGTCTTCGAAACCCCGGCCTTTGCCGGAGGGACGTTTGAGCTGGCGCGGGCCGTGGCTGCCTCCTCGGCGTTCACGGTCGTGGGGGGTGGGGAGACCGTGGCGGCGATCAGGCGGGCCGGCGTGGCGGATCGGATGAGCTATCTCTCCACTGCCGGTGGCGCCTTTCTGGAGTTCCTCGAAGGACGGAAGCTGCCTGGCGTGGAGGCGCTGACCGAAGCCAGCTGATGCGCATCCCCGTGGTGGTGGCCAATTGGAAAATGCATGGGACACTCGCGGAGGCCCGGGCTTTGGCGGGAGCGGTGCGGGACGGGCTCAAACGGCTCAAGGGTATCGAGGTGGTGCTCTGCCCTCCCTTCACGGCCCTCTCTCAAGTCGCGGAGCTTTTGGCCACCTCCCCCATCGGCCTCGGGGCCCAGAACTGCCACTGGGAAGGGAGCGGGGCCTTCACCGGTGAGGTGTCGCCGGCCATGCTGACCGAGCTCGGTTGCCGGCTGGTGATTCTCGGCCACTCCGAGCGGCGGCAGCTGGGGGAGAGTGATTCGATCATCAACCGGAAAGTCCGCGCGGCCCTGGCCCACGGGCTCACCCCGCTCCTCTGCGTGGGGGAGACGGCCGAGGAGCGCGGCCAGGGGCTTACCTTCCACGTGGTCGAGGGGCAGCTTCGGGGCGGCTTGACCGGATGCACCCCCGAGGCGATCGGCCGGTGTCTTCTGGCCTACGAGCCGGTGTGGGCGATCGGCACGGGGGTGAACGCCACTCCCGCTCAGGCCGTCGAGGTACACGGGTACCTCCGCGGGCTTCTCTCCGAGCTGGCCTCGAAAGAGGCGGCCCAGGCCGTGCGCATCCTCTACGGGGGCAGCGTGAAGGCGGACACGGTGGGCCCGCTCGTCGCGGAACTGGAGATCGACGGCACGCTGGTGGGCGGGGCGAGCCTCCAGCCCCAGTCGTTTCTCGGAATCGTGAGAAAGTCGGCCGTGAGAAGCGGCCCGACAAAGGAGTAAGGGATCGTGTATACAATCCTCGTGGTCTTGCATGTGTTCGTCAGCTTGGGCATCATCGCCATCGTGCTGCTTCAGGCTGGAAAGGGTGCCGACATCGGCTCGGCCTTCGGTGGTGCTGGGAGTCAGACCGTGTTCGGCTCCATGGGGACGCCCACGCTCCTCGGGAAGGTCACGACCGGCATGGCGATCGTCTTCATGCTCACCTCCTTGAGCCTGGCCCTCCTGGCCTCTCAGCGGGGAGGATCGGTGGTGACCGAGCCGGCTCCACTCCAACAGCCCGCTCAGCCGGATCAGGGTCCTGAATAAGATGCCGAGCGTTGCCGGGCTCCTGGCGCTTGTTGCTGCCTCGCTCCTGGTCCTGTCGGGATGCGGCCAGGATGTGGAGGGAGGGAGCGACGGCCCCAGCCCGCCTTCGCCGGCCGGGCCTGCCTATGGCGACACGTTCATCCAGGCCTCCATCGCGGACATCCGGGGGCTCATCCCGAACATCACCTCCGACGGCGCCTCCCACGAGGTCGGCAGCCTGATCTATTCGGGCCTCATCAAGCGCGACAAGGATTTGAACTTGGTTCCCGATCTGGCCGAGTCCTGGGAGCTCTCTGAGAACTGTCTCACCCTCACCTTCAAGCTTCGCAAGAACGCCAGCTGGCACGACGGCCGGCCGTTCACCGCCGAGGATGTCCGCTTCACCTACGAGACGATGATCCACCCGAAGACGCCGACGGCCTACAAGGAGGACTTCCTGGCTGTAAAGAATGTGGAGGTCGTCGATCCCCACACGGTTCGGATCTCCTACTCGAAGGCGTATGCCCAGGCCCAGGAGACCTGGCAGATCTGGATGCTCCCCAAGCACCTGCTGGAGCCCTACGTCGGAGAAGGGCGCCTTCGCGAAGCGCCCCAGAACCTCCGCCCCGTTGGCACCGGGCCGTACCGGTTCGTCGAGTGGAAGAGCGGCGAGAAGCTGGTGTTAGTGGCCGATCCGGACTATTTCGAGGACGGTCCTTATCTCTCGCGCGTCGTGTACCGCATTATCCCGAGCCAGGCCACCATCTTCCTCGAGCTCAAAGCCAAGGGGGTGGACTTCGCCGGGCTCACCGCGCTCCAGTACGCGCGCCTGACCGGGTACCCCGCCTTCCGCAAAGCGTACAACAAGTTCCGTTACCCCTCCAATGCGTACACCTATTTCGGGTTCAACCTGAAGCATCCCCTCTTCAGAGACAAGCGCGTTCGCCAGGCCTTGGCCCATGCCATCGACAAGCGGGAGCTGATCGGGGGGATCGTCATGGGTCTGGGCAGGGAGGCGACCGGTCCCTATAAGCCGGGGACGTGGGCCTACAATCCGGATGTGCGCCGCTATCCTTACGACCCCGAAAAGGCCAGGGCGCTTCTGGCTGAGGCCGGCTGGCGGGACACCGACGGAGACGGCGTCGTGGACAAGGACGGCAAGCCCTTTGCCTTCACGATCCGCACCAATTTGGGCAACGACGAGCGAAAAAAGGTGGCCGAGATCATCCAGCGCCGCCTCAAGGAAGTCGGGGTCGCGGCCGACATCCAGATCCTCGAGTGGGTCGCCTTCATCAAGGACTTCGTCCAGAAACGGCGCTTCGAGGCCGTGGTCCTCGGCTGGGGGATCGGGCCAGACCCGGATCAGTATGATGTCTGGCACTCCTCCAAGACCGGCCCTGACGAGCTGAACTTCATCTCCTATGCCAACCAAGAGGTGGACAGGCTGCTCGAGCGTGGCAGGGCCTCCTGCAGACGCGAGGAGCGGAAGCCGCACTACGACCGGCTCCAGGAGATTCTGGCGGAGGACCAGCCGATCATCTTCCTCTACTTCCGGGATGCCCTGCCGGTAGTCTCCTCGCGGGTCCACGGGATCGAGCCGTCCCCCAACGGGATCATCTTCAACTTCATCCGGTGGTACGTTCCTCGACACCTCCAGCGCTACACCTCTGGGTGAGGTCGCGGCAGGAGTGCGCTCGAACCGGGTGGAGCACCTCGATCTGGCTTCAGCCGGCTGAGGTGCGGTAAGCAAAGGTCGCGATGCTGCTTTACGTGCTTCGGCGGCTGGCGGTGGCCGTTCCCCTCCTCATCGGCATCACCGTTGTCTCCTTCTTGGTTTATCACCTGGCCCCCGGTGAGCCCATGGAGGTTCAGATCGGAGAGCTGGGCATCAAGGCCTCGGCTCAGGCCAAGCAGGCTCTCAGGGAGCTGTACGGCCTGGACAAGCCCCTGCATGTTCAGTACTGGAACTGGCTCAGCCGACTGGCGCGCCTGGATTTCGGCCGCTCCTTCGCTCCAGACGGGAAGCCGGTACTCCAGAAGATCGGTGAGCGCTTGCCCGTCACCCTCTTCCTCAACGCCATCGGAATGCTCGTTATCCTGGCGGTGGCGGTCCCCGTCGGCGTCCTCTCCGCCACCCGGCAGTACTCCCTCTTCGACAAGCTCACGACCGTCTTCGTCTTCATCGGATTCGCGACCCCCAACTTCTGGCTCGCCCTGCTCCTGATGATTCTCTTCGGGGTCCAGCTCGGGTGGCTCCCCATCTCGGGGCTCCGCTCCCTGAATTGGGAGTACCTCTCCTTCTGGCAGCGGCAATGGGACCTCATCTCCCACCTCTTCCTCCCGGTGCTGGTGACCACCTTCGGGGGGCTTGCGGGGTTCTCGCGCTATATGCGCCAGAGCATGCTTGAGGTCGTCCGGCAGGAGTATATTCAGGCGGCGCGCGCCAAAGGGCTCTCGGAGCCGGTGGTCATCGGCAAGCACGCGCTCCGGAACGCCTTGCTCCCCGTGCTCACGATCCTGGGGCTGTCGGTGCCGGCACTGATCGGCGGGAGCGTGATCGTGGAGACGATCTTTGCCATCCCGGGAATGGGGCAGCTGATGGTTCAGTCCTTCTTTGAGCGCGACTACCCGGTGATCATGGGAAACCTAGTGGTCGTGGCGACCCTCACGCTGGTCGGCAACCTGCTGGCTGATATCTCCTACGCCCTGGTCGACCCCCGGATCCGGGTGGGCCTTCGCGGGGGGAGGTGAGCGGAGCGTGCGCCTGGCTCCTCGCGGAGAGATCCCGCTCGTCTGGCGGATGTTCGGGAAGAACAGCCTGGCAGTGGCGGCCGGCGCGGTGGTGGTCTGCCTGGTCCTCGTGGCGCTGCTGGCGCCGATCCTGGCTCCCTGGGATCCTTACGAGCCCGATGTGACCAAGATCCTCACCGCGCCCTCCCGCAATCACTGGCTCGGCACCGACCAGCTCGGCAGGGACGTCCTCTCCCGAATCCTGTACGGCTCCCGCGTCTCCCTGGCGGTGGGCTTCGTCGTGGTGGGGATCGCCACGGCCATCGGCCTCCTTCTCGGGGCTGTGGCCGGATACCACGGCGGGCTTGTCGACGCCGTCATTATGCGGCTGGTGGATCTGATGCTGGTGTTCCCGCGCTTCTTCCTTCTCCTGGCCGTCCTCGCATTCCTCCGGCCCTCCATCTGGATCATCATGGCGGCGCTCGGGCTCACGGGATGGATGGGGGTGGCCCGGCTCGTGAGAGCCGAGTTCCTGACCCTCAAGGAGCGAGAGTTCGTGCTCTGGTCCCAGGCCGTGGGGGCGGGGAGGACACGGATTATCTGGCGCCACATCCTCCCCAATGCCATGGCGCCGGTGCTGGTCGCCATGACGCTGGGAGTTCCCGCGGCCATCCTGATCGAGTCCGGGCTTTCGTTCCTCGGTCTCGGCGTCCAGCCTCCCCATGCCTCGTGGGGGAATATCCTGAACGACGGGAAAGACGCCATCGAGATCGCCTGGTGGCTCTCCCTCTACCCGGGGCTCACCATCCTGATCACGGTCCTCTCCTATAACCTCGTTGGGGAGGGGATCCGCGATGCCCTCGACCCGCGCCTGCGCCAGGCCGTGGGCCCAGGCCGCTAGATGAAGCCCCCCCGGCACTCCGAATCCTCTGCTGAGCGGTCGCGCGTTTGACAGGTCGGTGACTGGAGTGCCATACTTTTTCTCTCCTGTGCCGAAGTGGCGGAATTGGCAGACGCGCACGTTTGAGGGGCGTGTGGGGCGACCCGTGGGGGTTCGAGTCCCCCCTTCGGCACCATCCACTCCTAACCCTTCGATTTTCTGCCCGTAGCTGACACCGGGGCTGAAGCGGCTCGAAAGGCCGCCGCGATCAGGCCCGGACCATGTCAGATTGCTGCGCCCTGCTCGATTATGAGATAGTTTTGACGGTCGAGTGTATGTAAGACTGTCCTGGGGACAGGATGCGATTCACCGCCTCCGCAGTCATCGTCGCCGTGGTGCTCGCCTCGACGATTCACGCCGCCGCCCGGGCGGCCGAGCCCAAGATCACCGTCGGGCACGGCCTGTCGATGTACGGCGATCTCAAGTACGGGCCGGACTTCACGCACTTCGAGTACGCCAACCCGAACGCCCCTAAGGGGGGCGACGTCAGGCTGGCGGCGATCGGGACCTTCGATACGCTGAATCCCTTCATCCTCAAGGGCGTGGCGGCGACGGGGCTCGGCGGGGTCTTCGAGACCCTGACGGTTGGCTCTGCCGACGAGCCGTTTGCCCAGTACGGGCTGATCGCTGAAAGCATCGAGACGCCGGCCGATCGCTCGTGGGTGGCCTACACCCTCAGGCCCGAGGCGCGCTTTCACGACGGTAGCCCGATCACCGTCGACGACGTGATCTGGACATTCAACACCCTGAAGACCAAGGGCCATCCGTTCTTTCGGACCTACTACGCTCAGGTCATCAGGGCCGAGAAGGTCGGCGAGCGGAAGGTGAAGTTCATCTTCGGCAGAGGCGACAACCGCGAGCTGCCGCTGATCGTCGGCCAGATGCGGGTGCTGTCCAAGGCGTACTGGCGCACGCGTGACTTCGAGAAGACGACGCTCGAGCCGCCGCTGGGGAGCGGTCCGTACCGGGTCGAGTCGGTCGACCCGGGTCGTTCCATCACCTATCGCCGCGTCAAGGATTATTGGGGCGCCAGGCTGCCCGTCAATGTCGGCCGCGACAACTTCGGCACGATTCGCTTCGACTACTATCGCGACACGATAGTGGCGCTGGAGGCTTTCAAGGCGGGTCGCTACGACTTCCGCCAGGAGAACTCGTCGAAAAACTGGGCCACGGCCTACACCGGCCCGGCGGTGAGGCAGGGCCTGATCAAGAAGGAAGAGATCAAGAATCAGGTGCCGACCGGGATGCAGGCGTACGTCTTCAATGAGCGTCGTCCCATCTTCAAGGATTCCCGTGTGCGGCAGGCACTTGCCTACGCCTTCGACTTCGAGTGGACCAACACGCACCTGTTCTACGGCGCCTACACCCGGACGAGGAGCTACTTCTCGAACTCGGAATTGGCCTCGCGGGGCCTCCCGGAACCCGAGGAGCTCGGAATACTTGAGCGGTTTCGGGGGAAGGTTCCTGACGAGGTTTTCACCCGGGAGTACCAGCCGCCCTCGACAGGCGGCTCGGGCAACATCCGCAACAACTTGCGCAAGGCGCTGAGGCTCCTCGCGGCGGCGGGTTGGAGCGTGAAGAACCAGCGGCTCGTCAACGCCCGCGGAGAGCCGATGCGGTTCGAGATCCTCAGCAATGACCCGGGCTTCGAGCGCGTCGCCCTCCCGTTCGCGAAGAACCTCGAGCGGCTCGGCATCATCGCGCGCGTCCGCACCGTCGACACGGCGCAGTACCAGCAGCGCATCGATAACTTCGACTTCGACATGACGGTGGGGGTGTGGGGCCAGTCGCTGTCGCCCGGCAACGAGCAGCGTGACTTCTGGCACTCGGAGACCGCCGATCTCCCCGGCAGCCGCAACCTCGCCGGCATCAAAGACCCGGTGGTCGATGAGCTCATCGACCTGGTGATCTCCGCGCCGGATCGCGAGAGCCTAGTCGCCCGCACCCGCGCGCTCGACCGCGTCCTCCTGTGGGGGCATCACGTCATCCCCCACTGGCACATCCAGGCGTACCGGGTCGCGTACTGGGACAAGTTCGGCCGGCCCGCGATCTCGCCGAAATACGCTCTCGGCTTCGACACCTGGTGGGTCGATCTGAAGAAGGAGGGCGAGCTGGTCCGGCGCAAGGGCAGGGTCGCCAAGTAGCCCCGGAGGGTTCAGCCGGCGCCGATGCTCGCGTACGTCCTCCGCCGCCTGCTCCTGATCATCCCGACCCTGTTCGGGATCATGGTGATCAACTTCGCGATCATCCAGTTGGCCCCAGGCGGCCCGGTCGAGCAGGTGATCGCCCAGCTCAGGGGGCATGCCGTCCGGGCCACGGCCCGGGTGGGCGGTTCAGCCACCGGCGAGACGTCCGGCCAGCGCCCCGCCCTCGAAACGGGGCGGAGCGCTGAGGTCATCGGCAGGTATCGCGGCGCCCGTGGCCTCGATCCCGAGCTCATCCGCCAGCTCGAGAAGCAGTACGGCTTCGACAAGCCTGCCCACCAGCGGTTCTTCCGCATGATGAAGAGCTACATCCTGTTCGACTTCGGCTCGAGCTTCTTCCGCGACCGCCCGGTGATCGAGCTGGTGATGGAGAAGCTTCCGGTCTCCATCACGCTCGGCCTCTGGACGACGCTCCTGGTCTACCTCATCTCGATCCCGCTCGGCATTGCCAAGGCCGTGCGCGACGGCTCCCCATTCGATGTCTGGACCAGCAGCGTGGTGACCATCAGCTACGCCATCCCTTCCTTCCTCTTCGCCATCCTCTTGATCGTGCTTTTCGCGGGCGGCAGCTTCTTCGCCTGGTTTCCGCTGCGCGGCCTCGTCTCCGAGAACTGGGCCGAGCTCTCCTGGCCGGCCCGCATCGTCGACTATCTCTGGCACATCACCTTGCCGGTGCTGGCGCTGGTGATCGGCGGCTTCGCGACACTTACCATGCTGACCAAGAACTCGTTCCTGGAGGAGATCAACAAGCAGTACGTGACCACCGCCCGCGCCAAGGGGCTGACGAAGCGGCGCGTGCTCTACGGCCACGTCTTTCGCAACGCCATGCTGATCGTCGTTGCCGGGTTCCCGGCCGCCTTGGTTCTGATCCTCTTCACTGGGGCCCTGCTGATCGAGATGCTCTTCTCGCTGGACGGTCTCGGGCTGCTGGGCTTCGAGGCGGTGATCAACCGCGACTATCCGATCGTGTTCGGGACCCTCTACATCTACAGCCTGGTCGGCCTCGGGCTGAGGCTGGTCAGCGATCTGACGTACGTTGCGATCGACCCGCGCATCGACTTCGCCACCCGCGAGGTCTGAGGTATGCGCCTCAGCCCCCTGACCCGCCGGCGCCTCCACAACTTCAGGGCCAACCGGCGCGGCTTCTGGTCGCTGTGGATCTTCCTCCTCCTGTTCGTCACGACCCTCTTCGCCGAGGTCGTCGCCAATGACCGGCCGCTGCTCGCCCGCTACGACGGCGCATTCTACTTCCCGATCTTGAAATCGTATCCTGAGACCACCTTCGGCGGCGCCTTCCCGACCGAGGCGGTCTATCGAGACCCGTTCGTCATCGAGGCGATCAACGAGAAGGGGTGGATGATCTGGCCGCCGATCCCCTTCCGCTACGACACGATCAACTACGATCTTCCCGTGCCGGCCCCGGCGCCGCCGTCGTCGGTCAACTGGCTCGGCACCGACGACCAGGGACGCGACCTGGCCGCCCGGCTCATCTACGGGTTTCGCATCTCGGTGCTGTTCGGCCTGACCCTGACCCTGGTCAGCTCCGTAATCGGCGTCATCGCCGGCGGTGTCCAGGGCTATTTCGGCGGCGCGATCGATCTCTTCTTCCAGCGCTTCATCGAGATCTGGTCGAGCGTGCCGACGCTCTATCTGCTGATCATCCTGGCAAGCCTCGTCGAGCCAAATTTCTGGTGGCTTCTCGGGGTGATGCTCCTCTTCAGCTGGATGTCGCTGGTCGCCGTGGTGCGCGCCGAGTTCCTCCGGGCCCGGAACTTCGACTACGTGCGCGCCGCGCGCGCTCTCGGCGTTACGAACGCCGTGATCATGTTCAAGCACGTGTTGCCCAACGCCATGGTGGCGACGCTGACGTTCCTGCCGTTCATCCTGAACGGCTCGATCGTGACGCTGACTGCGCTCGACTTGTTCGGCTTCGGCCTGCCGCCGGGCTCGGCGTCGCTCGGCGAGATCCTGGCCCAGGGCAAGGCCAATCTTCAGGCGCCATGGCTGGGCATCACCGGGTTCGTCGTGCTCGGGGTCATGCTGAGTCTGTTGATCTTCATCGGCGAGGCGGTGCGCGACGCCTTCGATCCGCGGAAGGCGGTCCGGTGAGCTGGGGCCCGCTCCTGGCAGTTCGCGACCTCTCGGTCTCGTTCGACACGCCCGGGGGTGAGATCCGTGCCTTGCGGGGCGTCTCGTTCGAGATCGACCGCGGCGAGATGGTGGCCCTCGTGGGAGAGAGCGGCTCCGGCAAGACTGTTACCGCCCTCTCCGTCGTCCAGCTCCTGCCCTACCCGATCGCCCGCCACCCGAGTGGCAGCGTCCGGTTCCAGGGTCAGGAGCTGCTCGGCGCGAGCGAGGCGGCGCTCAGGCGGGTGCGCGGGAACCGGATCACGATGATCTTCCAGGAGCCGATGACGTCGCTGAACCCGCTCCACACGATCGAGAAGCAGATCAACGAACTACTGTTCGTCCACAAGGCCCTGGGCCGCGCGGCGGCGCGCGCTCGGACCCTGGAGCTGTTGCGTCTGGTCGGCCTGCCGGAGGCCGAGCAGCGACTGGGCGCCTATCCACACCAGCTCTCCGGCGGCCAGCGCCAGCGCGTGATGATCGCCATGGCGCTCGCCAACGAGCCCGACCTCCTGATCGCCGACGAGCCGACGACCGCCATCGACGTCACAGTCCAAGCGCAGATTCTGAAGTTGCTCAAGGATCTCCAGGCCAAGTTCGGGATGGCGCTCCTGCTGATCACCCACGACCTCGCCGTGGTCCGGAAGATGGCAGACCGCGTCTGCGTCATGACCCAGGGCGAGATCGTTGAGGCCGGCGCTGTCGCTGGCATCTACGAGCGCCCGCGCCATCCGTACACGCGCCGCCTGCTGGCCGCTGAACCTCAGGGCCGTCCTCATGCCGCCGCCGCGGACGCCCCGGTCATCCTGGGTTCCCAGAACGTGAAGGTCTGGTTTCCGATCAAGGCCGGAGTCCTGAGGCGCACGGTCGACCACGTCAAGGCGGTCGACGGCGTCACCGTCACCGTTCGCGAGGGCCGGACTCTTGGCGTCGTCGGTGAGAGCGGCTCGGGGAAGACCACGCTCGGCCTCGCCCTGCTGCGACTTCAGAAGAGCGAGGGCACGATCCACTTCCGGGGGCGCGAGATCCAGGGACTCCGCTCGAAGGCCCTGCGCCCGCTCAGGCGCGAGATGCAGATCGTCTTCCAGGACCCGTACGGCTCGCTCTCCCCGCGGCTGTCGGTGAGCCAGATCATCGAGGAGGGGCTGAAGGTGCACAAAGTCGGCGCCACGCCTGCCGAGCGCCAGGAGCTGATCGAGCAAGCGTTGCGAGAGGTCGGCCTCGATCCCGACACCCGTGACCGGTACCCGCACGAATTCTCGGGCGGCCAGCGGCAGCGCATCGCGGTTGCCCGAGCGATGGTCCTCCGGCCTCGCCTCGTCGTGCTCGATGAGCCGACCTCAGCCCTCGACATGTCGGTCCAGGCGCAGATCGTCGACCTGTTGCGCGAGCTACAGGCTCGCCACAACCTGGCCTATCTCTTCATCAGCCACGACCTGAAGGTGATCCGTGCGCTGAGCGACGAGGTCATGGTCCTGCAGGCCGGCCGGGTCGTCGAGCAGGGCCCGGCCTCTGAGATCTTTGATCACCCGACCCACCCGTACACGAAGGCCCTCATGGCCGCGGCCTTTGAGCTCGAGGCGGTGGACGATGGGGTGGTGAGGATGTAAGCAGGCCCAACTGTTGACGGCGCAAGGCAAGATGGCGGGATCGGCGAGAGCTCCCGCATCCGGAAGGGCCTTCGGCTGTTCGGCCCGCTTGGGAGCGTGTCAACGCTGTGGCATAATGGAAGAAAACATGGGCGTATCGCTCTCTCTTCTCAGTTCCTCCCCCTCTTCCGATGCCCGGAAGCCGCCCTGGCTCAAGGTGCGGGCTCCGGGCGGACCTGACTATGTTCGGCTGAAGAGCCTGGTGCGGGGGTGGAATCTCCACACCGTCTGTGAGGAGGCGCGCTGCCCGAACATCGGGGGTTGTTGGGAGGATCTGACCGCCACCTTTATGATCCTGGGTGGCATCTGTACCCGGAACTGCGGCTACTGCGCGGTGACCCACGGCCGCCCCACGTGGGAAGACCGCGAGGAGCCCGAGCGAGTGGCGCGCGCCGTCCGGACCCTGGGGCTCGAGCATGCGGTGATCACCTCGGTGAATCGGGATGACCTGGCTGACGGCGGAGCCGCCGTCTTCGCCGCCACCATCCGTGCCATCCGTCGCGAGGCGCCCGGGTGCCACGTCGAGGTGCTGATCCCTGACTTTCAGGGCTCGGCGGACGCGCTGGCGGAGGTGTTGGAGGCCCGGCCCGACATCCTGAACCACAACACTGAGACGGTTCCGCGGCTTTACAAGGTCGCGCGTCACGGGGGGCGGTACGAGCGGGCGCTAGCGCTTCTCATGCAGGCGAGGGCGCTCGTCCCCGATCTCCTCACGAAGTCGGGGATCATCCTGGGGCTCGGGGAGACCCGGGACGAGCTCATCCGAACCATGGAGGATCTCCGTCGGGTGGACGTGAATATCCTGACGCTGGGCCAGTACCTCCGGCCGTCTCCCCGGCATCTCCCTGTCGCCCGCTTCTACTCCCCCGATGAGTTTGTGGAGCTGGCCGCGCTGGGGCGCGCCATGGGCTTCGGCCACGTGGAAGCCGGTCCCCTGGTGCGGAGCTCCTACCACGCCAAGCGCCAGGCCCAAGGCCTCGGAGGGAGCTCGACATTGCGGGCGGTAGCTGGTCCCGGCGTGTCCTCGCCCGGAGGGTGCAGTTCCGCCCGGTGAGCCGAAGATGGAGCACGCGCTGATCCTCATGGTGTTCGGCTTCGCGGCGGCGGTGGCAGGGGCCATGCTCTGGATTCCCTCGCTGATCGCCCCGCGGCGCCCCACCCCGATCAAGCTCGAGCCCTTCGAATGCGGCGAGACTCCGTTCTCGTTGCCCGAGGGCCGGTTCGCCATCAAGTTTTCGACCATCGCTATCTTTTTCATCATCTTCGACATCGAGCTGATGTTCATCTTTCCCTGGACCGTACTGGTCGGCGAGCTGGGATGGTACGGGATCGCCGCGATCCTCTTCTATCTCGGCATCCTCATGCTGGGCTTCCTCTACATCTGGCAGAAGGGAGGCCTCGAGTGGGGTTAGGGAGCTTCTTCACTTCGAAGCTTGACGAGGCGATCGGCTGGGCGCGCAAGTACTCCATCTTCCAGTACCCATTCGTGACCGCGTGCTGCGGCATGGAGTATATGGCCACGGCCTGCTCGCATTACGACGTGGACCGGTTCGGGGCGGGGCTCCCCCGCTTCTCCCCGCGCCAAGCCGATGTCCTGTTCGCGGTCGGGACCATCAGCCACAAGATGGCGCCGGTCCTGAAGCGCGTGTACGATCAGATGACTGAGCCCAAGTGGGTGGTGGCCTTCGGGGTCTGCACCTGCACAGGCGGTTTCTATGACAACTACGCCACGGTCATGGGGATCGACACCATCATCCCCGTGGATGTGTACATCCCGGGTTGCCCGCCGCGCCCGGAGAGTGTCCTGGACGGCCTGATGAAGCTCCAGGAAAAGATCGCTGCGGGGACTCAGCGGTACTGAGCCTCAGCCCCCGATTCGACCCCTTCATGCCGATCGACGGACAGGCGATTCTTGCTCGGCTTTCGGAGCGGTTTGCGGGAAAGATCCGGGAAACCGACGACTTCAGGGGCGACCACACTGCGGTGGTAGACGCGCGCGGGATCCTCGACGTCCTGAGCTTCTGCAAGGAAGATCCCAGGCTCCGGTTCGAGATCCTCATGGATCTGACGGCGGTGGACTACCTGAAATACGCGGGGCGCGAGGAGAGCCCGCGTTTCGAGGTGGTCTATCACCTCTACTCCCTGACCCACAACCACCGGGTGCGGCTGAAAGTCCGGGTGGAGGAGGACGACGCCGTGCTCGCCAGCGCGGTCTCCCTCTGGCCTGTCGCCAACTGGTTCGAGCGGGAGGTGTGGGACATGTTCGGAATCCGCTTCGAGGGGCACCCGGACCTCAGGAGGCTCCTGATGTACGAGGAATTCCAGGGGCACCCGCTCAGGAAGGAGTATCCCAAGAACAAGCGGCAGCCCCTCATCGGGCCCAAGAACTAGGGAAGCGAATGGCAGAGCGGAGGACACGCGAGATCTTACTCGGGGAAGGCAGCGGGACCGGCTCGGGCTCCCAGCACCTCCACGTGAATGTCGGGCCAGCGCACCCCGCCATGCACGGCATCATCCGGATCGTCACCCAGCTGGACGGTGAGACCGTGGTGAGCGCGGACGTCGAGATCGGCTACCTCCACCGGGGGTTCGAGAAGGAGTGCGAGGCCGGTCCGTACAACAACGCCATCCCCTACACGGACCGTCTCAACTATGTCTCCCCCCTCATCAACAACTTCGGCTACGCCTCGTGCGTGGAGAAGCTTCTGGGGATCGACATCACCGAGCGGTGCAAGTATATCCGGGTGATCATGAGCGAGATCTCCCGGATCTGCGACCACCTGACCTGCATCGGGGCCTCTGCGATGGAGCTCGGCGCCTTCACCGTCTTCCTGTACATGATCAAGGCACGCGAGTACCTCTGGGAGCTGGTCGAGGACGTGACCGGAGCCCGGCTCACGATCTCCTACGGTCGCGTCGGGGGGGTCAGGGCCGACCTGCCCGGGGAGTTCGCCATCAAGGTTCGGAAGGCCTTCAAGGAGGCCCGCCAGGTGCTGGAAGAGGTTCATGCCCTCCTCACGGGCAACCGGATCTTCGTAGACCGGATGGTAGGGGTCGGGGCACTCTCGAGAGAGGAGACCATCGCCTACGGGATCACGGGCCCGTTGCTGCGCGCTACTGGCCTCCCGTACGATGTGCGGAAAGCCCAGCCGTACTGGGTCTATGACCGGGTGGAGTTCGAGGTGCCCACCGGGCGGAACGGCGACAACTACGACCGCTACCTGGTGCGGATGGCTGAGATGGAGCAATCCATGCGGATCGTGGAGCAGGCGTTGGACCAGCTCCCCGGAGGTCCCATCAGCGTCGACTTTGCCGGCAAGCCGATCGACCCGGCCCTCTACGTGGATCGGGGCAAGCTGGGGAAGACCGAGGGGCTGCTCCTGCTCCCGATCACCCTCTCCCCCAACCTCCTGGGCTCGGAGAGGCTGCTTCACCGGCAGGTCAACGTGGAGGACAGGCGGGTCGTGCTGCCCCCGAAGGAGGAGGCTTACGGCTCTATCGAAGGGCTCATGAACCACTTCATGCTGGTCATGGATGGCTACGGCATCCACCCTCCCAAGGGAGAGGCGTACCTCCCGGTGGAAGGGGCCAACGGCGAGCTGGGTTTCTATATCGTGTCCGACGGGACGGATCGCCCCTACCGGGTCCGCTGCCGGCCGCCATGCTTTCCCCCGATGGCGGCGCTCCACCGGATGATCCAGGGGGAGATGGTGGCCGATGTGGTCCCGACCTTCGGGTCAATCAACATGATCGGCGGGGAACTGGACAGATAGCTGCGGGGCGCCGGCCACTCGAAGTCGGGGGCAGGAGCGCGCGAGGGGAGGTCATGTCAGAGGCGGAGATGGGGGCTACAGCGGTCGCGTTCACGGAAGCGGATCTGGCCGAGGTCCGACGGCTCCAGGGACTCTACCCGAACAGGCAGGCCGCTCTCCTGCCGGTTCTCCAGCTGGCGCAGGAGCGGTTCGGGCACCTCTCGCTCGAGGTCGAGGAGTACGTCGCGAGCCTCTTCGGCCTCTCTCCGGCCCACGTCCACGAGGTCGTGACCTTCTACACGCTGTTCTTTACCAAGCCCAAGGGCCGGCACGTGATCTCGGTCTGTCACAACCTCACCTGCCACCTCCTCGGGGCGCAGGAGGTCCTCGGCTATCTGAAGGAGCGGCTCGGGGTGGACGTGGGGGAGACCACCGAGGATGGGCAGGTGACGCTCCAGAGCGTCGAGTGCCTGTGCGCCTGCGAGATGGCGCCGATGATGCAGGTGGACGACCGCTACGAAGGGCTCCTCACGCGAGAGAAGCTGGATCGGATCCTCGTGGGACTCGATTGATACAGGGAAGGTTAGCCTTGACGGAGCAGCGCGAAAAACTCGGCCTGAGTCAAACGGCCTTGCCGGAGCATTGCGTGGAACAACTGCGTGGGGATATCTCGGCCCATCTGGTGGCTGAGACGAACCTGAAGGATCTCACCAGCGGCAAGGGTTTTTTCCCAGGTTTCGTGCTTTTTGGATCTGACGAGGCGAAAGCCGGCGCGCTGGAGAACCATTCGGAACTCCCGGTAGGTGGCCGTCGCCATTCAACCTTCGAACAGCGCGCGGACTCCAGCAAGGGTGGGGTTGGCGTGAATGGCCTCCATGTACGGAGCGTGGGCGGCGCGGTTTGGGCTCTGGCTGAACCGGTCGAATTCGGCCGTGTACTGCTCGGCGTAGTCCAGAGCCATCTCGATGAGGTCATCCAGCGCCACTTCGGGGGTGTTCCCCTCCGTCGCAAGGTCGAGCTCGGGGCAGAAGGCGACATACACCCCTTCGCTCGGCTCGATGATTGCGGTGAGCTTTTTTTGTGTTGGTTTCAGGACCACCGGCATCTCGGTCCTCCTTTTCGGATTTAATCATAGCACGCGCCCACTACGGAGGAAACGAGCCGTTGGAACTGGAAAAAGTACCAAGTTCTGACCAATCCCGCGTGAGCGCGTCAGCAAAGCGCAAATGGAATCGGGACATTACCGGGATGTGGGCGTGAGAGCGGCACACTAACGTGGACTGGGAGATGGCTGAGCGAATCCTCACGCGGAACTTTCACCTCCCCGATTCCCACACCCTTCAGGTGTACCGCCAGACCGGCGGCTACACGGCGGTGAACAGGGCCTTTGCCATGACGCCCGCCGCCATTGTCGAGGAGGTCAAGCGCGCCAACCTCAGGGGTCTGGGAGGGGCAGGCTTCCCCACCGCGGTCAAGTGGGGGTTCCTCCCCAAGGAGAGCCCCAAGCCCAGATATCTGGTGATCAACGCCGACGAAGGGGAGCCCGGCACCTTCAAGGACCGCTACCTGCTGGAGCGGGACCCCCATGCGCTCATTGAGGGGATGATCATCACGGCCTACGCCATCGGTTCCCACCTCGCCTTCGTGTACATCCGTGGCGAGTACGTCAAGCCGTGGCGGATCTTCGAGGGCGCCGTACGGGAGGCTTACGGGGCGGGGATGCTCGGCAGGAACATCCTGGAGTCAGGCTTCGACCTGGAGGTCGTCATTCACCGGGGCGCCGGGGCCTATATCTGCGGCGAGGAGACAGGGCTGATCTCCTCGCTGGAGGGGAAGAAGGGGTGGCCCAAGGTCAAACCTCCGTTCCCGGCGGTGCGAGGCGCCTTCGACTCCCCCACCATCGTCAACAATGTCGAGACGATCTGCCACATCCCCACGATCATCGACCGGGGCGCCGAGTGGTTCGCGGCCCTCGGCACGAAGAGTCAGGGGGGGACTCGGATCTACTCGGTCTCTGGGCATGTGGTACGCCCCGGGGTCTACGAGCTACCGGTTTCGGCCACGCTCCGCGAGCTGATCTACGAGCACGCGGGAGGGATCCCCGACGGCAAGAGGCTCAAGGCGGTTGTGCCGGGCGGCTCCTCGGCCGCGATCCTCACCGCCGAGGAGATCGACGTCACTCTCGACGTCGACGGGCTTCGGAACTCGGGAACCATGGCGGGCTCAGCCGGTGTCATCGTCATGGACGAGACCGTCTCGATCCCTGAGGCCCTCATGGTGGTCGCCCGCTTCTACGCCCACGAGTCGTGTGGTCAGTGCACGCCGTGTCGGGAGTGCACCGGGTGGATCCACAACATGACGAAGCGAATCGTGCAGGGCAAGGGCCGGAAGGAGGACCTGGACACGATCCTGGACGTGGCCCGGCGGGGCGCCGGCACCACGATCTGTGCCTTCTACGACGGCGCCGTGGGCCCCTACATCAGCTACATCGAGAAATTTCGTCACGAGTTTGAGGCACTCGTTGCGGCGGGGCGCTCGACCGGGGACGCTGCCATGGCGTCGCGGTGCCAGCCAGCGCTGTCGTCATGAGTTGGCGTCATCGCGAAGTGGAGTTCGAGAGTGCCGGGCTCCGCGGTTGGAAAAGAGCTCGGTTCGAGCGCGGGCTGTACCCGCGCCGGCGAAGCAGTTTCGCGGCAGCGAGAGTGCGGAGAGCGCGAGCCGACGGCGAGCGTACCGACGGGGGGAGATTCGGTACGCGAAGCAGCCTCGCCGAGGTGAGGCTCTCGAGAGCGCGAGCGGCAGGCGAGTGTAGGGGGCGCAGCCCCCTCCGAGGCTAGGCGATGCCCAAGCTTACTATCGACGGCAAGGAGATCGAGGTCCCCGCCGGCACCAACCTCATCGAGGCCGCGCGGAGGCTCGGGATCGAGGTCCCCCACTACTGCTACCATCCGGGGCTCTCGATCGCGGGGCAGTGCCGCCTCTGCATGGTGGAGATCGAGAAGAACCCGCGCCCCCAGATCAGCTGCAACACGGGGGCGACTGACGGCATGGTGGTCCACACCCAGACCCCCAAACTGCTGGAGGTCCGGCAGTCCATCATGGAGTTCCACCTGATCAACCACCCGCTGGACTGCGCGGTATGCGACCAGGCGGGGGAGTGCTGGCTCCAGATCTACTACATGCGGCACGGCCTGTACGCGCCGCGGATGGTGGAGGACAAGGTTCACAAGCCCAAGGCGGTCCCTCTCGGGCCGCATGTGGTCCTGGACGCCGAACGCTGCATCCTCTGCTCCCGTTGCGTTCGGTTCTGCGACGAGGTGACGGGGACCGGCGAGCTCGGAATCTTCCAGCGGGGCGACCACTCCGAGATCGGAACCTTTCCGGGCAAGGAGCTCGCGAACCCGTACTCCGCCAACGTCAACGACATCTGTCCGGTGGGCGCCCTGACAGAGCGGGAGTTCCGCTTCAAGGTTCGGGTCTGGTACCTGGACACGGCGAAGTCTGTCTGCCCCGGCTGCGCGCGCGGCTGCAACATCGAGATCCACTACAATATCCGCCGTCCTTACAAGAACAACGGCCGACGGATCACCCGGCTCAAGCCCCGCGAGAACCCCGAGGTCAACAACTGGTGGATCTGCGACGTCGGGCGGTACGGCTTCGGGTTCATCGACGACCCGAGCCGGTTCCCCTCGCCGGTCCGGCGGGAGGGGCCGAAGGGTGTGGAGGTCTCCTGGGACGAGTTGCTCCCGCTGGTGGTCCAGCGCCTCCGGCAGTACGCCCCTGAGGAGATCGGGATCCTGGCCTCCCCTCAGATGGCGAACGAGGACCTTTTCGTGCTCGGGCGCCTGGCGGACCACCTCGGGATCCGGCACGTCGATTTCCGGGTGCCGCCCCGGGAGCCTGGGTACGAGGACCAGATCCTGATTCGGGCCGATAAGAACCCGAACTCAAAGGGCGCCGAGCTGATCGGTCTGACGCCGCGCGCGGGAGGCCTCGATGCCCTCGGCATGCTCCGGGCTGCGAAGCAGAAGAACATCAACTGTCTCTGGGTCTTCCACCACGATCTGACGCGGGCCGGCTGGCCCGAAGATGAGGTCTTCGAGGGGCTCTTGGCGCTGGACTGCCTGATCTTCCAGGGCTCCAACGAAAACGGGATCAGCCCGCGCGCCCATCTGATCCTCCCGAGTGCGACCTATGCCGAGCGGGGTGGCACGTTCACCAACTTCGAGGGTCGGGTGCAGCGCTTCTGGAAGGCTGTCGAGCCCTTGGGGGAGTCCCGGCCGGACTGGGAAATCCTGACCCTGATCGGCGGGGAGCTCGGGCTCCCGTCCCTGCCGGGTAAGGCCGAAGAGTGCTTCAAGGCTTTGGCCTCCGCGGTCCCGGCTTACCGGGAGCTCTCCTACCGGGAATTACGGGACAGCGGCAAACTGTTGGGGATATGAGCGCGATGCTCACCGAGCTGGGGATTGCATTTGGGCGTGTGGCCTTCGTCATGCTCTTCGTCCTCAACATGGGAGGTCTCCTGACGTGGGTGGAACGCAAGCAATCCGCGATCATGCAGGATCGGATCGGCGCCAACCGCGCCTCCATCTTCGGCCTCCGCCTGTGGGGTCTCTTCCACCCGCTGGCCGACGCGATCAAGATGCTCACCAAAGAGGATTTTCGACCTGCGCGGGCGGACCGGATTCTCTTCACCTTCGCCCCTTTCGTCTCCGTCTTCTTCGCCCTCGCAGCCTTTGCCGCCATTCCCTTTGGCGACACGCTCAGGCTTGCCGGCCGGGAGATCCCGCTGCAGGCTGTGACCCTCAATGTGGGGCTGCTCTATGTCTTTGCCATGCTCTCCCTCGGGGTGTACGGGGTGATGATGGCCGGCTGGGCCTCCGCCAACAACTATGCCCTGCTCGGCGGCCAGCGCGCTGCGGCGCTCATGATCTCGGCTGAGGTCGCCATCGGCGCATCCATCATGGGGGTGGCCATGGTCTACGGATCCCTGGACTTGCAGACGATCATCCGGGGGCAAGGGGAGCTCCTCTTCGGGTGGATTCCCGCCTGGGGCATCGTCCTGCAGCCGCTTGCCTTCGTGCTCTTCCTCGCGGCGGGCATCGCCGCGACCAAGCGGATCCCGTTCGATCTCCCGGAAGGGGAGTCGGAGATCATCGGCTACTTCGTTGAGTACAGCGGGATGAAGTTCGGGATGTTCATGATGGCTGACTTCGTGGAGACGGTGGTAATCGCCGGCCTGGCCACTTCCCTCTTCCTCGGCGGCTGGCAGGTGCCGTATCTGCTGGCCGACGGTGTTCACCTCCCCGGGGGGGCCTCTCTCGCCCTCCCCCATCTGGTCGTCGTCCTCCTCCAGGTTTCCGCCTTCGTCCTCAAGGTGTCGGCCCTGTGCTGGTTCCTCATGCTGATCCGCTGGACGCTCCCCCGGTTCCGCTACGATCAGGCGATGCGGTTGGGGTGGTTCGGGCTCTTCCCGCTCTCTATCCTGAACGTGGTGGTGACAGGGGTGCTCCTGGTAACCTGGAGAGGGTGAGGGGCGATGACGACACGACCGAGGCTCACCCTTCCACAGCGCTTTTACCTGGTCGAGGTCCTGGTCGGGTTGGGGATCACCGCCGCACACTTCTTTTCCAACCTGGGTCGCCACACGGCTCACTCCCTGTTCGGGAGGAGAGAGGCCCGCGGCGCGGTCACGTTCCAGTACCCGGAGGAGCGCCGGCCGTACTCCCCCCGGCTCCGGAGCCTCCACCGCCTGGTCAGACGCGAGGACGGCTCCCCGCGCTGCGTGGCCTGCATGATGTGCGAGACGGTCTGCCCGGCGCATTGTATCTACATTGTGGGCGCGGAGCATCCGAACCCGGACATCGAGAAGTATCCGGAGCGGTTCGACATCGACCTGGGCAAGTGCGTCTTCTGCGGCTACTGCGTGGAAGCCTGCCCGGAGGACGCCATCCGAATGGACACGGGGATCTTGGAGTTCTCCTCCTACAGCCGGGCTGGGATGATCTACAGTAAGGAGATGCTCCTGGCGCTGGAGCCCGCACATGTCGACGGCTCGCCGCGCTCGCCCGTTCCCATCCCGGCGGACCGGGAGGCGTGAGAGCATGGAACGCGTCGCGTTCTTCGTGATCGCAATCCTGGCTGTCGCCTCGGCATTGGGACTCGTCATCAGGCGCAACCCGATCCACGGCGCCCTCTTCCTGGTCGTGAACCTCGGAAGCGTGGCTGCGCTCTACCTCCTGCTCGGGGCGGAGTTCCTGGCCGCCGCCCAGGTGATCATCTACGCCGGCGCCATCATGGTGCTGTTCGTCTTCGCCATCATGGTGCTGATCCCGGGCAGAGAGGAGACCGAACCTGACCGGCTCCGGCAAGCCCGGTTCCTCGCCGTGCCGCTGGGCGGATTGCTGCTCGTCGAGATCGCGGTGGCTCTCCGGTTGAACCTGCTGCCTGCCGGCTCCGGCGCGGCCCCGGGAGCGCCCCCGCCCGGGAGCGTGGAGTCGCTGGGCCGGCTGCTCTTCACCGATTATCTCTTGGCTTTCGAGGTGACCTCGGTCCTGCTGCTGGCCGCCATGGTGGGTGTGCTGGCGTTGGCCAAGCGAAAGGCGCCGTAGCATGGTTCCGGAGTCGTACTACACCGCGCTCTCGGCTGTTCTCTTCACCGTCGGGGTCACGGGTGTCCTGGTGCGTCGGAATCCGTTGGTCATCTTCATGTCCATCGAGCTGATGCTGAATGCCGCCAACCTGGCCCTGGTGGCCTTCGGGCGGAGCTTCGGCACGGCCGACGGCCAGGTGCTGGTCTTCTTCGTGATGACTGTCGCAGCGGCGGAGGTCTCCGTAGGCCTGGCCATCATCGTCACCATCTTCCGGCTCAGGCGGGATCTCAGCGTGGATGGCCTGAACGTGATGCGCTGGTAGGGGAGAGTCCGATGGCGCGAGCGAGAGTGGCCCCGACTCCGAGGGTGGACGTGGAACTGGCGCGTCGTCTCTACGCCCAGATGGTGCTCATCCGCCGGTTCGAGGAGAAGGCGGCGGAGATGTACGCCTTGGGGAAGATCGGGGGGTTCCTCCACCTCTACATCGGCCAGGAGGCGGTCGCCGTGGGGGCGACCTCGGCGCTCCGGCCCGATGACCGCGTGATCTCCGCCTATCGAGAGCACGGTCACTGTCTGGCCAAGGGCTCGGACCCCCGCCGGGTCATGGCGGAGCTGTTCGGGCGCCGGGATGGTCTCTCCAAGGGCAAGGGCGGCTCGATGCACCTTTTCGACAGATCGGTAAACTTCCTGGGGGGCCACGCCATCGTAGGCGCCCACCTGCCGCTGGCCGCGGGGGCGGCCTTCGCCACCAAGTTTCAGGGAGGTGACCAGGTGGTGCTGTGCTACTTCGGCGACGGCGCCGTGCCCCAAGGGGAGTTCCACGAGTCGATGAATCTGGCCGCGCTCTGGAAGCTTCCGGTAATCTACCTCTGCGAGAACAACCGCTATGCTATGGGCACGGCCATCCGCCGCGCCCTGGCCCAGACCGAGATCTGGCGCTTCGCGGAGAGCTACGGGGTCGCGGGTGAGGTCGTGGACGGCATGGACGTCTTGGCGGTCCGCGAGGTGGTGCGACGCGCCGTGGAGCGGGCGCGGACGGAGAGGACCCCGGCCCTCATCGAGGCGCGCACCTACCGCTTCCGCGGCCACTCCATGCGTGACCCTTCCGCGGCGATCTACCGGACGAAGGAGGAGGTGGAGCAGGAGCGGAAGCGCGACCCGATCCCCCTCTTCAAGGAGCGCTGTCTCGAAGAGGGGATTCTGACCGCGGGCGAGCTCGGGGCCCTCGAGAAGGAGGGCCAAGAGGCGGTGGAGGAGGCTGTGGCCTTCGCGGAGGCCTCCCCCCCACCGCCCGATGAGTGGCTCGTGACGGATATCTACAAGAATGAGGTTCCGGGGGGCCGGAGCGATGGATGAGGGAGAAGTGCCATGGCCGTGGTAACCTACCGCGAGGCCCTGAGCCAGGCGCTGCGCGAGGAGATGCGGCGGGATGGCCGTGTCCTCGTGATGGGCGAGGACGTGGGGGTGTACGAAGGCGCCTACAAGGTCACCCAGGGTCTCCTGAAGGAGTTCGGTGAAAAGCGGGTGGTGGATACCCCCATCTGTGAGGCGGGCTTTACCGGGGTCGGCATCGGCGCGGCGATGTTGGGGCTCAGGCCGGTGGTGGAGATGATGACATTCAACTTCGCCGTCCTGGCCCTGGACCAGATCGTGAACTCCGCCGCCAAGATCTCCTACATGTCCGGCGGGCAGTATCATGTCCCCATCGTGATCCGGGGTCCCGGAGGCCCAGCGCATCAGTTGGCCGCCCAGCACTCCCAGTCCATGGAGAGCTACTTCTATCACGTCCCCGGCCTCAAGGTCGTGCGCCCTTCCACCCCCCGGGACGCTAAGGGGCTCCTCAAGAGCGCCATCCGTGACGATAACCCCGTGGTCTTCATCGAGGCGGAGACCCTGTACGGGCTCAAGGGCGAGGTGCCCGAGGATCCAGAGTTCACGATTCCGCTGGGGGTGGCGGAGATTCAGCGCCAAGGGACCGATGTCACGGTAGTCGCGTATACCGGGATGCTCTATCGGGCGATGGAAGCCGCCGAGGTGCTTGAGAAGGAAGGGATTTCGGTTGAGATTGTGGATCCCCGTACTCTCCGGCCTATGGACATCGGCACCATCATCAGTTCGGTGCGGAAGACCCATCGGGCCGTGGTGGCGGAAGCCGGGGCGGGCTTCGCCGGGCTGGGCTCGGAGATCGCCTCCTTCATCACCGAGCACGCCTTCGACGACCTCGACGCGCCGGTGGAGCGCGTCACGGGGGCGAATGCCCCCATGCCGTACGCCAAGAACCTGGAGCAGCTCAAGACCCCGTCCAGAGAGAAGATCGTGGCGGCGGTCCGCCGGGCCTGCTCTGCCTGAGATCGAGGAGCCCCATGGCGATCACCAGAGTGGTCATGCCCAAGCTCTCAGAGGCCATGGAGACAGGCAAGGTCATCAAGTGGCTGAAGCAGGAGGGGGAGAGGGTCGAGGGCGGCGAGATCCTCGCGGAAATCGAGACCGACAAGGCCGACATCGAGCTGGAATCCTTCGGAGCCGGGATCCTCAGGAGGATCTTGGTCCCGGGGGGCCAACAGGTCCCGGTGGGCGGGCTGATCGCTGTTATCGCCGAGCCCGAGGAGGATCTCTCTCAAGTCCTGGCCGAAGCTCAGGCGGCAGCCCCCGCGGCGGCACCTGCACCCGTTGAGGTGAGCCCTGGGGCCCCCCGGGGCCGAGAGGCACCTGAACCTGTCACCCTCTCCTTGGCCCCCGCCGCTGTGGCTGAGGCGGCCACGGCTGCTGAAGCCCCCGGGCTGGCCGCTGCCGGCCGCATCAAAGCTTCGCCGCTCGCGAGGAAGATTGCCGAGCAGGCCGCCGTGGACCTCACGCTCGTCCAGGGGAGCGGTCCCGGAGGCCGCATCATTCGGAGGGATGTCGAAGCCGTAGCGGCCGAGAGTGGCGGCCGGCGAGGTGTGACTCCGGTCCCAGCGGCTCCCGAGACCCCGTACGAGGATAGACCGCTTTCCTCGATCCGGGCCGCCATCGCCCGGCGGATGGCCCAGGCGAAGGGGCCGGTCCCCCACTTTTATCTGACCACCGAGGTTGCCATGGACCGGGCCTGGGACCTCCGCGAAGAGCTGAACGCGCTCGAAGGGCAGCCCAAGGTCTCAGTCACCGACATGGTGGTCAAGGCATGCGCCCTCGCGCTTGGCAGGCATCCGGGGGTCAATGCCTCCTTCCAGGGGGAGACGATCCGGGCTCACTATCGAGTCCACATCGGCATCGCCGTGGCCTTGGAGGAGGGGCTTATTACCCCGGTCCTCCGGGAGTGCGACCGGAAATCGCTGGTTCAGATCGCGGTGGAGGGGAAGGACCTGGCCGAGCGAGCCCGCAATCGTCGGCTTCGATCACATGAGCTTTCGGGTGCCACCTTCTCAGTCTCCAACCTCGGCATGTTCGATGTCGAGGAGTTCTCAGCCATCATTAACCCGCCGGAAGGCGCGATCCTGGCTGTAGGCTCCGTGGCACGGAAGCCCGTGATCGAGGGCGATCGGCTCGGAATCGGTCGTCGGATGCGCCTGACGCTCTCCTGCGACCACCGAGTCATGGATGGCGCCATGGCCGCCCGGTTCCTCCAGGATCTCAGGCGCCTGATGGAGGAACCGCTCCGCCTCCTGGTCTCGTGACTCCATGGCGATGAAGCTCTGGCGACGCTGGCGCGGGCTCCTGGTTGTTCTGGGCGCCGCCGTCCTCATCTGCCCCCTGGTCGTCCAAGCGGCCAGCTTCGTCCGGGTCAAGGTGGAGGTCGCCAACGTGCGCGAGGGCCCGGGCAAGCAGTTCAAACGCCTCTGGAAGGCGTACAAGAACGATCCGTTGCGAGTGGTGGGGCGGGACGGGCAGTGGCTGGAGGTGGAGGAGTTCGAGGGGTACAAGGGGTGGATCTATGCGCCGCTGACCGATACCAAGCCGGCGGTGATCGTGAGAGAGGTGAGCGAGTATGCGAACATCCGCGAGGGGCCGGGGCGGGACCGCCCGGTGGTGTTCCGCGCGGACCGCGGGGTGTCCTTTCAGCTGCTGGAGAAGAAGGGGAAGTGGCTCCGTGTCGAGCACGCCGATGGCGACCGGGGGTGGATCCATGAGTCGCTGGTCTGGCCGCGCTGAGCGGATCTCGGCAGAGGACGGTGCCGGGGTGGCAGATCCTCCGAGGTCTGCCCTGTCGAGTTTTTGAGGGAGCGAGGAGAGAAGCGGTGGCAGGCCAGAAGTTCGATGTCGCGGTGGTGGGGACCGGTCCGGGGGGGTACGTGGCGGCCATCCGCTCCGCGCAGCTGGGTCTCTCGGTGGCCGCGATCGAGGACGACCGCCCCGGGGGCGTCTGCCTGAACTGGGGGTGTATTCCGACCAAGGCGCTCCTCCGGAACGCCGAGGTCGTGGGGCTCGTCCAACGGGCCCAGGAGTTCGGGATCAGGATCTCAGGCTTCGAGGCCGACTATGGCGAGGCGATCCGGCGGAGCCGCACCGTGGCCGACCGGATGGCTCGGGGTGTCGAGTTTCTCTTCAGGAAGAACAAGATTGCGCTCTTTCCCGGGCGCGGCAGGCTCACCGGCCCCACCTCCGTGGAGGTGACCGGCGAGAGCGGCAGGACCGCGCTCGAGGCTCGCGCGGTCATCCTCGCCACGGGTTCCGAGCCGAAATCGCTCCCGGGGGTGAGGATCGACGAGAAGCACGTGATCTCCTCGAACGGGGCGGTGCGGATCGAGACCGCTCCCCAGTCTCTGCTGATTGTGGGCGCGGGCGCGGTGGGCGTGGAATTTGCCGACGTCTATGCCACGTACGGAGTCGAGGTCACGCTCCTTGAGGGGCTGCCGCGGATCCTGCCTCTAGAGGATGAGGAGGTGGCTGCCCAGCTCACGCGTCTGTTCAGCCGTCGGGGGATTGCCGTGAGGACAGGCGTCCAGGTGGCCCGAGTGACGCCCGGGTCGGGGGAGGTCGTCGTCGAAGCTGAGATCCAGGGACGGGCCGAGCGCTTTGTCGCCGAGCGCGTGCTGATGGCCGTGGGGCGGGGCGCCAAGACCTCCCAGCTGGGGCTCGAGGCGATCGGCGTGGCCGTGGAGCGCGGGTACGTGAAGGTGGGTCAGCTGATGGAGAGCTCGGTGAAGGGGCTCTACGCGGTGGGCGATATGGTCGGTCCCCCGCTCCTGGCCCACAAGGCCATGGCCGAAGGCGTCGTGGCGGCCGAGGCGATCGCCGGTCGTGAGCCCCGGCCGGTGGACTATGACAACGTCCCGAGTTGCACCTACTGCCGTCCCCAGGTTGCCTCGCTCGGGGCCACCGAGGCCCAGGCCAGGGCCTCCGGCCGCGAGCTGACTGTCGGACGCTTCCCGTTCGCGGCCAATGCGAAGGCAGTCGCACTCGGGTCGCCGGAGGGGTTCCTCAAGGTGGTGGCGGACAAGGCCACTGGAGAGATTCTCGGCGTCCACATCCTAGGGCCTGAGGCCACCGAGCTGATCCACGAGTTCACGGTGGGTCGGAGCCTGGAGGCCACCCTCGAAGAGATCATCCACACCATCCATGCCCACCCGACCCTCTCCGAGGCTGCGCTGGAGGCCACGCTCGCGGCTCTCGAGCGCGCGATTCACCTCTGAGAGGGACCGAGACTCCGGCTCCCGCCGCGAGCGGGGCCATCCGCCCTAGGCCGAACCATCCTCTCGCTCGTTCGACATCTCTTCCTTCATGGCCTGCCTGCCGGCCTCAAAGGCAGACCTGAACCGCCGGGTCTGCTCCTCCAGGAAGTCCCGGCCCTTGTCGAAGAAGTCTCCGGCCTTGACCTGGGCCTCGCCTGCAAACTCCCCGGCGCGCTTGGTGAATTCCGAGCTCTTCTCCTTGAGGAGCTCCCGTGTCTCCGATCCGGTCCGGGGGGCGAGCACGAACGCTGCGGCGGCGCCCAGTATCGCCCCGAGGAAAAACCACCCGAGATAGCCTGCCGGGTCGCCCCCGGAACCTTGCCCGTCACTCATCGATCTCCCTCCTCTGGCGGTGACTACGTTTTGTTCGAACGAAGTCGCGAGAGAAAGACATTCACGCCCCTCCTCACCCCGCTCGCCGCGGTGACGATCTGGCCCACACGCGTCAGGCTGCTCACGACCCCCACGAGCATGCCGATCCGGCGGGAGAGCTCGTCCACGCGGCTCGCGACCCGTTCGAGCTCCCGACCGGCCTGGCGGGAAAGGGACCCGACTTCCTCGGCCAGTGTCTGAAGCTGCCTCGCCGTGGGCCGGATCTCGCGCTCCAGATAGCCCAGCACCGTCTCGGCTCGGATGGCGGCCCGCCTGACGGCCAGGAGCGTAGGGATGAGGACGACTACCACAGCCAGCAGGACGCCGGCGATCGCGACAATGGCCCAGGTCGTCACGGGGCGGCATTATCTCAGAGCGGGATCGAGAAGTCAAACCGCGATGGCCTCAAGTGATTGAAATACGTTGACTTTCCGCCACTCCTGTCCCTATACTTCCCAGAAGCTGTGACTCCTCCTTCCGAGGTACCGCCAATGGCCCTTCAGGATCGGTTCGAGGAACTCGAAAGACGCAACCGCGCCGCCGAGCTGGGGGGCGGAGAGGAGCGCATCCGGCGCCAGCACGAGGCAGGAAAAAAGGCTGCCCGGGAGCGGATCGAGCTCCTGCTGGACAAGGACTCCTTTGCCGAGCTGGACCGCTTCGTGGTGCACCAGTGCCGGGATTTTGGGATGGAGAGGCAGAAAATCCTCGGCGACGGGGTGGTGACGGGCTCAGGACGCATCCACGGCCGGCCGGTGTTCCTCATCGCCCAGGACTTCACCGTCTTTGGCGGCTCCCTCTCCGAGGCCTACGCCCGCAAGATCTGCAAGGTGATGGACCTGGCCGTGAAGGCCGGCGTACCCATTATCGCGCTGAACGACTCGGGGGGCGCCCGGATCCAGGAGGGGGTGGTCTCGCTGGCCGGCTACGCAGAGATCTTCTTGCGCAACACCCTTGCCTCCGGGGTGGTGCCCCAGATCTCGGCTATCATGGGCCCGAGCGCGGGAGGTGCGGTTTACTCGCCGGCGATCACCGACTTCACCTTCATGGTAAAGAACACCAGCTACATGTTCGTGACCGGGCCTGATGTGATCAGGGCGGTGACTCACGAGGAGGTGACCTTCGAGGAGCTCGGTGGAGCCTCGACCCATGCGGCCACCTCGGGCGTGGCCCACTTCGCCTCTGAAAACGAGGAGGAGTGTCTGGCGTTGATCCGGGAGCTCCTGACCTTCCTGCCGCAGAACAACATGGAGGACCCGCCGGTCTGGCAGACGCTCGACCCTTCGGACCGGGTTGATGAGGAACTCCAGCTGGTCGTGCCTGACCAGCCCAACAAGCCCTACGACATCAAGGAGGTCATCCGCGCTGTCCTGGACGAGCGCTACTTCCTCGAGGTTCACGCCGACTTCGCTCAGAACATCGTGGTGGGCTTCGGTCGGCTGGGCGGTCGGCCGGTGGGGATCGTAGCCAATCAGCCCGCCCACCTGGCCGGATGCTTGGACATCAATGCCTCGGTGAAGGGCGCGCGCTTCGTCCGCTTCTGCGACTGCTTCAACATCCCGCTCGTCACCTTCGAGGACGTGCCCGGGTTCCTGCCTGGCACCGGGCAGGAGTACGGCGGGATCATCAAGCACGGGGCGAAGCTTCTCTACGCCTACTGCGAGGCCACGGTCCCAAAGCTCACGGTGATCACGCGCAAGGCGTACGGCGGCGCGTACTGCGTCATGTCGTCCAAGCACATCCGAGGGGACATGAACTTCGCCTACCCTGCGGCCGAGATCGCCGTGATGGGGCCCGAGGGCGCCGTGAGCATCCTCTACCGGCGCGAGCTGGATAAGGCGTCCGATTCCGTGAGGTTCAAAGAGGAGAAGACGCAGGAGTACCGGGAGAAGTTCGCCACGCCGTATGTGGCGGCAGAGCGGGGGTACATCGACGAGGTCATCGAGCCCCGGGACACCCGGCGGAAGCTGATTCAGGCCCTGGAGCTGCTCCAGAGCAAGCGGGACACGAACCCGCCCAAGAAGCACGGGAACATCCCGTTGTAGGCGTGGGCATGGACGCGGGCGAGGGGTGAGGGGCATGGAGCAAGAGGAGCGGCGGCGCATCGAGGCGGCCAGGGAGCGGTGGGAGCAGGAGACGCTCGGGCCGCAACTCGACCGGACGCCCGACCGGGAGGGGCCGTTCACCACCTCGTGGGGCAGCCCTACGGAACGGGTCTATATGCCCGCCGCCGCGCCCCGCCTCGACTACCTCAGGGACCTGGGGTTTCCGGGGGAGTACCCGTTCACCCGTGGCATCCATCCCACGATGTACCGGGGGCGCCTGTGGACAATGCGCCAGTACGCCGGCTTCGGGAGCGCGGAGGAGACCAACGCCCGCTATCGCTACCTCCTCGCGCAGGGTCAGACCGGGCTCAGCGTCGCCTTCGACCTCCCGACCCAGATGGGCTACGACGCCGACCATCCGCAGGCGTTCGGCGAGGTGGGAAAGGTGGGCGTGTCCGTCTCGTCCATCGAGGAGATGACCGCTCTCTTCGCCGGCATCCCGCTGGACCGCGTCTCCACCTCCATGACCATCAACGCCACGGCGGCGATCCTTCTCTCTCTCTACATCGCCGTGGCCCGGCGTCAGAGGGTCCCCGTCGAGCGACTCTCGGGGACCGTTCAGAATGATATCCTCAAAGAGTACATCGCGCGTGGCACCTACATCTACCCGCCGGGACCGTCCATGCGCCTGATCACCGACACCTTCGCCTTCTGCAAGGACCGGGTGCCCCGCTGGAACACCATCTCCATCTCCGGCTACCACATGCGCGAGGCTGGCTGTACCGCGGTCCAGGAAGTGGCCTTCACGCTCTCCAACGGGATCGCGTATGTCGAGGCGGCTTTGGCGGCGGGGCTCGAGGTGGACGAGTTCGCTCCGCAGCTCAGCTTCTTCTTCAACGCCCACAACAACCTGATCGAGGAGGTCGCGAAGTTCCGCGCGGCCCGGCGCCTCTGGGCCCGCATCGTTCGCGAGCGCTTCGGGGCTCGGGACTCACGCTCATGGATGCTCCGGTTCCACGCGCAAACGGCCGGGAGTACACTCACGGCGCAGCAGCCGGAGAACAACATCGTCCGCGTCACGGTCCAGGCCTTGGCTGCGGTGCTTGGGGGGTGCCAGTCGCTCCACACCAACTCCATGGATGAGGCCCTCTCGCTTCCGTCCGAGCAGGCGGTTCGGATCGCGCTCAGGGCTCAGCAGGTCCTGGCCTGCGAGTCCGGCGTAACCGACAGCGCCGACCCCTTGGGGGGGTCCTACGCCGTGGAGCGGCTGACCCGCCAGATCGAGGAAGAGGCGGAGAGCTACATCGCCAAGATCGACGGGATGGGCGGGGCGATCCACGCCATCCCCTTCATGCAGCGCGAAATCCAGGAGGCCGCCTACCGCTACCAGCAGGAAGTGGAGTCAAAGGCCCGGATCGTGGTGGGCGTGAACGAGTTTGTCACCGAGGAGTGCCCGGCCGCCAGCCTCTTCCAGCCAGACCCGAAGGTGGCGGAGCGTGTGAGGGAGCGCCTGGCCGAGTTCCACAAGAGGCGGGACGGGGACCGGGCGGCCCGGGCGCTGGAGCGGGTCGAGAGGAGCGCGAGCGGCAGGGAGAACCTCCTTCCGCCACTTCTCGAGGCGGTCGACGCATCGGTGACGCTGGGCGAGATCTGCGATGCGCTCCGTCGGGTGTTTGGGGCGCATCGGCCGTCGATCGTCTTCTGACCCCACTGGAGAGGTCTCACGATGCGGCTGGCTCGAACCGCCGGGCTCAGGCTTTCGGGGGTCGGGCTTGTCGCCGCGTCGCTGCTCTGCGCGACGCCGGCTAGCGCGGGGCTTGCCGACCAGGTCGGCGCGGCCTTCCGGCTCATGGTGGGTGCATTCGTAGACGCCTTCCCCGCCGCAGAGGGGTTGGTGGTGACCGTGGACGGCGATCGGCTCTATATGGATCTCTCCGAGGAAGACGGGGTTCGGGAAGGGCAGGAGTTCGCGGTCTTCAGGAAAGGGGAGGTGTTCCGCCACCCGATCACCGAGAAGCCTCTGGGTCGCTACGAGGAGCATCTGGGGTATGCCCGGGTGATCCGGGTATTCCCCAGGTACTCGGAGGCCGTGTACATTCCGGCAGACAGCGCCCGCCGCCCCGCCCCCGGAGACGGGGTGCGGATCACGCGGGGCCGGATCCGCGTGGCCGTGGCTCCTCTGCTGGACCTGACCGGGTCGGGGGCCGACCTGAGAAGGGTGCCGTACCTGATCGCCGTCGCGCTCGAACGCACCAAGCGCTTTCAGGTGGTCGATCCGCAAGAGGTCGCCGATCTCCTGGCCGCCGAGGGGCTGCGGGTGGAGGAGATCTTGGCCTCGCCGGCCACGGTCGTATCGGTGGGATCGGATCTTGGGGTGGCCTGTTGGATCATACCGGTGCTCCTCGCGCGCGCGGGGGCCACCTACCTGGACGTGACCTGGATCTCTGCGGTCACGGGCACGGCGCTGTTCTCCCGGCGCCAGCAGCTGATCCGTCTCGAGCCCGACAGGAAGCAGCGCTTCCCCTGGGAGCCTCGGGCCGGGGCTCTCGACCGGGCCGTCGCCCTGGGGTGACCATCTGGACCCGGCGGAGCGACTCTGCTATGGTAGGGGGCGCCATGAACCGGGGTCCTATGAAAACCTTGGCCGGGGCCGTGACAGTTGTACTGCTTGCGGCCGGGTGCGGGAGGAGTCTCACCGAGCTGGCAGGCTTTCCGGCGGCTGGCAAGCCCTCCGTCTCCATCCAGAGCCTGGAGCCGCGGTGGGTCCTGATCAAGAACCCCCGCTTCGGGGATGTCCCCAGCGAGCCCGAGTATATCTGGGTGGAGGAGGACAAGATCCCCCGGACGTTCGGGCGGATTCTCTTCGGTAAGCGGTCCCTCATCGCGCCCCCGGAGATCGCGGCCAGGTATGGCTCCCCCCCCGGCGGCGGGAAGATCAGCCCGGTCCAGGGAGGGGCCGACGGCCGTCGGCAGCCGGCCCCCGGCTCCGAGGGCGCGGCCGCCCCGGTTGCGCGCTCACGCGGTTACGTGGTCTATGTGGACACGACCCGTATCGTGATTGACCTGACCGCGAAGGATGGGCTCAGGCTTGGAGGTCTCGTGAGCCTGCACGGCGAAAAGCTCCCGATCGTTCATCCCGTGACAGGCGAGCTGCTGGGTGAGCTGGACGAGGAGGTCGGTCGGGCCAAGGTGGTCGAGATCCGGGATCGGTTCTCAGTAGCCGAGATCCAGTTCGTGGCCCCGGGGGAGACGATCAAGGTGAAAGACCGGGTCGTGCCTCGGTAGGGCACGCGGAGGAGGCCACCTGCACCGGCCCGTGCGAGGCGCCGGCTCCACCCTCTCTGAGCTTCCCTCTCGCGAAACGGTCGCACTATTGCGCCGACCCCTTCCGTCGCAGTGACGGTCGGCCCTGACCGGCGGAAGGTCATGTCGGCAGTCACGCAAAGGATGACATCAGGCATGGCGGTCAAACATCTTGCGATGCTGGAAGCCGTGCTCAAGGATCGGGTGCGCCGCCTGGTGGGGACCGAGCTCGCGGCCGTCGAGGCGGAGATCGCCCGTCAGCTGGACTCCCCGGTGCCATTGGTCCAAGAGATGGGTGGCTATATCGCCGGGGCAGGGGGGAAACGGCTCCGGCCGATCCTCCTCCTCCTGGCGGCGCGGCTCGCGGGCTATCGTGGCCCGCGCAGCGTGACCCTCGGCTGCGTGGTGGAGCTCCTCCACACGGCCACGCTGATCCACGATGATGTGGTGGACCAGGCCCCGCTCCGGCGCGGTCGCCCCTCGGCGAACGCCCAGTGGGGGGACGACGCCTCGATCCTCGTCGGGGATCATCTCTACTCGAAGTCGTTCGCCATGCTGGTCCACGACAACGACAGGCGCATCATGGAGACCCTGGCGTGGGCCACCGTCTCCATGACGGAAGCCGAGGTGTTCCAGCTGGAGAAGAAGCGCGGCGGCCAGGCCGCCGAGGCGGACTATCTTCGCATCATCACCAAGAAAACCGCCTCGTTCATGTCGGCCTGCTGCCGCATCGGGGGAGTTCTGGGAGGGTTGGATGCGGAGCGGCTGGAGGCCCTGGCCCGCTACGGGCTCCACCTCGGGGTCGCCTTCCAGATCTCGGATGACTCGCTCGACTTCGTGGCCGATCAGGACCGCTTCGGCAAGGCGATCGGCGCCGACCTCAGGGAAGGGAAGCGCACCCTCCCGCTGATCGCTACCCTCGAGCGGGCGGATCCCTTTGAACGGGCTGAGATCCTCTCCCTCCTTCGCCGACGGTCTCTCGACATCGGAGAGATCGACGGGATCCGGCGGCTGGTGGCGAAGTATGACGGGGTCGGGTATGCCCTCGCTCAGGCGCGCGCGTACGCCCGGGCCACCGAGGAAGACCTGGCTCCGTTTCCGCCTTCGGAGGAGCATGAGACCCTCGCCCTGATCGCCGAGCACGTCGTCGACCGGGATCGGTGAGGGAGGGTGCGCGCCGGTTTTCATCTCAGGCCGTGACCGTTATCACGCTCACCACCGACTTTGGCCTCCGGGACCCGTTCGTCGGGGTCATGAAGGGCGTAATCCTGGGGATCAACCGGCGTGTCCACCTGGTGGACCTCAGCCACAACATCGCTCCCCAGGACGTTTTGGAAGGCGCGCTGGCTCTCGAGGCTGCCGTCCCCTTCTTCCCTCCTGGCACCATCCACCTGGCGGTGGTTGACCCCGGGGTAGGGAGCCTGCGCCGTCCCCTGGCTGTCGCGGCCCGGGGTCAGCAGTTCGTCGGCCCCGACAACGGTCTCTTCACCTTCGTCTTTGGGGAGCCTGGGTGGAGGGCGGTGGCCCTGGAGGTGGCCGCATCCCGCCTCCCCGAGGTCAGCCGGACCTTTCACGGCCGGGACCTTTTCGCCCCGGCAGCCGCCTCCCTGTCGCTCGGCACCCCGCTTGAGCGCCTGGGCCCCCCCCTGGCAGATCCCGTGAGGCTCCCGTGGCCCGGCGCGCTCTGGCAGGAGGGCGCGCTGGTCGGGAAGGTCGTCCACGTGGATCGCTTCGGCAACCTGATAACCTCGATCCGCGCGGCAGACCTGGAGGCCTTCGGGCGGCGCGAGTCGCTGGCCGTTGAGGTCCAGGGGCGTGAGGTCGGGGGGGTCGTCGGCTGCTATGCCGACGTGAAATCCAGGAGCGCGGCAGCCCTGCTCGGATCCAGCAACCGCCTCGAGATCTTTGTCCGGGAAGGGAGCGCGCAGGCGGAAACCGGGGCAACCCGGGAGGCGGAGGTGGTGGTCAGGAAGCGGTAGTCTCTGAGGAGGTCGGGGTCGAGGCCGAAGAGGTGGAGGAGTCGGGCGCGGGTTTCTTCTCCGCTTCCATCCCCTTTTTCCGCGACTCCGAAGGATAATCGTTGGTGTAGAAGCCGGAGCCTCTTAAGATAAACGACGTCGGGGCCAAGACGCGGCGGACAGGGCTGCCACAGTCGGGGCACCGCTCGAGGGGAGGTTCGCTGATCCGCTGGCGAATCTCGAAGGTACGCTGGCAACCGTTACATTCGTACTCGTACGTGGGCACTGATATCACCGAAACAATCTAGTGAGTATGGCGTCGTAATTGTAGCATGCTCCGATCAATCGCGTCAAAGCGCGGCGCGCCGCAGCGGCTTCTCCTCGGTCTGGCGTTGGTCCTGCTCGCGGGGTGCGCCTCCGGCCAGGAGGCGCAGCTCAACGAGCTCCGCGCGCGCGCCGCCTACGACACGGCGCTCAGGGATCTGAGCGAGAACCGGTTCTCGACGGCCCTCGCCTCTCTCCGGCAGGCCGTTTCGCTCGATCCGGAACAGCCCCGGTACCACAACACCCTCGGCCTCGTGCACCTCGACCTGAAAGACCTCCCGGAGGCCATGGCCGCCTTTGAGAAGGCCATTGCTCTGGACCCTGAATACGCGGAGGCTCATCAGAACCTCGGAGTGGCCCTCGCCCAGTCGGGGCGGTACGACGAGGCGATCAAGCAGTATCAGACAGCTCTGGCTCTGCCGCTCTACACCAACCCAGACACGGCCTACTACAACCTCGCCCTGGCCTACCGCGATGTAGGAAGGCTCAAGGAGGCGGAGGACGCTCTGAGGCGGGCCCTAAAGCTTGAGCCCACCATGGTCGCCGCATACTTCCAGTTGGGGGTGATCCTCTTTGAGAGCGGC
>JBHIBG010000011.1:0-53404 GCA_046758965.1 Methylomirabilia bacterium | reverse complement strand
AAGAGGAACTTCAGAGGGAGGTGACGGACTGGAACCTTGTCGTTTCGACCCTACGGCCGGTCGTCCGTTGGTCAAAACGACAAGGGCTACTCAGGGCCGAACTCTACCGCCGGAGCTGGAACTGGAGCGGCTGCAAGGAGATGCTGTGCTTATCCGTTCGGTCAAAGACCGCGATCCCAAAGTGGTATTGCTTTCCCACCTCGAACTGCACGTCATCCGGTTCGCCGGTGACGAGAGGTCGCTTGATCTCTAATACCCATCGTCCCTTCCGGTGGATCCCCTTGGCGGTGAGGTGACCCCGCAGGTCGGCTGGAATCTTCCCCGGAAGCACGATCCCCGTGACACGGTCACCCTTCTTGAATTCCAGGCCTTCCGTGTCCAGGACAGAACCGGGACCCCGGACGATGATGAAGGGTCCCTGGGCCCGCTCTCGCGGCAAAGGGGCAAATTGCGGACCATCGTCCATTACGTTGACGTTGGGGAGCATCAGTCTTCCCTTCGCTTCCACCTCACCGTCGGGCCGGCGTCCCGTGGTCTTCCTGTCGGGATGAGCGACGACGAACTCTTTGAAGTCGATGCAGTCGATGGCGAAGTCGCGTGCATAGCCCAAGGGGTTGGTGACGCCGGAGCTCCAGTCCCAGAGGTCCACCTTTTCCCCGGGCTGGTTGGTCCACATATCGTTCGGAGTCGCACCATCCACTTCGGGTTCCTTGCTGACATGGCAGAGGCCGTAACATCCCGCCGCTGGGAAGGCTGGACTCGAGATGTTCCAAGCAAAGGCGAGCCGGTCATCTTCCTCGTCGCTCTGGACCCATTCTTCGCCATCGTATTCCCACGGCTGAAAGAAGAGGTTCTGAGTCTCGTCCTGCCAGCGAACCAGGAAGTAGACGTTCTCTGCGTCGTAGAGAGCCTTGAGAGAGACCTTTATCCTGCCGGGATCGCCTGTGTCCACGACGACTTTCACTGCGCTGGTTTTGTTCCAAACCTTGTCCACTCTTCCGTCGACCTCGGGTCCCCGGTCCACCTTGACGGCCCGGACGACCGTGGCCGCCAGGGCCTCTGTCCCGGCAGAAAGGGGAACCAGCGCCAGTAGGACTCCCAGGACTCCCCATCTCCATCCTGTCTTACGGGTTGTCATCTTGAACCTCCCTCCCAGTCATTCACCACGATCGCCTCACCTTCCCTTCAGCGGTGCATCCCCCGTGCCAGGTCCGGAGGCACAACGCTCCAGCGCGGAAAAGCGTTGGGACACGGGAAGTTGGCTGAACTGAAAGACGAACTTCAGAGGAAGGCGACGTACTTGGAGCTTGTCGTTTCGGCCCTGTGGCCTGTGCTCCGTTGGTCAAAACGACAAAGGCTACTGAAGGCCGAACTCTTGGATCTTCCGATAGAGAGTCTTAAGTCCTATCCCGAGGACCTCGGCGGCCCCCCGCTTGTTCCCACCGGTCGCTACCAGCGTCCGGGCCACGGCCTGGCGCTCCAGATCCCGAAGCGTGGCTTTCGGAGCGGAACTACTCGACTCGGAACCTCGGTCCTCGCCTCGAATGGCCGGCGGCAGCTCGCCGACTGAAATGCGATCCCCCTTTGAGAAGACCAGCATGAACTCCGCCACGTGCTGAAGCTCCCGGACGTTTCCCGGCCACGAATGACGGCAGAGAAGAGCTAAGGCCTCGGGCGTCACCTCCGGAACGGGCTTCCCCCACCGCTCGGCAAAGGTCCTGAGGAAGCGAGCCAGCAGGATCGGAACATCCTCGACCCGCTCCCGGAGCGGCGGTACCGGGATGGGGACCACGTTGAGCCGATAGTAAAGATCCTCCCGGAACACGCCCTCGGCCACGAGGCCCTCCAGGTCTCGGTTGGTCGCGGAGAGAAGCCGGACATCCACCCGGATCGTCTCTGTCCCACCCACCCGCTCGAACTCCTGCTCTTCGAGAACCCGGAGGAGCTTGGCCTGGGTCTCTAGGCTCAGGTCACCCACCTCGTCCAGGAACAGCGTGCCCCCGTGGGCCAGCTCGAACCGTCCCTTCCGCCGTTCCCGGGCGCCGGTGAAAGCCCCGCGCTCGTGGCCGAACAGCTCCGACTCCAGCAGCCCCTCAGGCAGCGCGGCACAGCTCACCTTCACCAGCGGGCCGTCGGCCCGGCGGCCTCCGTAATGGATGGCATGGGCCACCAGCTCCTTGCCCGTCCCGCTCTCCCCGAGGATTAGGACCGCTGCATCGGTCGCGGCCACTTGCTGGATCAGTTCCCTGAGGCGCTGCATGGCCACGGAGCGGCCCAGGAGGTCCTTGAAGCCGGAGCTCTCCCGCAGGCGGAGCCTCAGCTCTCGATTCTCCTGGGCCAGCCTCCGGGCCTCCAGAGCGTTCCGAAGCAGAAGCTCCAGCTTGTCCAGGTTGATCGGCTTGGTGAGGAAATCATAGGCCCCCTTCTTCATCGCCTCCACCGCGAGATCAACGGTTGCGAAGGCGGTGAGGATGATCACAACGATCTCGGGAGAATCCGTTCGCACCCGCTCCAGGAGGGTCATGCCGTCCACGCCGGGCATTTTCAAGTCCGCCAGGAGCACGTCAACAGATCGCCTTTCCAGGATCGCGAGCGCCTCCGCGCCGTCTGCCGCGGTCAGAGTCCGGTATCCCGTCTGGGTCAGGGCCCGACTCAGGCTCTCCCGGCTCCGGGGATCGTCCTCGGCTATCAGGATAAGACGTTCCATCCTCTCATCCCTCCTTCCCCGGCCCTGCAGCAGGGAGGCGGACTGCAAAGACAGCCCCGCCTCCGGCGCGGTTCTGACAGGAGACGCTTCCCCCGTGGTCCTCGACGATTCGCCTCACGATGGCAAGCCCAAGGCCGAGGCCGTCCGCCTTGGTGCTGACGAAGGGGAGAAAGATCAGCTCACGGTCCGTCTCCCGAATGCCCGGCCCACAATCTGTCACGGCGACTTCGACCCACTCGCCGTCCTGACTGACCTCCACGCCAAGGACCCCTCCATTCGGCATGGCCTGCAGGGCGTTCTGCCCCAGGTTGAGGAAGACTTCGCGAAGCTGATCGCGATCTCCCTTCACCGGGGCCACGGAGGAGGGCCAGGAGAGTTCGACGCGGACCCGGGATTCGGCCGTCTGTGGCCCCAGGAACCCCACAATCTCTTGGAGAAGGGGAACGACCTCGACTTGGCCGAACCGGGGTGTCGGAAGACGGGCGAACCTGACGAACTCTTCCAGGATCCGGTTGATCCGAGCGATTTCGTACTCCACCGTGGACAGCGTGGTGAGGATCTCGCGGGGGGACGACGAGGAGGCTTTTCTGGAAAGCTCTCGACCGAGCAATTGAACATTGATCGCCAGGGAGTTGAGAGGCGTGCGGATCTCGTGAGTGACCCCAGCCGCGATCTCGCCCATCAGGGCGATCCGCTCCGATCGGATCAGCTGGACTTGCGTTGCCCGAAGCCTCGTGGTGATCGCCTCCAGCTCCTGCGTCCGCTCCTTGACCTGCCGCTCCAGCTCCGCCTGGAAGTTCAACCGGTCGGCCTCGTGACTCTCCAGGCGCTCCGCCATCAGGTTAAACGCGCGGGAGAGCTGTCCCACTTCGTCGCCCGACCGGACGGGAACGCGCCGGGAGAGGTCGCCACCGGCGATGTGAAGGGCCGCCTGGGCGAGCTGGGTGATGGGCATGACCAGGGCTCGAGAAAGAAAGCGATTGCCGAGAAGGAGCAGGAGCCCGCCCCCGAGGGCGAAGGCCACGTAGAGGGCAGAGATCCAGAGCATCCGCTGCTGGCTTCGATCGATGGCGAGCTGAAATTTCTTCTGGTGAAGGGCGTGGAGTTCCTGGATGACCCAGGAGATCTGGACATGGGCCAGCTCGTTGAGGCCCCTCAGCTCGGCGGGGGTCGGTGGGCGCCCCCGTGCGGACGCGCCGATCGCCTCCACCGAGAGAGCCTCCAGCTCGGCCAGCAGGGATTTCAGCTCCGCAAGCCGCACCAGCTCCTGGCGGGCTTCGTCCCCCCCCTGGGCGCGCTCCAGCGCTTCATAAGCGGCGATCTCTCCCTTGAGCCCCTCAAAGACTTCTGCAGGAGGTCGGCTCCCAGCTGCTCGATAGCCCTGGAGGATGAGCTGGAGGTCAGCGACGAACCGGTGAACGCTGTGGTGAATCCGGTCGACGGCCTCCCCCTCGAGTATTCGCTGTCTGCCCTCCCCCACTCCGCTCGAGATAGTCCAGGCCAGAAGCACGGAGATCCCTCCCACCACCAACACCAGGACGAACCCGATGCCGACGGCAAGGTTGATCCGCCACCCGATTCCTTCGCGCACGGTGTTCATTTGTTCTTCGTCAAGCACCTGATGACCGGCCAGCCCGGCAGAACGGAAACGGCGTAGAATCCCTGGGGGGGCACGGCGCTGTCAAATCATCGCAAGGCTCCCCGGCAAGGGAGACAGTATTGGGTAATGGTCGAAATGGCGGGGTTGTTTCCCAGCAGCGCGCCGATCCGATCGAGCATCGCGCGCGGGGCCACGGGACCCCCACACTTCTCGCACCGGGCCTCGCTGTCGCGGTAGAGCGCGTGTTTCCCCCGAGAGAGGCGGAGCAGATCGGTGACCTGCTCAACCCGCACGACGCTCTCAGGGCAGACCGGGACGCATTCCCCACAGCCGATGCAAAGGCCGGCCTCAAACGTGAGTGCCAACCCTTCCCGATCCCGTTCGAGAGCAAGAGACCCTGTCGGGCAGGCCTGGACGCAGGCCCCGCAGGCTGTGCACCCTTCCGTGACCTCCACGACTCCGAAGGGTGAATGGGGGTGGGTGAGAGACCGGTCACGGCCGGCTCCATACGCGTCGGCGAGGTCAAGTAACGCCCGAGTCGCTGCCCGAGGAGTGAAGAGCGATGCCCCGTTGGACCGGGCTCCGGCGTGGCTGCTGAGAGGCTCGGGCAGAGAGGCGAGCTCCCGGGCTAGCGTTGGCGCATCGGAAGGATCCAACAGTCTCACCCGCTCGGGAGAGGCCCCGAGCATGCTCAACAGTTCCCGGGTGCAGTCGACCCTGCCCCGAACGACGTCGGGCCGGCCGAAGCGGCACTCCTCCCGGCTGCACGGAAGCACGGCCACCGCGCAAGCGCCCAGGTTCAAGGAGTGGAGGAGCCAGGCGGGCGTGACCATCCCGATGCACGGCACTTCGACAGGAAACCATCCGGCAGGATAGGGAAGCCCTTTCTGCGCCAGTGCCTCAAGAGTGGAGACCCCACGCTCGCAGACAAACACGATGCCGCGGGGAGAGGGGGCAGCCGGGGCGCCGCCGAGGAGTGCCGCGAGCTGGGCATCAAGCTGCGAGGGGGAGGCGCCGGGCAAGTCAATGGCGGTCCTCGGGCAGGCCGACACGCACGCTCCGCACCCGGTACACAGGCTCTTGTCAAGGGTGAGCCCCCTGCCGTCAGCCGGCCCGATGGCCTCTCGAGGGCAGGCGACCACACAGACCCGACATCCTTCCTTCGCGGCACATGCCTCGGCGCTGATCGAAGGAACAGCCTCGTAGAAGAGTGGCGGAAGGGTGAAGAGAGATCGACGGCTGACCCGCTGGTCCCAGGAGAGGATAGGCTTGATATTCTCGGGATGGCTTCCGCTGTACGCGCGGGAGCGCGCCATGGCGCCTCCCAGAAGCGCCTTGGCCTTTTCCGTCCCCTCCTGTCGCGGAGGCACCTGCGGGCCGTAGCCCCCCAGGGCCACCACCTCGACCTCGAACGGATCACGCCCCCGTTTCCGGAGATGGCGATGCAGCTCGGGCTTGTCCACGCTCCTGCACAGCCCCAGGATGAGACGGCCGCTCCCGATCGGGCACGAGTTCAGGAAGCTCTCCGGGTTTTCGCACGGCCCCGGCGCCCTCACAACTCTTGCTTCTGGAAAACGTTCGCCGAGCCAGCTCTCTACCGCCCTGACGTCGAGATCGTTCCCCAAGCTCTCCAACTCGCCACACAGGAGAATTGCCGCGCCGTGTTTCGGCGTCATCGATCTCCTCCTGAGCTTCTCTCGGCTGCGAGGCGCTGAAATCGCGTCAGCAAAGTTGCGACGAGATCCTTCTCATGAGAGACAAAGGCCCATGCCGCGTCGGTGGCGATCGCGTAGAGGCTATCGGGGTCATGGCGGGCAACCGTGCTGGCAAACTCGGGAAGCCACCAGCCGAGGTGGCGCCCGAGGAACCGGGCTTCACGCTCGAGCTGCGCCGCGGCATCGTCGACGGCTTTGCGCCGCCACGCCTCCGCCTCTCCCCCACAGAGCACGCTCATGAACTCCAGCTCGACCGCGATGTGGTCCGGGGGGTCCGGACAAACCTCGGCCAACAGAAGCCCCGCCCGGGCGTATTCCCGATCGAGCTCTGCCAGGACCCGCCCCGTCGCCTCCTTCTCCACGTGAGCGGACTCGTAGGCGCCACACAGCGCGGCCTCGGAGCTCACCATGAAATTCGGGACATACGCGGCCTCCAGCGCGGCCCGGTCCGTGTCCCGAAGCCCCCAGAGTGCAGCGAGCAACCGCTTCCACTGGATCCAGAACGAAAATTCGGCAAACGGGTGGCTCGCCTCCCCGAGGGACGCCGCCAGGAGGGAAACGGTTTGGATCCGCTCAGGGTTCGGGTAAAGGAATGTGGTGGCCAGGAGGCGGTAGGCGCCCTGGCGGAGCAGGGCCAGCTCCCGGAGCCTGATCGATCCGCCCACGTCAGCCTTGGCGCTTCTCTGGGAGCAGCTCATAGACCACCGCTGCCAGGAACACGAGCATCACACCCAGCACGAAGAGCCCGGCCGCGAATGGCAGGCGGGGGTTACTGAAGGTTTCATTGATTGGGATCCCCAAGGGGGCGGCCAGGAAGAAATAGCTCACCCCCTGCAGCACGAACCCGCCCACGACCATCGAGAGAGTCAGGACTGTCCGCATCATCGACCTCCTCGAGCCGTCTCAGGAATCCCCATGATAGGAAACACCTTCATGAAGATGGTGTAGCAGAGCGCCCCCAGTCCCAGGAGCCCCAGGATCACGCTCGCCTCAACCCAGGTAGGACTGTAGGAACCGACCCCATATGGGAGGAGTGTCCCGTGGGTCTGGGAAGGCACGACGATCAGGTACCGCTTTCCGATCGCCGCAAGATTCACAACTGCTCCGGAGAGTACGATCAGCCCCACGCTGTACCGCCCCGTGACAAACTGGAGGAAGAGCAGCACGAGAGGGACCACCAAGGAGGCCACCGAGAGCCAGAAGATCGCGGCGTACTCTCCCGTGAGGATCGCGCGGGAGATTCTCGCCTCGTGGTAATTGGCTGCGTAGGTAGAGGTGAGCCACTCGATTAGCATGAAGTAGAGATAGGTGATCGTCAGGACCAGGAGGATATTGCCGAGCCATTGGAAGAGCTTTAGGTTGAGCCGCTCCCGCTCACCGAGGAGCCGGCGGAAGATCGCGGCGATCACGATCAGGTGTCCGATGCCAGAGACCCCGGCCAGGATAACGAACCCCGGAGCCTGAAGCGCGCTGTACCACCCAGGCCTGCCGATCTGCAGGCCGAATACGACGCCCAGGGTCGAATGCGCGACTACGAGCAGCGGCAGGATTGCCAGAGCCAGCCAGAACGTGGCCCGTTCGTGGCGCTGCCGCTCTGCGGGCGTATCCCCGTAGCCAGCGGCCCAGAAGCGGTAGAACCTCTTGAGCGCTCCCTGGGTCCGCTCGGCGCAGATGGCCGCATCCCGGCGGCCATCCAGATAGAGATACACGAGACTGGCGAACAGGTACCCGGAGAGGACAAGTGTAAACGTGCCGAAAAATGGGGACATCGGCCGCCCGTACCGGGGCAGGTTGATGAGCGCACGCAACGGCTGGCCGACATCGGCCAGGACGCTCAGCGCACCCAGGATCAGGGCGATGATGGTCAGCAGCTCAGCCATCCTGGACACGGGTCTGAGGTCCTCCAGGTCGAATAGCCGGATCAGAGCCGCAATGGTCATGCCCGCAAAGCTCACACCGACGAAATAGACCACGAAGGCGACGTAGAGCCCCCAGGCAGCGCCTCCCATCGTCCCGATGTCCCTGAGCCCCGTGACGACCTCCCCCTGGGTGAGCTGGACGGAGTACGCGAACACCCCAACGGCCACGAACACCAGCAACATGGCCATCAGCGCGTACCATCCCGCATTCCACCGGCCGACTCCGTAGTAGAGGCCTTCCATCGGTCTGACCGCCATGGCTCACGCCCTCCCTCTGATTTCTTCGATCTGGCGGACCTCGGAACCAGGAGGATGACCTCCTGTGTAGAAGACCCTCGGTCGGGTCCCTGCTGCCTCCAGGAGCCTGAAGTGGGGCTTCTTCTGAAGGAGCGTGGAAACCTCACTGTTGGGATCGTCCAAGTCCCCGAATCGGAGCGCGAAGACGGGGCAGGTGGCCACGCACGCGGGTTTCATCCCCTTCTCCACCCGATGGATGCAGAACGTGCATTTCTCAATGACCCCTTTGTGATGGCCGCCTCCAGCCGTGCGCCGCTGCTCCCTGCCATACCTCGCGTCGAGGTCAGGATTCTTGTACGGCGGGCTGTCGCCGTTCGTGACGGGTTTCAGCTCCGCGTGATCCCAGTCCAGGTAGTGCGCCTTCTTCGGGCTCTTCCAGTTGAAGTAGTTGACCCCGTAGGGACAGGCCACCTCGCAGTAGCGGCAGCCGATGCAGCGGTCGGTATCGGTAGCCACCAGGCCGTCTTCGCGCTTGAAGCGCGCGCCGACCGGGCAGACCTTCACGCAGGGAGGGTTGTCACAGTGCATGCAGGGACGAGGCATGAACCAGATATGGGTGTTCGGGAACTCCCCTTCCTCGAAGCGGAAAACGTACATGAAGAAGTTGGCTTCGGGAGTGTTGTTCTCCACCTTGCACGCCTCCATGCACGCCCGGCACCCCGTGCAGCGATCGAGGTCAACCATCATTCCGTATCTGGCCATTGCGCTCATCTCCTCTAGGCCTTGTCGACCCGCACCTTCACCTGAAAGGACTGGTCCGCACTGTTGCTGACATAACCCTCACCGGTGAAGAAGAGGACGTTGGCAGTGGGACCCTGCCCCTTGGCCCAGGGGTGGGTCCACATCCCGTAATGGTGAGGCATCCCCACGGTGTCAGGCCTGATCCCCTCGGTCAGCCGGGCCCGCACCTGCACCTTTCTCGTCTCCCCGGTGACAGCGTTGTGGGACTCTATCCAGACCATGTCCCCGTCCTGGATCCCCCTCGCCTCCGCCGTTTTGGGGTTGATATCGAGACGCTGCTCCGGGGCCAGCTCGGCCAGGAGGGGGATGAAGCTCGCCCGGGACTGCTTGAACTCCACGAGCTTGTAGCTGATGAGTATCAGGTCATACTCCGGCGGCGAGCCTTCCATGGTTGGCGGCCGCCAGGTCGGCAGGGGTCTGTAGTCCTGCCAGTAGATCTCCTCCGCCCCCTTGGCCTTCATCTCCTCCCGGTAGCGGAGCAGCGACTCACCGTAGAGACGATGGCGGAGGCCGCCGAAGGGAGGATCCACCGCGTACCCGTAGTACCTGGTGGCCGGCACGGGCCCCTTGATCTTGACCCCGTGCTTCTCGAAGTAGGCCACTCCGTCCTCGATCCCCTGCCCCTTGGCCCAGCGGTCGAAGATCTCTCTTACCGCGGGCTTGGTGTGGAGATCCAGGTTGTACGGGGTCTTCAGCTTGAGGGCCTTGTTGATCTGGTCCAGGTACCCCCCCTTCCCGTAGAGGATCCCCGCCTTCTCGCAGAGGTCGAGGTAGATATCGATATCGCCCCGGCTCCGGAAGAGCGGCTTCATGGGAGGCACCCTGAGTGTGACGGCGGCCACATACTGGTCTGTGGCGTTGATCGGCCCCTCGTACTTCTCGATGGTAGCGGCTGGCAGCACCACGTCGGCGAAGTAGTCCGCCGTCTCAGAGAGCCACGGGTCGATGACCGCCACGAACTTGAACTTCTTGTAGGACTCGATGAAGTCCGGTTGCGAGCAAAAGGAGAGCAGGGGGTTGGTCATGTGAAGGATCAGAACCTCCGGGGTATAGTCAACCCCGTATTTTTCCGGGTTCTGCATCACCTTGGCCACCACCCCGGAGAGGTTGCTGTTGATGGGGTAGAACTTCGAGTCTTTGAGGTAGATGTTGTACGGCGGGTCCTTGATCCTGATCCCGTCCAGCTTCTTGTAATTTTTGTGGGTCTTCCAGCCGTAGTCGATCTGGACTCCGCCGACAGCTCCGAAGGCGCCCAGGAGCATGAAGACCATAATCATGGCGCGGATCGTCTCGAAGCCGAGTTCAGTCTGCGTCATGTGGTAGGCCATGCACGAGACCGGCCGGTACGGAAGCCTCACGCCGTCGAGAACGACGGTGCTCCCGATCATGGCGTTCTGCCCGAGCTCCAGGGCGACTCGTTGAATGGTCTCTGCCGGAACGCTGCAGATCTCTCCCGCCCACTCCGGCGTCGCCTCCGCCACGTGCTCCCTGAAGAGCTGGAAGGCCGGCTTCACCTTCACGCCGCCGATCGTGTAGGCGCCCTCCAACGCTGGCACCACGCCCTTGGCGTCGAACGGCTTGGCCTTTCCCGCCGCCGGATCCCACACCTGCTCCTTGCCGTCAACGCGGAGGAAGAAGCCGTCCTCTTTGACCAGGAACGAGGCGTTGGTGTGCTTCCTGAGGTACTCCTGGTCGATGTAGCCGGAGTCGATCAGGACATTTGAGATGGCAAGCGCCAGCGCCAGGTCAGTCTGGGGCCGGATCGGGAGCCATTCATCGGCGAAGGGCCCCGCGCTCCTCAGCCGGGGATCGATCGCCACCACCTTCATCCCGCCCTCTTTCGCCGCGGTGAGCTGCCGGGGCCAGGTAAGCCAGCAGGTCTTGTTGCCGCCGGCGTTGGTGATGTTCCAGCCCCAGGACAGGAGATACCGGCAGTGGCGGAAGTCTGGGTGCAGCACCCCGTGCAGCCCGATCATGTACTCCCCAGCCCGATAGCCGGCGTCGGAGCAGTAGGCGCCGTGGTGGAGCTTGGTCGCCCCGGACGCCTTGACAAACGCCTTGTCGTAGAACGCCTTGGCCTTGCTCCGCCCTTTCTGCCAGACCAGGAGTCGCTTGTCACGCTTCCGGACCTCCTTGATCTTTTCCGCCACCAGTGTCAGGGCCTCGTCCCACGAGACCTGTCGCCACTTCCCTGCCACTCCTTTCTCGTTGGTCCGGACCAGGGGGGCCTTCACCCGGTTGGGGTCGTACAGGGCCATGATCTGGGCCTGCCCCTTCGGGCAAAGGGTCCCAACGTTCCGCGGATGCAGCGGGTTGCCCTCGAGCTTGACGACGCGCCCGTTGACCCGGCGCGCAAGGATGCCGCAATCCTGCTTGCCGATCCAGCAGGTCGTGGGCACCCATTCCTCTTGATGGCCGGCCGGTGAGACCTGTTGCTGGCTCAAGGCTGCCGGCTTGAAGATCTGACTTGCCGCCGCTGCTCCTGCCCCGGCTGCAGCCGAAACCTTCAAGAACGCTCGCCGTGAAACTTTCATTTCGCTTCCCTCCCCTGCTCTCTCTCGCCGCGGCCAGAGCGCCAAGCTCCCTCGCCGGGTGTCTTCCTTGCCCCGCAAAAGGCGGAGACCCGCACACAGCAGTCACTTGACAAAGAGCGCAGCAAGACCCGCGCCAATCCCTGCACGCCCTAAGTATAGAAAAGATCGGGCCGAGCCCGAAATCTCGGAGAGGGCCCGGGGGGGAACGCATGCCTCACCTGGGGCACCGGAACCCCAGGCGGGCTAGGTCACCCCAGGCGGCGAACTACACCGCGAAACCTTCAGCGATGGGGCAGAACCAGGACGTTTGCCACCATGGTCGGCGCATGGGTGGAACACGCAAGCTGTTACGTCCCAACCTGCTCCGCAACGAACGACACCTCGTACTGCCGGCCTCGGTTCCAATTGCTGTTAGATCCCTTCGGCATCGGGGTCGTAAGGGCAGAGCGAATCCCGAGACGCTCTAGAACCAGCTAGGTCACCCGGCATCCTTCGTGTAGAGCGCGTAGACAGGAGCAGAACTGCCGGCTTCGCGGGCAAGGTCCGCGCCAGGGCCAGGCGGCGCTTCATGCCAGCGGAAAAAGTCCGGGCCCGCTCCGCGGAGGAGGGTCGCCACGATCTTCAGGAGCGTGGTCTTTCCGGCGCCGTCCGGGCCGAGGAGCACGACGATCCCGCCCCGCTCCGCCGACAGGTCCACCGAGTCGAGGACAACTCTCGCCCCGAAACTCTTCCTGACGCCCCCGATCTGGACCGTCACGAGCGTTGCTGGTCTCTACCGCGCCCAGCTGAAGCTCCATCGAGGACGAAGAGCTCTGAGACCAGCAGCATCCACCGGCGGGCACGGCCGGCCCGGGAGGACTCTCGGAGCTTCACGGTGGGAGCATGGAGGATCTTATTGACGATCGCGCTGGAAAGGCCGTCGAGGGCCGCCCGCGTCTCGGGGGAGGCCTCGGGAAGCCGAGCCAGCGCTTTAGCCACCTCGCGTTGACGGATGCTCTCCAGCTTCTCCCGGAGCGACACGATGGTGGGGACCACCTCCAGGTCCTTGAGCCGGGAAATGAACTTGCGGACCTCCCGCTCCACCAGGGCTTCGGCCTTCTGCGCCTCGCGGCGCCGCTCGCGAAGGTTGGCCTCAACCACGTGGCGGAGATCATCGATGTCGTAACAGAAGACATTCTCCAAGTCGTTGACTCCCGACTCCACATCCCGGGGCACCGCGATGTCAACGAAGAAGAGCGGCCGGGAGCGACGGGCGGGGAGGGCTTGCTGGACATCTTCCTTCCTGATGATGGGTTCCGGAGCTCCGGTGGAGGTGATCACGATATCCACCCGGGCTAGAGCCTCCCGGCACCCGTCTAAGGGAACCGCACTCCCGCGCAGCGCCCGGGAGAGCCCTACCGCTCGGCTCCAGGTGCGGTTGGCCACATACAGGGGGAACACCCCCTGGTCCACGAGGTGTTTGGCGGCCAGCTCCCCCATCTCGCCTGCCCCGATCAGGAGCGCTGATTTTGCGCGAAGCCCTCCGAAGATCTTTTTTGCCAGCTCCACAGCCGCGGAGGAGACCGACACGGCATGGCGCGTCAGATCGGTCTCGGTCCTCACCGTCTTCGCGACCGCGAAGGCCTGAGTCATCAACCCGTGAAGGAGTGGGCCCACGGTCTGGCAGCGCTGGGCCAGGCCGAAGGCGTCCTTGACCTGGCCCAGGATCTGCGACTCCCCGAGGATCATGGAGTCGAGGCTCGCGGCCACGCGAAAGCAGTGATGCGCGGCCTCAACGCCCGTCTTGGTGTAGAGCATCGGCTCCAGCGAGGCCAGCTCCACGCCCCGCTGCTGGCAGAGGAGGCTGAAAGCCAGACTGCGTGCCTGGTCGACCACCTCGGCCACCCCGTAGACCTCCACCCGGTTGCACGTGGAGAGGATCATGAGCTCCGACAGGACCCCGGTGGCCTGAGCGAACCGGAGGGTTTCCGGTAGCCTTTCAGCCTCGACCGCGAGCCGCTCGCGGAACTCGACGGGGGCGGTCCGGTAGTTCAGGCCCGAGACGAATAGCGTCCCCATCAGGACCCGCCATGGCGCCCGGGGAGAAGGAACCCGGTCCCCAGGGTCAAGAGGAGGGCGGCGAATCCCACGATCGCGAAGTAGGCGGCGCGGCGCCCGCGCCAGCCGGCCACAACCCATCCTGACAGGGTCATGGCGTAAATGCCCCACGCGATGCAGGAGAAGATGACGAGCGGATCGACGGTGAAGAAGCGTTCCCATGCCGTGCCGGCGCGCGCCGCACCCAAGACCAGCCCCGCGCTGAGGAACGGAAACCCAAGGGTCAGCGCTCTCAACGTGATACGGTCGAGGGTCTCCAGCGAGGGGAGCCGGTAGTAAAGGGCTCCGGGCCGCTTGGACTTGAGCTGGCGCTCCTGAAGCAGGTACATGATCCCGCCGGCAAAGTTCAAGACAAAGGCCGAAATGCCCAAGAGTGCGAGCACGACGTGGACCGAGATCCAGACGCTCGTGAGCGCCGGCGCTAGATCCCCGACGCTCCCAGGGAACGTGACAGTGGAGAGACTGAAGGAAAGGACCACCGGGAGCACAAAGGCGCTCAGGACCTTGACGCCATACCGGCGCTCGGCCCACAGGGTGAGCAGGACCGAAGCCCAGACCAGGACAGAGATCGCCTCGGACAGCGTCGCAAGCGGCGGCCGGTTCAGCTCGAGCCCGCGCACCACGAGAGCGAGGGTGTGGAAGACCCAGCCCGCCAGCGCGGCCAGCGAGGCAAGGCGGTGGAGCCCGTCCCGCCGGCTGATCAGGTAGGCTAGAGCCAGGCCCGTGGCTACGAAATAGGCCGCGAGGGCAAGGCTGAAAGGCAGCGAGTTCAAGGCCACGCCCGGTCCCGCTTCCTGTTGAGCATTCCGTCTTCTCCTCTCATACGGGCCAGCCTGAGCGCGAGGGCTTCCTCAGGCCTCCGTCGAGCAAGGAAAGTGCCAACGGCTCGCCCGGTTTTGTCGGTGTCGGCTAGGTGACCGAATTTTCCGAACAGAATTGGGCGCGCGGGCAAATGCTCGTTCTCTCTAGGGCCGCGGGGAGCGCGCAAGGAGTGGGGCAAAATCCCCACAGGTGAGGCGCAGACGCCCCTGGCAGAACTGTTTCCTTCAGCCTCTGACCATAAAAACGCTTGATTTTCCGCAAGGTATCTTTACGGACCGCGCTGGCATAAGGCTTGCTCGCCACCTCCTTGAGACCGACCCGAACGAAACTTTATCAACGAGCGGGTCGACCACATGGATGCCATGGCGACGGTTGGTCACTGGAGCCTACTGTTGGGGCTCGGGCTTTCGCTCTACGGGATGCTCGCCGCCTGGCTGGGGGCGCGCAGGGAGAGTCCCGCCGGGGCCGCGAGCGCTCGGGCTGCGGTCGTGGGGTTGTTCCTCCTGGTTACCATCGGCATGGCGATCCTCGAGTGGGCCCTGCTCACCGACGACTTCGGCCTCCGCTATGTCGCCCTCAACTCGAGTCGCGGGACGCCGATCCTTTACAAAATCAGCGCGCTCTGGGGAGCCCTGGAGGGATCGCTTCTCCTCTGGGAGTGGCTGCTCGCCGGGTTTGCCGTGGTCGTGGTCCTTCTGTACCGGGCTCGTCATCCGGACCTGCTTCCGTATGTTATCGTCGTACTCCTCGCGGTCTCGGCGTTCTTTCTGGGGCTCATGGCCTTCTTTTCCAGCCCGTTCGAGCAGATGAGCCCGATTCCCGCTGACGGCCGCGGTCTCAATCCCCTCCTGGAGAATCCGGGGATGGCTTTCCACCCACCCACCCTCTACCTGGGTTACGTCGGGTTCACGATCCCCTACGCCTTCGCAATGGCTGGCCTCCTCAGGGGGAAGCTCGACGCCGACTGGATCGGGAGCACCCGTCGCTGGACCGTCACCGCCTGGTACTTCCTGAGCATGGGGATTCTCTTCGGCGCCTGGTGGTCGTATCGCGTGCTCGGCTGGGGGGGCTACTGGGCGTGGGACCCGGTCGAGAACGCCTCGCTCCTTCCGTGGCTTACCGGCACGGCTTTTCTCCACTCGGTGATGATCCAGGAGCGGCGGGGGATGTTCAAGGTCTGGAACCTCTCGCTGATCATCCTGACCTTTGCCCTCACCCTCTTTGGCACCTTCCTCACCCGGTCAGGAATCCTCTCGTCGGTCCATGCCTTCGCCGGGAGCCCGGCGATCGGCACCTCTTTTCTCGCGTTCATCGCCCTTGTCCTCCTGGTCTCGTTCGGGCTCGTGGCCATCAGGAGCGACCGCCTCAAGGCGCCCGTTGAGCTGGACTCGATGCTCTCGCGAGAGAGCGCCTTCGTCCTCAACAACGTGATCCTCCTGGCCGCAACCTTCTCGGTCTTCTTCGGCACCGTCTACCCCCTCCTCTCCGAGGCGCTCCGGGGCGTCAAGGCCAGCGTGGGAGCTCCGTTCTTCACCCTGGTGAACTTCCCGATCCTGGTCGTGCTGCTCCTGCTGATGGGAGTGGGCCCGCTGATTGCCTGGCGTCGGGCCTCTCCGGACAATCTCAAGCGCAACTTCCTGCTCCCCGCTCTCGGGGCCCTTGCTGCAGGGCTTCTCATCATCGTTTTCGGCTACCGGGACCCGCGGGTGGTGTTGATCCTGATCCTCTCGGCATTCGTACTCGGCACCATGACTCTGGATCTCTCTCGCGGAGTCCGTGCCCGACGGACGACCGACGGCGGAACTCTGCCCGCCCTTCGTTCTCTCATGGCCCGAAACCGGCGGCGATACGGTGGCTTCATCGTCCATCTGGGAGTGGTCGTGCTCTTCGTCGGGATCGCCGGCTCGGCCGGGTATGGCCGGCAGCTGGAACAGACTCTGACTCCCGGAGAGACTCTCGAGCTCGGGCACTACCGGGTCCGCTTCGAGGGGCTCTCCGCGGCCGAAGCCTCGAGTCACTTCCGCGTGACCGGAGCCTTCACCCTGTTTAACGACACGCACCAGGTGGCGCGGCTGGAGACCGCCAAGCTCTATTACCCTCGGGATCAGCAGCCCATGGCCGAGGTTGCCATCCGTTCCACCTGGCGCGAGGACTTCTATCTTGTCATGACCGATTTCGCCAGGGACGGCACGAGCGCTACGGTGAAAGCCATGGTGAACCCGCTCGTGGGGTGGATCTGGTGGGGGGGCGGCATCATCACGGTGGGCACTCTCTACGCTCTGCTGCCGAACCGTCGGCGAAAACCCGCTCAGCCACGGGGAACCCGATGAGGCGGCTCATCCCAGTGGCCATCCTGGTCCTCCTGCCGGTGACGCTCCTCGCTCCTGCGGACAGAGGGAGGCCAGGCGTGAGGCCGCTGGTGGGCCTTGCGCTCTTTCTTCTGCTGGCCGGGTTTCCCGGGGTGGTCCTGGCGGAAAAGGACGCGCTCGAAGCTCGGGTCCACTCCCTGGCAGCCGAGCTGCGCTGCCCCGTGTGCCAGAACCTCTCTGTTGCTGACTCTCCCTCGGAGATGGCCAGGCAGATGCGGGACCTGATCCGAGAGCGCCTGCGCCAGGGGGAGAGGCCGGAGGCCGTCAAAGCCTACTTCGTCGAGCGGTACGGCGAGTGGATCCTTCTACTCCCGCCCCCGCGGGGCTTTCCCCTGCTAGCCTGGATCGCTCCGTTCCTGGGTCTCGTGGGCGGGCTGGCCGGGAGCTTCCTGCTCCTCCGGCGCTGGGTCAAACGGTCGCCCGGCACCGCTCCGGAAGTGGATCCCGCCTACCTGGCGCGCGTCAGGCGGGATATGGAAGAACGGAAGAACGGGTAACTCACGCCGATGGAGATCACCGCGGTCATTGTGGGGCTGGCCCTCGTTGCCGGAGCCCTGGCGGCCTGGCCATTTCTCCGGAGCAGGACGGGGCTGGGCCCTCCGTCCCGTTCCGAGCCGGCAGCCGAGCTCAGGCAGGAGCTGGAGGCCCGCTACCAGGGCCTGGCCGAGCTTGATGAGGACATGGCCGCAGGCAAGCTCTCCCCCGAGGACCATTCGCGCCTGAAGGCAGACCTGGAGCAAGCGGCTGCTGCTCTGCTCTCCCGTATCGAGGCGCTGGAGGCGGACCGGACAACACCACCCCCCAGCCGTGCCAGGCAGGAGCGGCCCTCGGCTGAGCCCCGCCGAGAGCGGTTGCCGCGGCCTCCCGTCCTGGCGGGAGGAGCAGTGCTCCTCCTTCTGTTCGGCCTCGGGCTCGGCCTCTTCCTTTCCGGACTCCTGACCTGGCCGTCCCCGCCTCCACCGAAGCGATCGTCCTCGGATCGACTCGCCGAGCTTGCACGAGACGTTCGGGCCAACCCGACCGACGTGAAGAAGCTCCTCGCCTTAGGTCACCTCGCCCTTGACGAAGGAGAGCTGGCACAGGCCATCTCGGCATACAGAGAGGTCCTGACCCTGGAGCCCGACAATGTGGAGGCCATCACCCACACCGGGCTCCTGCTCTTCTCGAGCGGGCACGTTGACCAGGCCCTCTCCCATCTCGACAGGGCCCTGGCCCTGGACCCGACCTACGCCCACGCCCACTGGGACAAGGCCAACATTCTCTATCACGCGAGGCAGGACTACGCCGGAGCCGTCGAGGCGTGGGAGGCGTTTCTCGTGCTGATCCCCTCGGGAGAGGACGCTCAGCGGGCGCGGGCCATGATTGCCGAGGCCAAGGGCCGGGATCAACAAGTCCCTGGACGCGCCCTCGATGACCAAGCAGGGAATGAAGGTGGACAACGTCAAGCGCCGAACTGACGCTGCAGAGTCGAGGCCGTCATGACCGAATCCCATCGACGCTGGCGCGGCCTCCGGTGGGGCCTGGATCCGCTGGACCTCTGGTTGCTGGCCTTGCGAGGAGCGGCGCTGCTCGGAGGCGCGGTGTGGTGGGTGGTGCATCCGCTGGATCAGGAGCCTCGCCTCCAGCTCGTGTGGCTCCTTGCGACCTTCGCCGCCTACAGCCTGCTCCTCTACCTGGTAAACATGCTCAGCCCCGGCCGGCTTCGGCTGCTCTATCGCGGGGCGATGGTCCTCGACTTCGCCTTTATCTTCATCCTGGTGAGGATCACGGGAGGGATGGCCAGCAACTTCTACCTGGCGTTCTACCTCCTCATCGCGCTCCACGCCTTCTACTTCGGCCTGGCCACAGGCGTGGCTGTCGCTGGCCTCGCCACCCTCCTGTATCCCTTCGTCGACGTCTGGCCGCCACCGATCTACCTGGGCGATCTCACCCTCCGGACCGGCTTCTTTTTCCTGGTCGGCCTCTGCATGGGGGTCGTGGCCGGGCGGGAGCGGCGGGAGCGGCGGCTCGTGGAGCAGCTCAACCAAGAGCTCCTAGCCCAGCAACACCACCTCAAGGAGGCCCAGGAGCAGCTCGTCCGGTCCGACAGGCTGGCGACGGTGGGGGAGCTGGCCGCCGGGCTGGCCCACGATCTGAGGAACCCCCTGGCCGGCATCTCGGGTGCGCTTCACGTTCTGACCGGTCGCCTCCCCGGCGATGACCCCCAGCACGCCTTGCTCGCGGAGATCCAGGCCCAGATCGCGCGCATGAACAAAACGCTCACCGACCTGCTCTGGCACGCCCGGCCTCCCGAGCCTCGGCGCCTTCCCTTGAACGTGAACGAGGTGGTGGAGCGGAGCCTCTGGTTCCTCCCCATGGCTTCGGGGACGAGGATCGAGCTCGTCAAAGACCTTCAGCCTGACCTCCCGCTCCTCCGCCTGGATCCCAACCTGCTCCACCAAGCCTTCCTCAACGTCCTGGTCAACGCCCGCCAGGCTATGCCCAACGGCGGGCGGCTCACGGTCAGCAGTCGCCTCCGCCGGAATCCCTCCGGAAAGGGGGAAGTCGCGGAGGTTGCCATCGCCGACACCGGCCCGGGCATCGCGCAGGAGGACCTCTCCAGGATCTTTCAGCCGTTCTTCACCACCAAGGCCCACGGCACCGGCCTCGGCCTGGCGATTGCCGCCCGTCTCGTGGAGCAGCACGGGGGGCAGATCAGAGTAGAGAGCACACCCGGGAAGGGCTCCACGTTTCACATCACCCTCCCGGTACCAGCCGAGGCCACGGCCCGGAGTCACGAAAATGCCATCGAAGCTTCTCATCGTTGACGATGAACGGCTGATCCGCTGGTCCCTCGAGCAAACCCTGGCCAAGGGTGGCTACGAGGTCTCCACCGCCCCGACAGGCGAGGCGGCGCTGGCGGCGGTCCGCGAAGATGCGCCGGACCTGGTTCTCCTGGACCTCAAGCTCCCCGACACCGACGGCCTCCAGGTGCTCGGCCAGCTCAAGGAACTCTCCCCTCAGCTGCAGATCCTCATCATGACCGCCTATGCGGATGTCGGCACAGCGGTGGAGGCCATGAAGCTGGGGGCCTACGACTACCTTCCCAAGCCGATCGACTTCGAGAACCTGGCCGTCACTGTCCGCAACGCGCTTGAGACCAGCCAGCTCAAGCAGAAGGTCCGGCTCCTCAGCGAGAAACATCTCTACCCCTACCGCTTCGACCGGATCGTGGGAACGAGCCAGCCTATTCAAGAGGTCATCACGCTCGCCCGCAAGGTGGCGCGGAGCGAGGCCACCACAGTGCTCATCCAGGGTGAGAGCGGCACGGGCAAGGACCTGCTCGCCAAGGCCATCCACTATGAGAGCGTGCGGGCTGAGGAGCCGTTCATGGAGATCGCGTGCACCGCCATGCCGGAGACCTTGCTGGAGTCCGAGCTCTTCGGCCACGAGCGCGGAGCCTTCACCGACGCCAAGACCCAGAAGAAGGGCCTCGTCGAGCTCGCGCAGGGGGGAACGCTCTTCCTGGATGAGATCGGGGACATGACCGGGGGGCTCCAGGCCAAGCTCTTGAGGGTCCTCGAAGAGCGGCGCTTCCGCCGGGTCGGCGGCACCAAGGACATCGCCGTGGACATCCGCGTGATCGCCGCGACCAACAGGAACCTCCGGGAGGCCGTCGAGGATGGCAGCTTCCGCAAGGACCTCTACTACCGCCTCCAGGTGCTCACGATCATCATCCCGCCCCTCCGGGAGCGCCGGGAGGACATCCCGCTCCTGGCAGTCCACTTTCTGGAGCATTTCAGCCGGGAGTTCAAGAAGCGGCTCCCCCGCCTCTCCCCCGAGGCTGAGCGGCTCCTCCTCCAGCACGACTGGTCCGGCAACGTGCGGGAGCTCAGGAACGTGATCGAGCGCGCCATGATCTTGGAGGACGCCGGAAAGCTCCTTCCGGCCCACCTGCCACCCGAGATCGCCCGGCTGACCGCCTCCCCGGAGCCGGGAATTGAGGCTCCGAAGTTCCAGCTCCCGGAGACAGGGGTCGTTCTGGAGGAGGTCGAGCGGGATTTCGTCCGCCAGGCCCTGCAGCTGACCCGGGGAAACCAGACCCGCGCGGCCCGGCTCCTGGGCCTGACGCGAGACGAGCTCCGTTACCGGGCAAAAAAGTTCGGGCTCGGGCACAGAGCTGAGGAAGACGGGGACTGAGGAATTTCCCCCACGTCTGAGGGGAAAAGTCCCCCATTCCTGATCCGTTTCGATCGCTGCTCCTTCCCCCCGCTCGCTAACAGCGCAGCAAATCAAACATCTCCACGCTCCCGAGATCGGAATGGTCTTTGCAAAACGGCAGCGCGGAGGGGGCCAGCCCTTGAACGGAATCGCCCGAGGCCGTGACGCGCTACTGGGCGCACTCCTGTTGCTGACGGGGTGCGCGACAGCTGCCCCGCGACCGCCCGTGGAGCTGGTTTGGCCGGTCGCCCCGGAGACACCCCGGGTGAAATATGTGGAGGCGTTCGAGCGACGCGGACACTTCGGGGGCCAGGGGAGCGAGCGGCTTAAGGAGTTGCTTCTCGGCCCTGACCGCAAGTCTCTCACCCGCCTGGGCAAGCCCTACGCCGTCACCACAGACGCCAAGGGCCGGGTCTACGTCACCGACACCGGCGGGGGCCTGGTATGGGTGTTCGACCGCGAGAAGAAGGAGGTGCGCTTCCTCGGGGACGGGGGTCAGCTGCGCCTGGCCACGCCCTCCGGCGTGGCGGTCGACAGCCGCGGGGTGGTCTTCGTCGCCGACGCCAAACTCGACCGGGTGTTCGGCTTCGACGAGTCGGGGAAGGTCGTGCTGGCCATCGGCAAGAAGGACGAGTTCTACTCCCCGAGCGGCCTCGCCGTCGACCGGAAGTCGGGCCGCCTCTACGTGACCGATACTGGCCGGCACAAGATCCGGGTCTACGACAGCGTCAGCGGGAAGTTCCTCTTCGAATTCGGCGGGCGGGGAACCAAGCCAGGGAAGTTCAACTTCCCCACCCACCTGTTTCTCAGAGCGGGGCGGCTCTACGTCAGCGACACGATGAACTTCAGGGTCCAGGTCTTCGACCTGGACGGGAAGCCCGTCCTGAGCTTCGGCGAGATCGGGGCGAACCTCGGCCAGTTGGCCCGGCCCAAGGGGGTGGCGGTGGACTCGGAGGGCCACATCTACGTCGTCGACGCCGCGTTCAACAACTTCCAGGTCTTCAACCAGGAGAAGGAGCTGCTCCTCTTCGTCGGCCAGATGGGAACGGGCGCCGGAGAGTTCTGGCTCCCGGCGGGCATGCACATCGACGAGGAGGACCGGATCTACATCGTGGACCAGTACAACCGCAGGGTTCAGGTCTTCCAGTACATGGGGATGGTCTACTGGGCCAGGACCAAGAAGCCTACGGCGGCAAAGCACTGAAAGGAGGGACAACCATGAGGCGGACATCCCGAGGATTTCTGATCATCCTCGTCGCGGCCGGGGCGCTCGTGCTCGCCGCAGTGGGCGGGGCCTGGGCCCAGGGGATCCTGGACACCAAGCACAACCTCTCGACCAACGCCGGGACCGGGGCCAACCGCGCGGCCGGGGCCCAGGAGATCTACCTGACGGCGGGGACCAGCGAGGTCTGCGTCTTCTGCCATACGCCCCACGGGGCCGACACCAGCGTCACGGCACCGCTCTGGAACCGGGCGGCGATCACCACCACGGGCTATCAGTTGTACACCAGCCCGACCCTTGACGCGACCACGAGCGGGCCCACGGGCGTCTCCGCAGCTTGCCTCTCGTGCCACGACGGTACGATCGCCTTCGACGCCCTGAGAAACCTGCCGGGCTCCGGCGGCTTTGACGCGAATGCCCCCAGTGCGAACTGGACGTGGGCTGGCGGCATCACGAACATGAGCGGGCGCGGCATCACGCTACTCGGCACAGATCTGCGAGACGATCACCCGGTTTCCATGGTCTATAGCGACGCCAAGAGCCCCAGCTCGGCGAGCGGCACCAACGACCACGCCACCGGCTTCACCGCGGCGGCGAACGGCTATGTGAGCGGCGAACTCCCGCTCTACAGCGGCTTAGTCCAGTGCGGGACCTGCCACGACCCGCACCGGGCCAATACCAAGACCTTCCTCAGGAAGGCGAACGATAATAGCGACCTCTGCCTGACCTGCCACAAGAAGAACGTGTGAGCGGGTGAGCTGACAGCGTCCTCGAACCCGGGGCCGGAAGCTCGCTTCCGGCCCCGGACCTTCCTTTCCGGCAGCGTCCGGCTGGTCGCGATTCTTCTGTCGGTTGCCCTCGGTCAATATGCCGGATTTCGGGCTGCGCCGCCGTCCGTCGGAACGCCGCAAAAGGAACGATCATTGCATCGCTCCCAAGTTAGGGAGAGAGTGCGATGAGCCGTCGGCGCCTTCTGACATCGCTTCTGATCTTCGCCGCGGCCCTGGTCCTTGTGGCCGGCGCGGTGGAGGCGTGGGCGCAGGGGATCCTCGACACCAAGCACAACCTGGCCGCGGGCGTGGGCCAATCGCCCACCGGGGACATCAAGACCTCGGGGACCAGCGAGGTCTGCGTCTTCTGCCATACGCCCCACGGAGCCGACGCCAGCGTGAAGGCGCCGCTCTGGAACCGGGCGGTCAATACCACGGGCTACACGATGTACTCGAGCCAGACCTTCGATGCGACGGCCGAGGGCGTGCCGGTGGGGGTGTCGCTGGCGTGCCTCTCTTGCCATGATGGAACGATCGCCTTCGACGCCCTCCGGAACCTCCCCGGCCCGGGAGGGTTCAGCGCCAGCCCCAGCAAGGACGGCGTGACCGCGTGGACCTTCACCAACTCCCCCGACAAGAAGATGCCGGCGGGCCGCGTCACCAACCTGGGCCAGGACCTCTCCAACGACCACCCGATCTCCATGGGTTACAGCAGCGCCAGGAGCCCGAGCAGCACGAGCCTCACCAACGATTTCGCCACCGGCTTCTACGACCCCCCGAAGAACAGTCTCCCCCTCTACGAGGGGCGGGTGGAGTGCGGCTCCTGCCACGACCCCCACCGGGCCGATACCCAGACTTTTCTCCGCGTGTCGAACTCCGGGAGCGCCCTCTGCCTGTCCTGCCACAGGAAGGATGAATGAGCCGGGAGAGGTGCCAGCATGCCGCCTCAATCCAGATGACGGATCTGGCGTAGACGGCTCGCGCCAGCCGGGGAATATCGTTGGACCCCTGCCGGGCATCCACGGATAATGGCCCTCCGGTGGTGGGCCAGTGCTTCCGCCCACGGGGATGTCCTCGGAAGAGGCGGATTGCTCGGGGGTCAAGGGGTGAGGGCGCATCTTGTTCTGGCGGCCGGAGGAATGGCAGCGATTCTCCTTGCCGCGCCGGGGCTCGCGGTGGCCCAGGTCGCGGGGGTGCGCCTCACGGGCCGGATTGACAGCAACGTGAGCATGGACACTCTGAGAGTCGGCGACGAGTCGTTCCGAACGCTCTCATGGGGGAGCCGTTACGCTCCGAGCCTGGGTGGGTACATCCTGGACCCGCGAATCCTGCTCTTCTCCTTCGGCGGCTCCTTCGCCGACCAGCGGACCCAATTCGAGGGCGGGGAGAGCCGGTCGCTCACCCTCGAGCCCTATTTGCTGAATCTGAGCATCCTCCCCGAGTCCACGCACTCCTTCGGTCTCCTCGCCTCCCGTTCCATCAGCGACTTCAGCTTCGACCGGAGCGAGATCTCGATCACAACCGACCGATTGGGCGCGAACTGGAACTACCGGGGTGTGGGCCCACTGCCGGAAACCTTCGTGGACCTGAGGCGTGAGAGCGTCGAGAGCGAATTCTTCACCGGCCTCTCGGAAGTGACCCGGTCGACGCTCCTCCTCAGGCTCCGCAAGCCCTTCGAGCGCTTCCAGCCCACCCTGAACTACACGGGCGAGCTGACCGAGGTCGGGGGGACCGTGGACGCCCTCCCGGAAGAAGGCGTGAGCCACCTGCTCAGGTACGATGACCGGATCCGCGTGGGCGAGCGCGGCATCCTCACCCCGCTGTTCGAGTACGAGGCCCGCCCGGGTATTCAGAGCGGAAGCGGGGATCTGAGACTCACCGGCCCGCTGTCTCCTACCCTCGACGGGAGTACAGGGCTGAGGTATGCTTTCGTTCAAAGCGGAGACGTCACGACCCACACCTCGGCAGGGAATGGGCAGATCACGAAGCGCTTTACTCCTGACCTGGTGCTGACATCGTCTGTCAACGGAGCCCTCGTCGCCGGCGGAGGACCGGAGACGTGGAGCGGAGGCGGCGGCATGGGGCTGAGTGCCGCGCCCTTCGACCACCTCAGAACCGCAAGCGACTACTCGCTTCAAGTCTCCGGTGGCGGACGGGAGACGACGGTCAGCCAGAGGGGCAACCTCCAGGCTGTCAGCACGATCCTTCCCCGCCACACGCTGAGCGCCAACTACTCCCTCGCTCTCACCGAGGTCGGGGGAGCGCAGCCCTCGTTCACGAGCCACAGCGGGGCCCTCGGGGTGGTGAGCCTGCTCGTGCCGCTCACCACGCTCACCGGCACCTATGCGCTGGAACTCCACGAGGGGGCCGGCGAACGGGAGCGGCACAGCTTCCGGCTCGCAGCGGAGGTCATCCCCCACCCCTCGCTCACAGCCAGGGGGAGCGGCGAGTACTTCACGGAGGAGTCCACCGGCGGGGGCCGAACCGCGCTCGATGAGACCGGCTTCCTGGCCGAAGCAAGCGTGGCAGTCCGCGCCCTTGGGTGGCTCGTGCTGTCGCTGACGGGCCGCCAGGGGGTGAAAGAGGCCACGCGGGAGGACCGGAGCGGGCGGTTTCTCGTCCAGTCTCTGACTGCCACGGCTTCCGCGACCCTGGGGACCCTGCTCTTCCACGGTGAGGGATTCGTCGAGCGCGACCAGGACATCCAGCAGAACCGCGAGGGGGTCAGGGGGAACCTTTCCTACCGGTTCCGGGTCTGGAGCCTCAGCGCCGACTTCGAGGTGTCCGAGCTGAACACGCTGGGCGTGGAGATCGGGAGGCAACGCTTCGCCTTTCGCCTCTCCCGTCCCCTGGACTTCACGCTGTACTGATTGGGGCCTCGGTGACCAGGAAAATCGTCTCGGCTCTCGGCCTCCTGCTTCTCGCCGGATGCGCAGCCCCGGGACCGCCACCGAGCCCGCCGCCCCGGCTCGTCTGGCCTCCGCCCCCGGAGCCCGCGCGGATCCGATATGTCGGGAGCATCGCCAGCCCGGAGGACATCGAGGGCAGAAAGTCGTGGCTGCGGCGGGTCTGGGAGGCCGTCGTTGGCAGGACCGAAGCTCGAATCCTCCGGCCCTACGGCCTGTGGGTCGATGGGGACGGCCGGCTCTACGTGGCTGACTCCGCCGCGCGGGCCGTTCATATTTTCGATCGCAGGGCCCGGAGCTACCGGGCGGTGACGCGGATCGGGGCGCGGCGGCTTGAGATGCCGATCGGGCTGGCGGTCGGGCCCGATGGCATCCTGTATCTGACCGACTCGGAGCTGAGAACGGTAGCGGCCCTTGGAAAGAAGGGCGAGCTTCTGAGGGAGTTCGGCAGCGACCTCCAGCGCCCAACCGGTCTGGCACTCTCCCCCGCGGGTGACCGCATCTACGTGGTGGACACACTGAGCCACGAGGTGGCGATCTTCGATCCCAGCGGAAGACGGCTCGGAACCATCGGCCGGCGCGGCACCGGCGACGGGGAGCTCAACTTCCCCACCAACGTCGCTGTGGACAGGGCAGGCCTCCTGTACGTCACCGACACCATGAACTTCCAGGTCAAGATCTTCGCTCCCGACGGCACGCCCGCCGGCAAGTTCGGCCGGCTCGGCGATGGGACCGGAGACCTCTCGCGACCGAAAGGGATCGGGGTCGACTCCGATGGCCACATCTACGTGGTCGAGGGGCTCTACGACCACTTCCAGATCTTCGATCCCCGGGGACGGTTCCTTCTCGCCGTCGGCGGGACGGGGACAGGGCCCGGACGGTTCTGGCTGCCAACCAGCCTTCACATTGACCGCGAAGACCGGATCTATGTGGCGGACAGCTACAACAACCGCGTCCAGATCTTTCAGTATCTGAAGGGGCCCCGCCCATGAACCCCATCCTCGTCGGGGTGGCGATCTGGACGCTCCTGGCTGGAACCGCCCATGCCCAGGGGATGCTCGACTCCAAGCACAATCTCTCGGTCGCCGGTCCCGGGACGATCAAGGCGGTGGAGGAGACCCGGGTCTGCGTCTTCTGCCACACCCCTCACAACGCCAATCCCGCCGCGCCCCTCTGGAACCGGGAGCTGTCGGGCGCGACATACACACCCTATGCCAGCGGGAGTCTCCAGGCCACGGTGGGGCAGCCCAACGGCTACTCCCGCCTCTGCCTCTCCTGCCACGACGGCACGATCGCCATCGGCAAGGTCCATAACATCGGTGGCCAGTCCGCCACGATCAACGTGGCGGGAACCGGGCCCGGCGGAGTCCTCCCCCCGGGACCGACTCTCATCGGCACCAGCCTGGCTAACGACCACCCCGTCTCCTTCGTCTTCGACTCCGCGGCGGCTGCAGCCGACGGGGAGCTGGTCTCCCCGATCTCCCTCACCGGTCCGATCCGCCTGTACGAGGGCGCCAACGCCGGGATCCGCGACTCGGTTCAGTGCACGACCTGCCACGACCCTCACGTAGTGGTCAACCCGAAGTTCCTCAAGAAGTCGCTCACCGGGAGGGCCGACAACCTCTGCCTGACCTGTCACGACAAGCCCGGCTGGGTCAACTCAAGCCACGAGTCCGCCACCACCAAGTTCTTTCCGGCCGGCTCCGGGAACACGGTGGCCGATCTCTCCTGCGGGGCCTGCCACCATCCGCACACCAAGCAGGGGGCCCCGCGCCTTCTGAAAGAAGGGGCCACCGATGCCGGCGCGCCGGCTATCGAGCTGGCCTGCTACCAGTGCCACACCACGGTGGGCGAGGGCGGCATCACCTTCGACCTCAAGACCCAGTTCGCCAAGCCCCGCCGCCATCCCATCGCCGACTTCCAGGGCCACGAGCCGATCTTCACCGTGGCGACCCCCACGCCGGAGCCTGTGCTCAACAACACGAAGCACGTCGAGTGTACCGACTGCCACAACCCTCATCGCGTCACGGCGGCGAACAAGTTCGAGGGGATGCGGGGGATAGACCTGGCCGGCACAACCGTGCAGGATGTCACACAGAACCGGGACATTGCCGAGCACGAGATCTGCCTGCGCTGCCACGGGGACAGCTACATCACCGTCATCGGGACCGTCGTCTCCGGGGATCCGACCGGCACCATCCCGACCAGCAACAAGCGGACCGAGTTCCAGACCACGAACAGCGCCTTTCATCCGGTAGCGGGGCCGGGGCGGAACAGCTCCCAGAACCTCAACGACCAGCTCGCGCCGAATGGGCTTTCCACCTCCTCCGTGATCAAGTGCAGCGACTGCCACAACAACAACTTCTATTCCGGCCCGTCGTTCAACGGGGTGGTCTCGCAGTACACCTCGACTTTGGCCGAGCCCAAGGGGCCCCACGGCTCGAGCTGGTTCAACCTCCTGCGGGCCCGGGTGTGGAACGTTCTGCCGGGACCGAGCAATTGGTCGTCCACGAACTTCGACCTCTGCTTCCAGTGCCACGATGTGACGCGGCTGACCGCCAGGCGCTTCGAGGAGGGGGCGCGGACCAACTTCGATGACGAAGGCGACCCGCCCGAAGGCAAGGGGAAAGACAACCTCCACTGGTTCCACCTGGTCAAGGTGACGGACAAGGCACGGCCCATCTGCAAGAGCTGTCACTACAACATCCACTCCAACGTGGAGGCTCCTAACAGCCAGTACAGGATCAACGGGATCCTCTTCACCACCCCCCCCTCCGGGACGCCCACGCGCCTGGTCAACTTCCACCCGAATATTCTGCCGATCGGCGGGCGCCTTAAGCCAGAGTGGGAGTTCAACACGGTCACCAAGGAGCGCCGCTGCTGGCTCCAGTGCCACAGAAATGACGGAACGCCCGGCGGGCCGAAGATGAACGGCTTCGGCTACCGGCCGCCCTTCGGGGACCTGCCGTAGACCGCCGCGCAGTGGAAACGGCCCCTGCGGTCGCCATCCTCCTCGTCACCTATTCCGGCGCCAAGTGCCTCGACCGGCTCTACCCGAGCATCTGCCGGCTTCGCTACCCGAGGGAGCGCTACTCGCTCCTCGTCATCGAAAACGGCCCGGAGCGAGACTCGGCTCGATGGTTCGCCGAGCGCGCCCCTCACGTCCGGGTGATCGTTCCCGGGGAGAATACCGGCTATGCCGGCGGCAACGCCCTGGGAATGTCGGAAGCGATCGCGAGCGGAGTCGACTACGTGGCCGTTATCACCCAGGACACCGAGCTCGATCAGGACTGGCTCCGGGAGCTCGTGGACGTCGGTGAGCGGTATCCCGCGGTGGGAGCGATTCAACCCAAGATCCTTCGTCGGGACGCGCACGGCCAGCCGGTGATCAACAGCTGGGGCAATGAGCTCCACTTCCTTGGGATTGGGTATCCCGGAGGGGATGGCCTTCCTGATCGCCCGCTTGAAATCCGTCGGATACCATACGCGAGCGGAGCCGGCCTCCTCTATCGGGTGCGCGCCCTTCAGACCGTCGGGGTCTTCGACCCGGCGTTTTTCATGTACCACGAGGACACTGATCTCTCGTGGCGGATGCGCCTGGCGGGCTACGATGTGCTGCTGGCACCGCGGGCCGTCATGAGTCACGATTACGGTTTCAAGCGCAGCGTTGATAAGTTCTATTACATCGAACGCAACCGCCTCATCAATCTTCTCACTCACTATCGCCTCCGGACACTCGCGCTCCTCGGGCCGGCGCTGCTCCTGTTCGAACTGTTCGCGCTGGGGTACGCACTGCGGGAGGGGTGGTTCCTCAAGCGACTTGCCGTGTACGGCTTCCTCCTCAGGCCGGGGAGCTGCGCGTACCTCTCCCGGAAGCGGCGGTGGGTCCAATCGGTTCGCCGCATTCCGGATCGAGCGATTGTCGGGAATCTGACTGGCAGGATCGAGTTCGGGCCTATCGACAGCCTGCCTGTCCGACGTGTGGTGAACCCGCTGCTCGATCTCTACTGGCGTTTCGTGCGCCCCCTCATCGTCTGGTGAGCTGTCGGGAGGTCTCCATCGAAGGGTGGCACCTTTGATGCATGTAAGGCCTCCCTCTACGGACGGGTTTGGGGGGAATTCCCCATGGGGTCGATGAACTTGGCAGTAAACCGCTCGTGCCTGGTTTGCGGGTCGGCGCGCCTAGGGCCGCTTTACCGCGAGGTTCGAGACCGGTACGGCGTCGCCAGCGGGACGTACGCGTTCCTCAGATGCGACGAGTGCGGATCCGCCACGCTGGACCCCGTGCCCGCCACTGCCGTCATCCCGGCGCTCTACCCCCGACAGTATACGTTCAAGGTCCCCCAGCCGGAGGACGCCCCCTTGCTCCGCCTTCAGCGAGCGTTAGAGTGGCGCGCCTTCTACCTGCCGATCTACCGGCAGCGAGCCAGGACATTCCGCCGCCTGACGGGGCTCGTCTCGGGCCGGCTCCTCGAGGTGGGATGCGGGAGCGGGCTCTTCCTCAGGCATCTGGCGGCGGCCGGCTACGAAGTGGAAGGCGTGGACACTTCCGAGCCAGACGTCGACTACGCCCGGGGACGCCTGGGGCTCCCCGTCCACCTTGGGGAGCTCCGGGATCTCCCAGCACCCGACGGCTCCTATGACGCCGTGCTCCTCTTCTCGGTCCTGGAACACGTCCCCCACCCCCTCGGGACCGTGAGAGAGACGTTCAGGATGTTGAAACCTAAGGGCTGGATCGTCCTTGCCGTTCCGGTTATCGACAGTTGGCAGGCGAAACTGCTCGGACGATGGTGGGGCCAAGTCACCGAAGCCCCGCGCCACCTGATGATTCCATCGAGCGCGGGAGTGCGGCGGCTTCTGAGGACAGCCGGGTTCAGGGACGTGAGATCGGCTCCCGGGCCCCTGATCGACAACGCCGGGGTGATCGCGCTTTCGATCCTGCCGGGCGCGGCGACTCCCCGATCGTACGGGCGGTCGAGCTCCCTCGGGCTGATTCTGCGCCGGTCCGCCGGGGCGCTGCTCATCCTGCCTTCACTGCTCCTCGCCCTGGCCGAGCGGCTGCCCGTGGCGGGCCGGCGGGCGGGAACGATGGTCTTTTGCGGCCGCAAACCCGGGACCTGAGCGGATCGGTCGGCCCATGAGAGCGCTGGTCGTCATTCCCGCCTTCAACGAGGCTGCCGCCATCGGAAAGGTCCTCGAAGGGGTCCGGGCGGTCGACCCCGGCCTCCCGGTCCTCGTCGTGGATGACGGCTCAAGCGACGCAACGGCCACGGTGGCGCGAAGCGCGGGGGCGCATGTACTGAGGCTGCCGTTCAACATGGGCTACGGCGTGACCCTCCAGACCGGTTACAAGTACGCCCTCCGTGAAGGCTACGACTGCGTCGTCCAGCTCGACGGGGACGGCCAGCACGAGCCCGCCGATATCCCCGCGCTCCTCGAGGTCATCAAACGCGGAGAGGCGGATGTCGCGCTTGGCTCCCGATTTCTGGGTGGGAGCCTGTACCGCGCTGGGATCGCCCGGAGGATCGGCATCGGTCTCTTCAGCCTGCTGGCATTCGCCCTGACAGGAGTCAGGTTCTCCGACGTGACCTCGGGGTTTCAGGCGATGAGCCGCAAGGTTCTCGGGTTCTTCGTCTCCGAACGCTACCCGGCGGACTATCCGGACGCGGACGTGCTGATCATGCTCAAGCGGGCCGGATTCAGGATCAAGGAGATCCCCGTCAGAATGTACCCGAAGAACGGGCGCTCCTCGATGCACTCCGGCCTGCGGCCCATCTATTATCTCTTCAAGATGGCTTTGTCGGTTTCCTTGACGCCGTTGAGGCGCGAGACGTTCGAGCGAAAGGAGCGGTGAGATGGACGTGATGATTACCCCCCACCAGAGGGTCTTCGCCGTGCTCGCGTCGGTCGTGGTATTCCTGCTTATCCTCGAGCTCGTGAGGCGGAGGCGGCTCAGGGAGGAGTACTCGTGGCTCTGGCTCCTGACGGGGGCGGCGATGATCGTGCTGGTCGTCTGGTACCGGCTTCTCCTCTTCATCACGTGGGTCATCGGGGCGGTGTCTCCGGTCACCACGCTCCTTCTGTTCTCCTCGCTGTTCCTCCTGGCCATCGCCATTCACTACTCGGTGGTGATCTCGAAGGTCACCACCCAGGTGAAGAACCTCGCCCAGGAGCTGGCCCTGCTGGCAGGCCGCATCGAGGGCCCTCAGGCACGGTAACGGCATGACCCCTCGCGTCGCCAGCCTGCTCCTCGGCGGTCTTCTCCTGGCCTCGGTCTTTGCGCTGGCCATCACCAAGATCGAAGACACCGACGCCTGGACTCACCTGGCGCTGGGTCGCGACATCGTTCAGCACCGGGGATTCCCCGCCACCGAGCAGTTCAACTTCCCCAGCCTCGAGATGCCCTACTACAACTCCGAATGGCTCTTCGGCCTCGTCTTCTATCTTGCGTACGTGGTGGGGAGCGCGACCGGGGTCATCCTCCTGAAGGCCGCGGTCGTCACCCTCGCCTTCTTGATTCTCTTCAACGATGCCCTGACGCCGAGGGACCCGCCCTCCCATCGCGCCCTGGGCGTGGTCATCGCCACCGCACTCCTGTTCGCGATCCTCCTGCTGGTCAAGCACCGGTTCGTGGAGCGCCCCGACATCGCGCTCATGGTCTTTCTGAGCTTCACCATCTATGCCCTGAACGCCTATGTGAGCGAGGGCAAGCGGTATCTGTACCTTCTCCCGGCGCTCCAGGTGCTTTGGGTGAACATGCACCCGAGTGTCGTGGTGGGCACCGTTCCGTTCGTGGCCGTTCTCGTCGGCGGCCAGCTTCAGCGGCTGCTCGGCCGATGGCGGAGGCTGGACCTCCCCGGCACGCCCTCCCCGGGCCAGCTCCGGACCGTCGGAATCGTCTTCGGGGCGGTTCTTCTCGCCTCGCTCCTGAACCCCTACGGGATTGACCCCTTCGTCGCCCCGTTTCGTCTTGCGGCGTCGGCCTGGTTCAGACACGAGATCATCGAGCTTCAGCCGCCACGCCTCGGCCAGGACAGCGCGCCCTTCGTACTCGTCGCGCTTGTGGCGCTCCTTTTTCTTCTCACCATGAGGCGGCTTTCTCTTATCTCTGTGCTTCTCTTGGCGCCGTTCGTGTATCTGGGGCTCTCCGCCTGGCGGTTCGTTTTCCTCCTGGGAATTGTCAGCGCACCGCTGCTCGCGCGACAGCTGAGGGTGCTGGCGGGACACCTGCGTGAGCGGTGGGTTCGCCGGTTGACCGGCCCGGCGGGAATCACGGTCGCCTCCCTCCTCGCCGTCCTGACCGTACTCGCCGTCGCGGGGGCGGGGCCGTTCGCCGGGCCGTCCAAGAGGCCGGTGGGATTCGGCGTCAGCTACGACCTCCTCCCGGAGGCAGCGCTGCGCTACCTGGACCGCATCGGTCTGAACGGGAGAGTCTTCAACACCTTCCAGTGGGGCGGCTACATCGTCTGGCGAGATCACCCGCAGAGAATTCCGATCGTGGATGGGCGGGGGTATCTCCCGCGGGGGCTCCTCGACGACATCAAGATCGCGCGGGCCTCCGCGGCCCACCTGGCCCGTCTTCGGGAGAGGTACCACTTCGACGCGGCGATCGTGAACTATCCAGTTCTTCAGGCCGACCTGAGAGAGGAAATGCCCGACGTGGACTTCTCCCTGACCTCGGAAGGCTGGGCGCTCGTCTACTGGGATGATCTGGCGATGGTCTATTTGAGGCGGACCGACGAGGTCGCGGAGATCATCGACCGTGATGAGTACCGTCACGTGAAGCCGGCCAACGGCGCCCTCTACCTCCGGCGCAAGCTCAGCGACAGGGATCTCTTTCCGGCCATCGAAGCGGAGCTCCGTCGCAATGTGGAGGAGACCGGGTCCGCGAGGGGCCTGGCGCTCTTGGGGTTCGTGTATAACGAGGTCGGCGCCTCTCGGCAGGCGGTGGAGGTGCTGACGCGGGTTCTGCACTTTCCCTACGACGTGAACCTCGCCAACGCGCATCAGTGGCTGGCGATCGCCTACGGGCGGCTGGGGGACCTGGAGCGCGCGGTCGAGCAGTACAGACAGGCAGCCAGGCTCCGTGATGACCCCCTCCTCCTCTATAACCTCGGCATTACCTTCGCCAGGATGGCCAACGACCGAGAGGCGATCCGCCATCTCGAAGGCGCGCTCGACAAAGACCCGAATCTCGCTCCGGCCTATCCGCCCCTCATCGCCGCCTATCGCCGGCTCGGCCGGAGCGAGAGGGTGGAGGAGCTCGAGGCCGCCCATGCCCGGGCGCTCACCCATGCCCGAGCGGAGGAGCACTTCAGAAGAGGCGTCCGGCTTTACCTCGAAGGGAAGTTACACGAGGCGGCCGAGGAGTTCATGGCGTCGATCAAGGTGAACCCGCGCAACCCGAATCCCCGAAGTAACCTGGGCTATGTCCTCTTCGACCTCGGCCGGCTCGACCACGCGGTCGCCGAGCAGAAGCGGGCCCTGGAGGTGGACCCCAACTTTGCCAACGCCCACTACGGGCTGGCCCTTATCTATCGCAAGCGAGGGGACCACGCCACGGCCCGGGAGCATTTTGAGGAGTATCTCCGGTTGGACCCGAGGGGCTACTGGGCCAGGAAAGCCCAGGACGAGCTGACCCGGCTCCCTCCGCGCTGATCAGCGGGCTCTCCCCCAACCGCAAAGCCGGTCCTGGGCACGGCCCCTGGGTGGGGAATTTTCCCCGCAAGTGGGGGAATTTCCCCATTTGCTTTAGAGACGTCACCTAACAGGGTCCTCGTCTGTAGTCTAACATGTTGATTTTCAGCCGAAATCATCATGCGCCCTCGCACGGCGGTGGCACGGCGGTTGCTCCGATGAAAGTCGCGGGTTTGTCTATCGAAGGCGGGAGAGGTCGAAGTCGAAGCGAAGCTCCGCGCTGTCGGGTCCCCTCAGGACGAGCGTGACCGGGACGCTCGGGTCGAGCCCCTCGACCGAGAAGGTGTACTGGGCGTGGGCGATGAACCGCGAGGGGAAGTCAGGAGCGGGAGTGCCCCGGAAGACGTTCCAGCTCGCCGGCTGCTTCCTGGCGCTTCCCTGGCTGAGGTGGACCCTGTACTGCCGGAGGAAATTCCGATCGGGGCCGACGACCGTGACGGAGAAGAGGAGCCGGCCCCGAACGCGCGCGAGAAGGCGCTGGACATCTCGGGGAGTGAGTCGTCGGTTGATGGCCAACCATCGCCGGGTCTCGAGCGCCAGCGTGGAGAATTCGGTGAAGAGCATCGCCCGCCCCACATCGGGGTCCAGCTCCACGACGTACTCCGGATCCAGATCGTCAATGGCCCGGCCCGCGCCGCGCCACCGCTCGTAGGAGACTTTCCCATGGGCGATCGCCTCCTGAAGCTGCTCCGGAGTCAGGTCGACCCAGATCGCCTCGGCGGGAGCAACTGACGCCATGAGAGCGACGAGAGCGCCGATCGCGAGCCGCATCATCAACAGCGTAGCAGCGTCGCGACGAACCCGTCAAGGCGGCGCTCGGTTTCACCCGCAGCTCTTCGTGGCGATCGCGGCTGTCGGCCTCGCCCTGCTGCTCGTGGGTGAGCATTCCCTGAGTCAAGCGGCCGAGGCGCCAGGAGCGCTGCTCATTCGGGACCTCGGCTGCCCGGTCTGCCACGAGATCGCCGGACACGAGACCACGGTCAGGCAGGAGGCCCCCGACCTCACCTTCGAGGGAGACCGTGTCAGGGCTCACTGGCTCTTCAGCTTTCTCAAGAAGCCCCACAGCGTCCGCCCCGCTCTCCGGGCACGAATGCCCGATTTCCGTCTCAGCGACGAGGAGGCTCTGGCCGTGACCGAATACCTCCTCACCCTCAACGACTCCCAGGCCCAGCCGCTGGAGGCTTCAGATCGGTTCACGGGGACGGTCACGCCTGCGAATCTTGAGGCGGCGAAGCGGCTCATGTCCGAGGAGTATTTCGATTGCTTCAGCTGTCACCTTTACGGGGATCGGAGGCCGGAGGGCTCGCGGGAGGAATGGGCCCCGGATCTCTCGAAGGTTCACTCCCGGCTCAATCCCGACTGGGTGGCCCGATGGCTTCGCGATCCGTCCAAGATCGTCCCTCGAACGAAGATGCCCACGTACTTCGAAGACGAAGACTCCGGGCCCGATGACATCCTCGACGGCGACGAGGCTGCTCAGATCGTGGCGCTCAGGGACTACCTGATGAGCCGCGGGCGCGCGCAGGAGGCCCCCGGGTACCAACAGGCCAAGGTCGAGTTTCCGGAGGTGACCGCTGCCCGCGGGCGGAGCCTGATCGTCAAGCTCAATTGCGTCGGGTGTCATCGGATTGCGGGCCTGCCTCGAGGGAAGCGGATCGGCCCGCCCCTGAGCTTCCAAGGGAGCCGGGTCAGGCGCGAATGGCTCCAATCCTTCCTCAAGCGCCCCGGCACCATCAAGCCTGAGTACGAGATCATGGGATCCGGCGCTCGGATGCCCGACTTCCGCCTGAGCGACGCCGAGGTTCAGACCCTCACCGATTACATCATGACCCGCCTCGTTGACCGGACGCTGCCGTCGCTGCCTGCTGAAGCGATCCCGAGAACCCTGGCCGCCCGGGGCAAGCAACTCTTCCGCAAGAAGTACTGCGACAACTGTCACCGGATCGGATCCCGGCCGGGCGGGATCGGCCCCGACCTGAGCGAAGCCTGGAAGCGGCTCAACCCCGCCTGGGTCTACCGCTTTGTCCTGAACCCCTCCCACTACCTGGAGACCCGGATGCCCGACCTCCGCCTCACCGAAGCCGAGGCGAAGGCCATCACCGCGCACCTCGTGCACCTGAGGGAGGTCCCATGAGCGTGCGCAGCGGGCTCCTCGTGACGGCCGCCGCGCTCGCGCTCATCCTGCCGCCCAGCCGGCTCGAGGCCCAGAGCCCTGCGTCGCCTGGGGCTTCCGCCTCCGCGATCGCTCAGATCCCGAAGCCGGCCGGCGAGCGTTCGTGCGTGACGAGCCAGTGCCACGACCAGATGGGGAAAGCCCGCTACGTGCACGGGCCGGTCGCCGCAGGGGAGTGCACCAAGTGCCATGTGCCGACCGACCTGAAGACGGCGTACGACGCGGAGAGGCACGCGTTCCAGCTGGCTCGGAAGGAGCGAGAGCTCTGCTACATCTGCCACGAGCAGCGCGTGGACACCCAGAAGGTGATCCACGGGCCGGTCCGCTTCGGGCTCTGCGGGGCCTGCCACGATCCTCACCAGTCGCCATACCGGTACCGCCTGAAAAAGAGTCCGCCGAGCGCGCTCTGCTATCAGTGCCACGATCGGGATAAGACGAAAGAGAAGGAGGTACACGGCCCAGTGGCCGAGGGCGAGTGCGTCGCCTGCCACGATCCGCACACCTCGCCCTACCCGTTTCGCCTGATCAAGGACGGCCCCGACCTCTGCTACACCTGCCACACCCAGAAACAGGCGGAGTTCACCCCCAAGCGCTTCGGCCACGTGCCGGCGCGCCTTGACTGCTCCAACTGCCACGATCCGCACACCTCGCCGAACACATACCGGCTCCAGCGGCCGGTCCCCGATCTCTGCTTCGGCTGCCACCCGGATAAGAGGCTCCACGTCCAGACCGTCACGACCGACCACCGGGCGATCAAGATCCGGCAGACTTGCCTCAACTGCCACGATCCCCACTTCACCGATTACCCGAAGCAGCTTCAAGACACTCCGATGTCGCTCTGCTTCCGCTGCCACGCCCAGCAACAAGAGGCGTCCGACGGCAAGATGCTCGTGAACATGAAGGCGTTCCTCGACAGGCACAAGGACTGGCACGGACCGATCCGACAGGAGGATTGCGCGGCGTGCCATGACCCGCATGGAACCGACAACTTCAGAATCCTCCGCCGACCGTACCCCCGGCTGTTCTACGCCCCGTTCAAGAAGGAGCAGTACGCGCTCTGCTTCGGCTGCCACGAGCCTACGCTCGCGCTCGAGCGCTACACGACCACGCTCACCAACTTCAGGAACGGCAACGAGAACCTGCACTTCCGCCACGTCAACCAGCGGAAAGGGCGGACGTGTCGCGCCTGCCACGAGGTGCACGCCTCGCATCGCCCCAAGCACATTCGGGAGTCGGTCCCGTTCGGGGGCTGGGAGATCAAGACCAACTACGTGAAGTACAGGAACGGCGGCAAGTGTGCCCCTGGCTGCCATGTGCCGAGAGGGTATAGCCGCGTGGAGACGGTCCAGAATCCCATCGACTACAAGACCTTCACGGCCGACAAGGGGGGTCGATGATGGCGCCACGGTTGCTTATCGGGGTCGCGCTTTTCGCCGTGCTGTGCTCCCCTCCCGCGGAGGCCCTCGAAGGGCTTCAGCCCGGAATGAAGGCTCCGCCGGTCTCCCTCCAGACCCTGAAGGGCAAGCGAGTGAGCCTCACGAATTTCCGTAGCGCCCGCGCGCTTCTCCTCGTGTTCTGGGCCACGTGGAGCGAGAGCTCCCCCGAGCTACTGGAGCGAGTCGAGAAGCTCTACGTGCGCTACCGCAACCAGGGGCTCATCGTGCTGGGGATCAACGTTGAGAGCCCGTCGCCCACCGTCGAGGAGGTGGCCTCGGTGAAGACCATGGTCGGGCGCCTTCGGCTCTCCTTCCCGATCCTGCTCGATCGCGGGCTGGAAGCGTTCGGCGCGTACGGGGTCGTGGCGGTCCCCTCGAGCGTCCTGATCGACGGCGACAGGAGTGTTCTGGCCGAGCTTGCCGCCTACCCCATCGCGGGGCGCGAGGAATTCTTCGAACTCGTGGAGGCTACGGTCCTCGGGCGGGCAGTGGCCCAGCGTGCCGGCCCTCACGGGCCGCAGCCCAATCGCCGGGCGGTCAGGTACTTCAACCTGGCCCGCGCCATGGTGGCCCGAGGGCTCGTTGATCAGGTGGACGGCACCCTCAAGAAGGCCATCAAGCTGGACCCATCCTTCCCGCTCCCCCGGATCCTCCTCGCCAAGCTCTACCGGGAGCGTGCCGTCACCCGTGAGGCCATTCAGTTCCGGGGAGAGACCGTGACCACCCTCCACCTGGGGCCTCAAGAGCGGCAAACATTCCTGCAACAGGCTGAGCGGCTGCTTCGGGAGGCCTCGTCGCTCGACCCGAAAAATGCGACAGCTCTCACCGAGCTCGCCCTGATCCGGCTTTCGCAAGGAAACTCCGAAGGCGCGAAGGCCCTTCTCGAGCGAGCGATTCTCCTGAACCCCTCGTACTCGCTCGCCAGGGCCCAGCTTGGGGCCCTGCTCCTCAGAACCGGAGAGGCGGAGCGCGGGCGCGCCGAGCTCGATGCGGCGATCCAGCTCAACCCCCTGGACTGGCGGCTCCATATCATCGCAGCCGAAGCCTACGAAGAGCGGGGGATGGCTCGCGAGGCCGTGGCGGAGTACCGGGGCGGCGTTGAGCTCCTGTGGCAGGCGCGCCGTGAGCTCTTCCCGCTCTCTTATGGGAGGTGAAGTTCATGATGAGCGTCACATTCATGCTGCTCGTGGCGCTGGCGGCGGCAGGGCAGGTCTGGGCTCAACCACCACCTGCTGACCTGGACGCGGCCATCGAAAGGTTGGCCAGTGGAACCGACACCTTGGCGCGAATGAAGGCGGCCGAGCGCCTTGGAGCCTCGAAGCACCCTCGCGCCCTCGACCCTCTCCTGGCCGCTCTGCACGACCCTAACCGCGACGTGCGCTGGGCCGCCATCCAAGCCCTGGGAGACCTCGGCGACCGGCGAGCCGTCAGGCCCCTGGTTCACTACCTGGAGCGCGAGGAAGCCTACCGCTGGGGAAGGCGGCTCGTCGCCAACGCCCTCGGGGCGATCGGCGACCCGGAGGCCGTCGACCCCCTGCTCAGGCTCCTCACGGACGAAGATCCGTTTGCCCGCCGCCTGGCCGCGATCGCGCTCCTGTGGATCGGTGAGCCCCGGGCAATGCCAAGAGTCGCCGAGCTCCTCCGCGACACCTCTGACCCGACGCTGGCAACGGTCAAGCGCGAGCTCGCCAGGGCCGAGGCCGGTGAGGGCCCGCGCCTGGCCGGGCGTATGATCCGGAGACAAGACCGGCCCGCCCCCCCACGGCCCAGGGAATGGGCGGGGCTCCGAGTGGGAGTCACGACGCTGCAGGAGGCCAGGAAGCGCCTCGGCCCCCCCCTTCAGGAAAGCCCCAACTCGCTCCTCTTTCGCGGGGAGCCGGTCCAGGGCCCGCTCCGCTCGGAGTCCGTCGTGGTCAATGCTGACGCCGAAGGAGTCATCGAGTCGATCTTCGTCTTCCCCGCCTGGGGGACTCTCGACCTCGACGTGCGAGCTCTTTTGGGGCCGGGCAACCTCATGACGTACGGGGAGTTCCTGAGGCTTTCAGGGAGGACGGCCCACGGAGCCGGAACGCGGGCCGAGGGGAAGCTCCACTACCTCCCTCTCGATCTCCTTACCGAGTCATATCCCGAGATGGGGATCCTCACGGTCTACGACAGCGCCGAGGTGGCCGCCCGCGACCGTCTCGTCAAGCTCCTGATCGTCTATTAGGAGGCGCCATGCTCCTCGCCCGCACAATCAGCTGGACACTGCTTCTGATCGCCGTCGTCACCCCTCTCCGCGCCGACGCCTTTCGCTACGTGAGCGTGGGCGATCCGGCACCACTCCTGACCCTCGAGGATCTGCAAGGCAGATCCGTAAAGGTCCCGCAACCCGGCCGTGTCACGGTCGTCATTTTCTGGCGTCCCGGCCAACGGTTCTCCGAGGAAGCGCTGAAGGGCCTGGCGGGGCTGAAGGAAGCAATGGAGCCGCGAGGGGTCGAGATGATGGCGGTTGCCGAGGCGGGCTCGAACCCTCACGAGAGCCGGATCCTCGCGAAGCGCCTCTCGCTCAGATTCCTGCTCGACCCCCAGAGCCGAGCTGCGCAGGCCTACGGGATCATCGTCTATCCGAGCACCGCCGTGGTCGGGCCCGGCGGCCGGCTCCGCTACTACCTGCCAAGCCGCAACGTCAACTACCGGACGTTGATCGAGGGGCATCTCCTGCGCGCCCTCGGGGAGATTTCGGAAAAGGAGCTTGCTGAGCGCCTCTCGCGGGCGGGCGAGGTGTACGGGCAGACAGCGGAGGCCGCGCAGGCGGAGTACCAGCGCGGGGTGAGGCTCGCCCGGCAGAAGCGCTACGATGACGCTGCGGTGGCGCTGGCAAAGGTCGTCAGCGTCAGGCCGGGGTTCCTCGAGGCGCACCTTCAGCTGGGGTATGCGCTGCTGGAGCTCGGCGAGCCTGCCCAGGCCCTCCAAGAGTTCGAGTTTGTCCTGAGAAAGAACCCCGTATCTCCGGGAGCCAGGGTTGGCCGGGGGATCGCTCACCTCAGGCTTGGAAGGACCGACGAGGGGATCCGCCTGCTCCAAGAGGCTGTCGTTCTCAACCCCGAGCCGGTCCGCGGCCACTACGAGCTGGGCCGCGCTTACGAGGCGAAAGGTGAGTGGAGCCGGGCGATCGAGCAGTATCGCTGGGCCTACCGGAAGCTTCTTCAGGGAAGAAAATGAAGATCGGGTGGGCGCTCGCGGCTCTGGTCGCCATCGCCGTGGGGATCCCATCGCCCAGCGAACCGGCCGCCTCGTTGCAAATCCATTACCCGCCCGAACGCCTGGTCATTTCGGGTGGAGGCTTGCTCCACGTGATCGTCGAGCCAGCGGGCGGTCTGAAGGCCGATGAGCTGGAGCTGCGCCTCAACGGAGAGTCAGCCGGAAGCGGCGTGGCCAGGCCTCGTCAGGATGGAGGGACTGTGTTCCACGCAGGCGTTCAACTCGCTTTCGGACTCAACACCATCGAGGTCTCGCTTCGCTCCGGTGGGCAAGTGGTGGCCGAGGTCGAGCGGACGGTGTTCTTCCTTTCCGCGCTCGGAAAGCAGACGCACTCCCCCCCTGACTTCAGTCGGCACCCCTTCCATCTGGCCGCCAAGGAGACGGCCTGCGTCGGCTGCCATCAAGTAGAGCCCCGGCCGGAGGATGCCGGACCTGCGACCCCCGAGCAGTCCACCTGCCACTCGTGCCACGCGGGACTCACGAAAACCAAGGAGGTCCATGGGCCCACGGCGTTCTGGGCCTGCACCCGCTGCCACGATCCGACTTCCGCGCGCGCGCGGTACGCGACGCCGGAGCCGGTCATGACCCTCTGTTTTTCCTGTCACACCGAGCTCAAGGAGCGTTTTTACGGGCGCCCCTATCAGCACGGGCCCACGGCCACGGGGCAGTGCACCATCTGCCACAACCCGCACGGATCCCAGCACCGGTTCTTCCTCAAAAAGGCGGCTTGGAACCTCTGCACAACCTGTCACTTCGAGAAGGTCGGGCCGCGCCACGTGATCGCCTGGGGTCCCCACGGCCAGGGGCACCCCACCCGGGGGAAGCCCGACCCGACACGGCCCAAGCACGAGCTGTCCTGCGCGAGCTGTCACAATCCTCACGCTGCGTCAGCACCAAGGCTCTGGAAGTTTGAGGCCACGCGCTGGCTCGATCTCTGCCGGAACTGCCACAAGAGGATCCTCGGAGGCTGAGAGTATGGCTTCCCTGCCGGCAAGCGAAGCGAGAAGATCATGGGCAAGCGCCGCCTGAGCCGCTTCCAGGGATTCCTGGTCGTGAGCGCTGCACTGATCAGCGCCATGGTCATCCTCTCAGGGCTGGTCGTGGGCCGCTTCTTCGAGCGTCACGTGCTGACTCAAGAGGAAGAGCAGACGGCCAAGGTGGTTCAGGTCCAGGCACGCCAGCACCTCGCCCCTGCCGACTTCGAGATGGGCAGCGCGCGGGTCGAGCGCCGGATCTTCGAGGGTTTTCTCCGGGAGCTTCCGGGAGTCTTCAGGATCAAGGTCTTCGACGGGTCGGGACGGATCGTCTGGTCTAACGAGCCGAGGCTGATCGGCATGGCTTTCCCTGAAAACTCCTACCTCGCCAGGGCCCTGACGGGCGAGCTGGCAACGGTCCTCGAGGCGCCGGAGCGGTCCGAGCACCTCTATGAGCGAACCAAGGGGTACCTCGCCGAAGCCTACGTCCCGATCAGTTTCCCCGGCAGCCCGCAGGTAGTGGGCGTGATAGAGACTTACAAGGACGTCACGGGGGTGGTCCTGGGGATCCGCCGCACCCAGCGTCTGATCTGGGGTGTGACCTTCGGCGCGGGCCTCTTCCTCTACCTCGCCCTGGCCTTCGTCGTCTGGAGGGCTTCGGTCAAAGAACTCCAGGCGATCAGTCGCCTGGAGGCCCAGAACCGCGAACTCACGCTCATCCAGCAGCTGACTCAATCCGTGCTCCAGCCGCTTGAGCTGGGACCGGCAGTGGCAAGCCTGGTGGTGAACGCGGGCGTGGCGCTCGACCTCTCCCAGGCCACCCTCTACCGGGTGCGAGCCCGCGATGAGATCATCCTGCTGGCCCGCTGGCCGGCGGAGGCGCCCGCAACCCCGCTCCCGCCCCAAGAGCTGATCGTCGAGGCCATCGAGACCCGGAAGCGGATCATTCGAGGAACGACCGTGGCGCACCCCATCTTCAGCGCGAAGGAGACCGCGTACGTATTTCTTGCCGAGTTCAAGGACGCGGTCGCCGACCCGGACGTTCCGGCCGCGCGGGCCCTCGAAATCATGCTCCAGCAGGCCGCGATGGCGCTCGCAAACGCGGAGTTGTTCACAGAGATCCGCGAAGCTCACGAGCGGCTGGCAGCCATCCTGGCGGGGATCGCAGACCGGATGCTGATCGTGGACCGCCAGATGCGAATTGTGTGGATGAACGCCGGGGCGGCCGAGGCTCTCGGCGGGGGTGACGGCGGCCTGGGCCTCCCCTGCTTCCAGGTCCTGGGAGCGGAGCCCGAGGCGTGTCACGGCTGCCCGGCCGTCCGCACCTTTCTCTCGGGCAAGGTGGAGCGCGGCGTAAGGGCTCAGCGGCTCCCCGGCGGCGAGGTGAGATACCTGGACCTCGTGACGGCCCCGCTGCGCGACGCCTCCGGCCAGGTCCATCAGGTCTTGGAGATGGCGCGGGACATCACAGAGCTGGTGGAGATGGAGCAACGGCTCAAGCAGTCCGCGGCGCGGCTCGAGGCATCGCACGCCGCCCTTCTCACCAAGACGGAGGAGCTGGAGCGGACCAACGAGGCTCTCCAGGCGGCCCAGGCCCAGCTCGTCGAGAAGGAGCGGCTGGCGGCGGTGGGGCAGGTTGTGGTGGGGCTCCACCACGAGATCCTGAACCCGCTGACCGGGATCCTGGGCGCCCTCCAGCTCCTGAAGCAGAAAGGAATAGCTCAGCCGAGGAGGTCCGAAGCGCTCGCCGAAGCCGAGGCCGAAATCCGAAAAATCGAGCGGCTCATCCGTCGTCTGGCGGCGCTACGGCGGACGACAGGCAGCCCGTACGTGGGCGAGACGACGATGCTAGACCTGGAGCATTCGTGCGGCGAGGAAGAGGCGTAAGCTCTCTCCTCACCTGCCGCTCTCGCCACCCGACGCCGCTCGAACACCGGGCTCGTAAGGGCAGAGCGGATCCTCCCCGAACGGGTTGCCGCTGGCAGCGTAGGCGCGGGCGCGGGACCCACCGCAGATCTCTCGAAACTCGCAGTGGCCGCACCGCCCCTCGAATCGCTCGGGTTGGCGCAGCTGCTGGAAGAGCGGGGACTCCCGGTAGAGCTCCACCGGGCTCGCCGTTCGCACGTTCCCCGCGACCAGCGGCAGGAAGCCCGACGGCATCACCTCGCCGGTATGGGAGATGAACATGATCCCGTTGCCATCACGCATGCCGAACCCTCGTCGGATCGGGCTCGTTCCTCTCTCTTCTCGTTCGTGCTTTGCGACTCGCATCCGCTGAAGCACCACCCGCCGGTAGTGGGGAGCCTCCGTGGTCGTAATGACGAAGGGAGACTCGGTCGATAGCTCGGCAAGCCACCGGAGCAGCTCCTCGCACCGGGCCGGGTCGACCTCTCCGAGCATCCGCCCTCGCCCCACCGGGATCAGAAAGAACAGACTCCAGCGGGCCGCTCCCAGCACGCGCACCAGGGGGTGCAGCTTGGGCAGATCGTCTAGGTTCTCTGCGGTGACGAGAGTGTTGATCTGGAGAGGGATCCCTGCAGCCACCGTGTCAAGGGCCGCCTCCACCGTCCGGGCGAAACACCCCCGGACCTGGCGAATCCCGTCGTGGATCTTGGCGGTAGAACCGTCCAGGCTGAGCGACATGGCCTTGATGCCCGCGGCCTTGAGCCGATCGATCATCTCCCGCCCGAGGGCGTGAGTGGCGCTCGGGGCCAGCGACAGGGGAAGCCCGAGGCCGATCCCATGGCTGATCAGCTCCCACAGATCGGCCCGCTTGAGCGGGTCGCCCCCGGTCAGGACCAGGTGCGGTCGCGGGCGGCCGAACTCCAGGAGCTGCACCAGCAGCTGCCTGGCTTCAGCCGTCGTCAGCTCGTTCGGATCGCACCAGGGGATGGCCTCGGCCCGGCAGTGGCGACAGGCGAGGTCGCAGGCCTGCGTCAGCTCCCAGTAAACCCGAAGAGGTGCGTTGGCAGAGACGAACCGAAGGCTCACCGGCCACCTCCTGCACCGCTCATTCTACATCCAACTCCTCAGGCTCGCGCCGGCTGATGGGCAGATACTCCCGGGGAGGGGATCCCACATAGAGCTGGCGGGGCCGGGCGATCTTCTGCTCCGGGTCGGCCCGCATCTCCAACCACTGGGCCAGCCAGCCCGACGTCCGCGGTATGGCGAAGAGCACCGGAAACATCTCGACCGGGAAGCCCATGGCCTGGTAGATCAAGCCGGAGTAGAAGTCGACGTTCGGGTAGAGCCGTCGGGTCACGAAGTAGTCGTCCTCCACAGCGATCCGCTCCAACTCCAGCGCGATGGGAAGGAGCGGATTGGGCTTCGTCACCGCGAAGACCTCGTCGGCCAACTGCTTCACGATCTTCGCCCGAGGGTCGTAGTTCTTGTAGACCCGGTGACCGAACCCCATCAGCTTCCCCTCGCCGGCCTTGACCGTTCGGATGAACTCGGGCACCTTCTCGACCGAGCCGATGGCCCGAAGCATCCGGAGGACCGCCTCGTTGGCGCCGCCGTGGAGCGGCCCGTAGAGGGCGGCGACCCCGGCGGCGACCGCGGAGTACGGGTCCACCTGCGAGGAGCCGACGCTGCGCACGGCGTTGGCAGAACAGTTCTGCTCGTGATCGGCGTGGAGGATGAAGAGAACGTCCACCGCCCGCGCGAGGACCGGGTCGGGCTCGTATTTCAACTCGGTGGCCTTGAAAAGCATGTTGAGGAAATTGCCCGGGTAGCTGAGGGTGTTGTCCGGATAGGCATACGGCATCCCCAGGCTGTGCCGGTAGGCGAAGGCAGCCAACGTCGGCATCTTGGCGATGAGGCGGATCACCTGAAGCTGCCGGCTCTCGGCGTCGGCGCCGCTTTTCGCCTCCGGGTAGAAGGTGGAGAGAGCCGCGACGGCCGAGACCAGCATCCCCATGGGGTGCGCATCGTGATGAAAGCCGTCCAGGAATTTTTTCAGGTTTTCGTGGATCCAGGTGTGATGGGTGATCTCCCACATCCAGTCTCGGAGTCGATCCGTGGTGGGGAGCTCGCCGTGGATCAGGAGGGACGCGACCTCCAGGTAGCTCGACTGCTCCGCAAGCTGCTCGATGGGGTAGCCGCGGTAGCGAAGGACCCCCCGCTCGCCGTCGATGAACGTGATCGCGCTCTTACAAGAGGCGGTGTTCATGAAGGCGGGGTCGTAGGAGAGGAGCCCGAAGTCATCCGGGCCGGTCTGAATCTGGCGGAGATCGATCGCCCGGATCGCCCCGTGGTCGATCCGGATCTCGTATGACTTCCCTGTCCGGTTGTCGGTGATGCTCAATGTGTTCTGGGACATGGGTTACTCCTCTCGGGCCTTCCGGAGGAGCACCGGCACCGTGGCCGCCCTCAACACGTCTTCTGCCACGCTTCCGAAGAAGAGGCGGCCGAAGCCGCTCCGGCCATGAGTGGTCATCGCGATGAGCCCGATCCCCTCCTGCCGGGCGTACTCCTCGATCACCTCACCGGCCTGGCCGATCCGGACCGCGTGCTGGACGCGGAGGCCTTTCGCGTCGAGACCCGTGGCAACCTTGGAGAGGTACTCTTCGGCATCCTTCCGGCGAATCCTGGCCATGTCTTCCATCGCTGTGGAGGCTTCGCTCACGATGGCGGAGCGAGGGATCGGCTCCACCGTGTGGAAGAGGATAATGGACAGATCAAAGGGACCGGCCAGCCGCTCCACGACGGGCAGGATTGCTGCTGACATCTCCGAGCCGTCCAGCGGGACCAGAATCTTGCCGATGCCACCCGGGCGCCACGACGGCTGACCGCGCACGAGGAGGACTGGGGCCGGGGCCAGCCGGACGAGGCTCTCCGCCACGCTCCCGAGGAGCAGCCGAGCCAGGCCACCCCGGCCGTGGGTGGTCATGGCAATGAGATCCACCTGATTGTCGACGGCCGCCTCCGCGATTGCCTGATCAGGCCGTGCATACCTGATGCTCCAACGGACCTTGGACAGACCCCGTGTCCGAAGCTGGCTACCCATGCGCGCGAGGTACGCCTCGGCCCCCTTCGCCTTGGCTTCGAGGGACTCGACGCCCGAAACCATGCGGGGCGCCACAGCCCGGATCAGAATCAGCTCGGATTCGTAGTCGCCGGCCAGCGCCTCGGCTACGGGAACAATCGCCTCCGCCAGGGTGGACCCATCGAGCGGAACCAGGATGCGGTCCATCGCCCTCCCTCCTTCGCGTCGCCGAGCCTCTGCGGGCTGATGATCACCACCAGCATCTCTCCTCGCGGTCGTCGGGCGGAGTCTGCCTCGCAGGCCATTGCTCAGAGTTGCAAAGCTGGGGCCAGCCGGACCGTCTCATAACTAACTGAAACATTGAGACAAGCCCGTTTCCTGTGAGGAGGGCTCCGAGGCAGCTCCCCCACAGGTGGGGCATCGGAGCCCCAGGTCGCATATACGTCCTCTCCGGCGCGGGAGCCGAGAGACTGCTCCGCCGAGACGAGAGTCTGGCCCTCCCGCTCCGGCACGCCCTGGGGCGGGCTAGGCCGCCTGTCTACGGCGGGGAGATCTCCGAGAGGTGCTTACCCGACGTGCCTGGGTGAAGCAGCGCGGGGCTAGCACGAAGGCATCACGGCACCGGAGGCTGCAGAAATAGTAGTAGCGGCGCCGGTATCGGCTGACCACAGTGGCCTCCCGTACGTCGAACACGGTGCCGCAGACCGGATCTTTCTTCATCGCTCGATCTCCTCACGCGGTGGACGTGGCTTGGCCTGATTCCGCGGCCTTGAACAGCAGCACCGGCACGGCCGCCCTCCTGAGCACCTCCTCTGCCACGCTCCCAAAGAAGAGCCGCCCGAGCCCCCGCCGGCCATGCGTGACCATGGCGATCAGGTCCTCTCGCTCCTGTCCGGCAACGGCGACAATGGTCTCTACGGGCCTTCCGAACCGGACGGCACACTCCACCCGCACGCGTCTGTCCCTCAGCGACTCCGCCACCTTGGCCAGATGCCGATCGGCATCCCGCCGCCTGACGGTCATCCACTCATCGAGCCCGATTTCAGGCTGGAGCACGCCGGAACGGGCCGGCTCGAGCACATGCAACAGCGTCACCCTCAGATTCCGCGAACCAGCCAATCTCCCCACGACCGGGAGAATGGCCTCTGAGGTCTCCGAACCATCGAGCGGGACCAACATCTTCCGATGTGCCCAGGGCTTCCACGCTGACTGCCCCCGGATCAGGAGCATGGGGAGCCGAGCTGAGCGCGCCACGCCCAGGGCCACGCTCCCCAAGAGGAGCCGACTCAAGCCACTCCGACCATGGGTCGCCATCGCGATCAGATCCACGGTCTTCGCCACGGCCGCCTGAGTGATGGCCGTCACCGGCTCCTGATACCAGACGAGCCTTCGGACCTCCCTAAGGCCCCGCCGCTCCAGCCTGTCGGCAACCGCTTTGAGATACGCCTCCCCCTCCTCCACCGACCACATCTGAGGTCCGGTATCGTCGCCGCCAACTCCGCGATACGCCCGAGTCGCCCACAGCAGGATCACCTCGGCCTCCTCCTCTCTCGCCCACTCTTCCGCGACCGGCAGGATGGCCTCAGCCAGAAGCGAGCCGTCCAGGGGAACCAGGATCCGCTTCATGGGCGACCCCTCCTTCTTCACCGCTACGAGCTCACGGCCCTGGGAGTCCTGGCGGACGGCACCGGCGACCGCCTGCACCCGATCTTGGATCTGCTCCCGGGAGTAGACCAAAGCTAGCCGCTCATCTCCCCTGAGGTCGAAGGCCGGCCAGCTCCTGGAGGAGACGCCAGTTGGCCAACCGGTCCGCCTTGGCCGAGAGGAGCGCCTCGGATGGGGCCCCAGCCAGGTTGAACTGCTTGGCGAAGCGCCCCTCGGTCCGGGCGAAGGTGATGAAGTCAATGATCTCCCCGGTCTTGGGACGCCTCGCCCAATCCTCCTTTGGGGCGGGATTGCCCTGTAGCGAGAGCCGCTGACGGATCGTTTCACCATTGCGCGGGTCATAGAGGAAGAGTGGGAAGGCCCGCGACTCAACTGCAAGCCGGGCCTGCTCCGCGGCCCGGTCGTCCCCCACGCCGTGCTCGGGCTGACAGGTGGTGTAGGCGACGACGACCGCGGGGCCCCGGAAGCTGTTGGCGTCCATGATGGCCCGGTAGAAGTGGTTGATGTGGGCAGCCGTGGTCTGGGCGACAAAGACCCCAGGGTGCATCAGGCAGAGCAGCGACAGCTCCTTTCGCCGCTCCTCTTTCCCGGCGACTGCCGGGCCGAGGGCGGCCATCTTGGCATCCTGCGCGGTGAACGAGGCCGTGGAGACCTGGCCTCCGGTGTTCGAATAGACCTGGGTGTCCAGCACGAGCACCTTCACATCCATCCCCGATGCCAGCATCCGCGAGAGCGACTGAAACCCGATATCGTACATCGCCCCGTCGCCGCCGATGACCCAGAGTCGTTTGGCCTGCCACCCCCGCTGATCCCACTTGGCGCGGACCCCCATGGCCACCGCCGGGGCGTTCTCGAAGAGCGAGTTGGTCCAGGGCACGAGGAACGGGTTGTACGGGTAGGTGGAGCAGTACACCGTGTTGCAGCCCGTGGCAGCTACGATGGCAAAGCCGTCAGGCCCGTGGACGAACCCGGTGGCCGCGACCATCATCCGGATGGCCGTCGCCTCCCCGCACCCCATGCAGGAGCCGGCTCCACCCACATAGAGGAGCGCCGACCCCTCGGCGAGCATCATGTCGGCCAGGGCTTTCTCGTTGACGTACTTCTGGGGTGTCGGCCCCACCTGGCGGAAGAAGGCAAAGCCGTTGCGGTAGCGCGCGAGGGTGCCCTCGTCCTTCCTGACCATCCTGAGCGCGTGGTAGCCGAGCTCGTCGCAGACCTGAACGCACTCGGCGCACCCCTTGCATTTGATGGGGTCGATGAAGATGCCGAACTGCGCTCCTTCCAGCCCTCTCTTGGCCGGCACGTCGAAGTACTTGCGCGTGCGGGCCCAGTGGGAGGCCAGAAACTCCCGATCCGCCGCGTCGTCGATCTTCTCCAGCTCGGCCTCGAGATGCGAGGCGGCGATGGCCTTGCCCAGGATCGCCGTGTCAGGGCACTCGGTGACGCAGGTCATGCAGCCGACGCACTTGTCCGCGATGAACTCCGGGATCTCCGCAGAGAGGTACGAGAAGTCCCTGAGCGCGGCCGTCCCAGGAGGAATCAGGCTCCGGGCGACCCCGACGTCCGCCGGGAGGTCCTGAGAGCCGACCCCCTTCTCGTAGGCGCCAATGACCCGGGCGTTGAAGTCGTCAACATAGGCTTCGACGTCCAGCTCCAGCACCCCCTGAGGCAAGAGCTGGATCTCGTGGGCCTCTTTGGCCGTTCCCGGCTCCTTGGTGCCGATCTCTTGCTCGGCTGCCTCGGACTCCAGGGGATTGAAGATGAACTCCTCACTCATGCCGGTCACCGCTGGCTCGTCCTACTCCGCCCGCATCTGGCGCACCAGATCGGTAACTGAGAGGATGCCGATGGGGCGCTCCCGGCCCCCCTCCGGCTCCGTCACCACCACCCGGTGGATCTTCCGATCGTGGAGCAATTCGATCGCCTCCTCGATCGGGACCTCGGCGCCAACACTGATGACCGGGGAGGACATCAGGTGGCGCGCCGCCATGCCCCGCCAGTGTGTGAGGTAAGGTTGGACGAAGGTGGCGTTCAGCAGGTCCGTGCGGGAGATCACTCCTACCGTGTACCCCCCCTCGTCCACCACCACCAGGGCGCCGATGTCGTGGGTCTTCATGGTGTCCGCCACCTCCCCAACCGGGGTGTCGGGCCTGCAGGTGATCACTCCCTCGTGCATCCAGTCTCGAACCTTCGCCTGACCCATGCCGTGTGCTCCTCAAAACGCCACGGGGAGCGGTGTCATGACCCCCCGGGGGATCTCCAGGACCTCCTGGTAGCCGCGCCGCACGGCGGTCAGGTTCTCCCGGACCACCTGCTCGCCGCGCTTGCCGAAAAATTTACTGAGGGAGCGCTCCACGGCCTCGAAGACGGCCGTGTCCGAGAGCTGCCGCTGCCGCAGAAAGGGCGTGGCCCGCAGAAAGACGCCGAGGAGGACGATCCCTTGCATCCGCTGCCGGAGCGCCGAGCTGGAGGCGACCTCCCGGGCGATCCTCACCGTATCGAGGGCCAGAACCCGGATGCGCTTCTCGACGATTAGCCGCTGAGCGTACTCGGGGATGTCGGCCCAGATGGCTGCCGGGTCCGTCTTGGCGCTTTGGACAAAGACCATTCCTCCCTTGGCAAGGCCGGCCAGGGGGTTGCCCAGGCGGAAGGCGTTGACGTCGTTGAGCGGGACGAAGTCTACGTAAGTCAGCTCCGAGTGGGCTCGGATCCGATCTTCAGCCACGGTGAGGTAGTAGGTGGTTGGCAGCCCCTTCTTCTCCGAGCCGTAAAGGGGGTAAGCTTGGACCTTCAGGTGGAAGAGGTCCCCCAGGATCGTCGCGATGACCCGGTTCGTCGCCACGGAGCCGAAGCCCCCCACCGAATGGCCGCGCATCGAGAAGGCTCCCCGCGGCCTCACGTCCGGCTCCTCCTCGAGCGGCAGCGCCAGCGGGTGCTCGATACCCAGCACGAAGAAGCGGGAGCCGCGGCGCTCCATATTCGCCACGGCGGAGACAAAGTCGCCGGGGCGGATGTCCCGGCTTCCGAGGCCGGCCGCCCCGGAGAAGACCTCAGGGATCCGAGAGACGGCCGGATAGCTCGGCGCGCCGGTCAGAGCATCCGCGAAGGCGGCTTTGACCTCGGCTGTCAGAGGGTTGGACTGGGCTGTCGGGACATCCACGCGCTCGATGACGACAACGGCCTGAAGGTGCTTGAGGGCCGAGACCACCTGAGGGCCGGGAAACGGACGGAACGCTGTCACATGGAGCGCCCCGACCTTCCATCCCCTCTCGGCCCGCATCCAGTCCACGGCCGCCATCGCCGTCTCCACCAGGCTCCCCATGCCGACGATGGCGAATTCGGCATCCTCCAGACGGTAGCCCTGAACGAGCCCGTAGCGCCGGCCCGTCAACGTCTCGTAGCGTTCCATCACCTGTTCGAGGATTCCCGGTAGTCGGTCGTAGAAGAAGCGCTGGGCGATCTTCCCCTTCATATACGCGTCCTGGTTCTGGACCACGCCGGACATGATGGGCTTGGCCGGGTTCATCAGGTTTCGGAGACGGGTCATCGCGTAGGGGTCGCCCACGAACTCCTTCATCAGCTCAGCTTCCGCCAGCAGCACGTTCTCCACCGTGTGGGTGGTGAGAAAGCCGTCCTGCACACTCAGGAAGGGGGTTTCAGACTCCTCAGCCACCCGGCGGGCGATCAGGGCCAGGTCGCCGGCTGCCTGAGCATTCATGGCGAAAAGGATCCCCCAGCCCGTGTCGGCCACCGCCATCACGTCATCGTGGCCGCAGTGAACGTTCAGGGCCTGAGAGGTCAGGGCACGCGCACCCACATGAAAGACGGCCGGCAGGCGCTTGCCCGCGATCGTGTAGAGGACCTCCTTCATGAGCACCAGGCCCTGGCCGGAGGTGAAGTTGGTGACGCGCCCTCCCGCGAGGGCGAACCCCTCGCAGGTGGAGGCCGAGGAGTGCTCGGACTCCAGCTCGAGGAAGAAGAGCGACTCGCCCCAGAGATTGTTTTTCCCGTTGGCCTGGGCGGCCTGGTAGCCCGCGCCCATGCTGGTGGATGACGTGATCGGGTAGGCGCACGCCCCCTGGCTGATGTGGGTCTCCACCCACACCACCATCTCAGACCCGTCAGCCGTGGCGGGAATACCCGGAAACGGGGGACGACCTCGGGCCTCCGCCGCGGCGCGGGATTTACATCTGTTTCGAGTCACCATCGCCAAGGCCGGCAACTGTGACGGCCTCCTGCCGGAGGGCAGCAAGCCCAGAGCGAAGAGGTTCTCCGGGCACGATCAGCCGCCGATGGAGGAGGGAGTAGTGGCGGTAGCGAGCTGGCATGT
>JBHIBG010000010.1:0-56743 GCA_046758965.1 Methylomirabilia bacterium | reverse complement strand
GGTCCTACGCGATGGCCAAAATCCCCACCCGCAGCTTCTGGGCCAATGCCACCTAGGGCTTACGACCTCGTGCTGGCTTTTCAGTTCCTTTGTTTGCCACCCGACAAACAACACTGGAACATCTCCACCTTGCGCCGCGACCTTTGGTGGCTGCCCGCGGAGTGGGTCAATCGGCACAACCGCAACTATCTCAGGCTTCCTCAACGCTATCCAGAACAGGATCTGTTTTTCAAGATTCAAAGCGCCGCTTCCAGGGTCAAGCCCTTGGTCTGACCCGATTTGCAACACTTCTTAGACCCCCGCTCGTCGAGAGCATGTGAAAATTAGCCGTGATTCAGGTATAGTCGCCCTGATGATCGAAAAGGGGCTTGGGGTCTCTCGGACGCCTCTCTACATTTACGAGGAACGTCCAGACCAGTTGGTTGGCGAGGGCGAGGAGTAGGTCGGCCTCCTTCCTCGCAGCGCGACGTGTTCCACGTCCATCAACTCAGCCGCTCGAGGAGGCGGCGCTCTCGCTTCGTGGGGCGGCCTGCTCCGGGAGGGCGATAGACCGACGGGGCAGCGGGAATCGGCTCAGGCGGCGACGGTGGGGTCAGGTCCTCGTAGAGAAGCCGGGCCTGGGGCGCCGGCCCGCGCTGGTCAGCCAGGGCCAGCACTTTGAGGAGCCTCTTCCCCCTGGGAAGGGTCACTCGCAGAAGATCTCCGGGGCGGACCGCCCTGGCCGGTTTGGCCGCGTGATCGTTCACGTCCACCTTCCCGCCGGTGCAGGCAGCGGAAGCCAAGCTCCGGGTTTTGAAGAACCGGGCCGCCCAGAGCCACTTGTCGATTCTGACCTGGTCCACACAGGCCCCTCTCCGCGCCAGTGTACCACTCCCCTCCCCAAGACCTCCGGTCGGGCCCGAGTTGCGATGAGGTGCCGGAACCCCTTAAGCTGTGGTCCGAGGGGGGCAGGAGATGATGTCCTGGGAGAGAGAGCTCGGCGAGATGAAGCGGCGCTTAGAGCTGGCGCGCGAGATGGGCGGCAAGGAGAACATCGCACGCCAGCATCAGTCAGGGCGGCTCACCGTCCGAGAGCGGATCGAGAGCCTGCTCGACCCCGGCTCGTTCCACGAAACCGGGGCTCTAGCCGGGCACGCCACCTACGAAGACGGCCACCTTGTTGCTTTCCGGCCCGCCAACTTCGTCATGGGAACGGGACGGATCAACGGGCGGCGCGTCGTGGTGGGAGGTGACGACTTCACGGTCAGGGGAGGCGCTGCGGATGCGGCCATCAAAGAGAAGCAGATCTACAGCGAGCGCATGGCCCGGGAGCTAAGGCTCCCCCTGATCCGGTTGGTGGACGGCACTGGAGGCGGCGGGAGCGTCAAGAGCTACGAGCAGATGGGGCGGACCTACGTGCCGGGAAACCCCGCCTGGGACATCATCACGGCCGCGCTGTCGGAGATTCCCGTGATGGCCGCGGCTCTGGGGCCGGTGGCGGGCTTGGGAGCGGCGCGCGTGAGCTGCTCCCATTTCTCTGTCATCGTCCAGGGCACCTCCCAGCTCTTCGTCGCCGGCCCTCCCGTGGTCCTGCGCGGGATCGGGGAGGACGTGGACAAGGAGAGCCTGGGGGGCTCCGAAATCCACGTCCACGAAAGTGGTGCGGTAGACAACGAGGCCGACAGCGAGAAAGATGCGTTCCGTCAGATCCAGACCTTCCTCTCCTACCTCCCCCAAAATGTCTGGGAGCTCCCCGCGCGTGGGACGCTCGCCGACGACCCGAAGCGCCGTGACCCGGAGCTGCTCTCCATCATCCCGCGGAGCCGCCGCCAGGTCTACGAGGTTCGGAAGCTGCTGGCCCACGTGCTGGACCGGGACTCGCTCTTCGAGGTTCAGCCCGACTACGGGCGGTCTCTCGTTGCGGCGCTGGCCCGGCTGGATGGCTACCCCGTGGGGGTGCTGGCCAACGATCCCATCTTCCACGGCGGCGCCCTCACGGCTGCCGCATCGGAGAAACTCACTCGCTTCGTAGACCTCTGCGACACCTTCCATCTGCCTGTGGTGAATTTCGTGGACCAGCCCGGTTTTCTGATCGGAGTGGCGGCCGAACGGGCGGGAACGATCAAGAAGGGCGTGCGCGCCCTGGCTTCCGTCTACCAGGCCACGGTGCCGTGGGTCTCCATCATTGTACGACGCGTCTATGGCGTGGCCGGGGCCGGCCACGGCAATGTCCAGGGCCTCAACCTCCGTTATGCCTGGCCGTCTGGCGACTGGGGCTCGCTCCCGCTGGAGGGTGGCATCGAGGCCGCATACAAGCGGGAGCTGCTGGCCGCGGCTGACCGTGAACAGCAGATGAAGGAGATTGAAGAGCGCCTCAACCGGCTGCGCTCGCCGTTCAGGACCGCTGAGGCCTTCGGGATTGAGGAGATCATTGATCCACGCGATACCCGGCCGCTCCTCTGCGATTGGGTACCCGTAGCCTACGAACTTGAATCTACCCGCCTGGGCCCCAAGGCACGCGGCATGCGCCCATAACCAGGCTCCTCCTGGCCTCACCGCGCGAGCTCTCACACGGACTCTGTCTGGTTCAGCCAATGGAGCCGCCACCGGGCCCCCGTCCATTCGAGGAGAGAGCAGGCCCCATAGTCCTGCCCGAGGGTCAGTAGTCGCCCCAACGGAAGCCCGAGTGCGCGGCAGAGGATCGTCCGGTTAGTTCCCCCGTGAGCCACGAGCGCCACGCGTTCCCCCGAGTGGGCGCCCACAATGCTCTCAACGGCCGGCCAGACCCGAGCCACGAGCTCGGGCACGCTCTCGCCATCGGGAAAGGGGAACTCGCCGACGCGGGCCATCCACTCCCTGAACGCCTGGGGCTCGCCGGATTCGATCTCCTCGGCGGTGAGCCCCTCCCATCGCCCCATGGCCATCTCACGCAGCGCCGGCACAACACGGGGTGCCAACCCGTGAGGCGCTCCGATGAGCTCAGCGCTTCGGCGAGCCCGTACGAGGTCGCTGGAGTACACCGCTTGGAGGCGGACGGAGGCAAGCCGGGCGGCAAGGGCGCTGATTCCGGCCTCCCCCTCGGAGGACAGGGGAGGATCCATGTGGCCGATGAATCGGGGCGTTTCCGCCCCGACGACCCGGCCGTGGCGGATCAGGTAGAGGAAGGTGAAGGGCATCAGGGCCAAGGGAGGCGGGAGAGAGCCACGCCGGTGAGCAAGACGCCCAGCTCTGCAAGCTCCACCGCCGCGCCGAGCCCGTCGCCGGTCAACCCGCCGAAGCGCCGAGAGAGAAAGGCGCCGATGAGCCACGCGACGCCGAGCCCCGCGGCGGCTGTGATCAACCCGTAGGGCCACAGGACCGCTCCCGCCACAAGGGCGACCATGGCGGCGGCGCCGAGGACGGAGGCACGAGACACCGCCTGGATGAAGGCCGCACCAGAGCCCCGATTGGGGGAGGCCGGAGGATAACCCCGGGCCAACAGGAGGGGCGCGTAACGGCCCACCATCGGAGCCAGCAGAAGGGTCTGGCCACGGGTCGCGGGGGGAAGCTCGGCCAGCGAGACGAGTGCCAGCAGGAGCAGGAGGATCAGGCCCAGGGCTCCGAAGGCGCCGATCCGGCTGTCCCGCATCACGGCCAGCGCTCGCTCGGGGTCCGCGGCGGCCAGGCCATCCAGAGAATCGGCGAGCCCGTCAAGGTGGATGCCGCCCGTCAGGAGCTTCCACGCGGTCAAGGCGAGAAGCGCCGACAGGAGTGGAGGGAAGAGCCACAGGAGCAGCCGGTCGGCTGCCGCCAGCGCGAGCCCGAGAGTAACGCCGACAAGGGGAAACCAGATCGCCGCCCGGCCCAGAGCGTCGGGGCCGTCCAGGCCCCTGCCGGGAACCGGGACGATGGTGAGGAATCGAACTGCGGTGATCAGCCCGCCAAGCACCGGAAGGAACGTGCGCGATCACGAACCTCGGGATTCAACACAGCCCAATGGTACCCGAAGACGCATGCGGCCGGCAAGGCGAGCGGTGGGTTGACTTCGGCCATCGGGCCCGGATAAAGTCGGGGTGTCTGCGCTTCTACGGGTTGTCTGCCCCACGCGAGGAGGAGAAATGGAGGAATATCAGGTTCCAGTTGTCTTCCACGACGGCAAGGGCGCCTTCCGGCGCGTCCCGAACCCCACTACCTTCTGGAACCCGGCGGATCCAGAGCGGCCCATCGCACCTGAGCGATACAGCTGGCACACCGTCGTGACCGCGCGCACCCCTGTGAACGACAAACACGCCCCTCTCAAGAAGATCAACGAACTCATCGAACAAGCCGAGGACATCTTCGCGAAGAGCCGCCGGATCTACGACCTGGTGGCCCTTATCAGCGGCATGCCGATCCACCTCAGGACCAACTCCGCCCACCTGGCGAACTTCTGGGGACAGAACTGGTATCTGGGAGATCTGCACGAAGTGGAGCGGCGCCTGGGGAAGGCCCCCATCACCCTCCGGGCGGCGCTGGACCCGACCAGGGACCTGACCGACCCTGCCGATCGAGAGGCGCTCAAGCCGACGGCCTCCGCCTACTTCTGCCCGGAGAACCGTCAGATCGTCTTCCTCAATACCGACTACTACGGGCAGTGCAAGAGCTGGGCGCTCGGCGCGGCGGGCGTCGGGCTCGCGGACTTCAAGATCCACTCGTGCCACGGCGCGTGCGTGGAGATCGACGGGGTGGGGGTGGTCATCATCGCGCCGACCGGGACGGGGAAGTCCACCTACACCAACTGGCTGGCGCGATACGGGAAGATCAACTCCGACGACTGGGTCTACATCGAGCAGGAAGGGGACAAGTTCATCGCCAACCCCTCGGAGCGCTACATTTATGTGCGCTCGAACGTGGTCAAGGACAACCCAGAGGCCGGGAATGACGTGTCGCTCGTGCAAGAGGATCCGGTGATGCGCCAGCAGTTCGAGATCTTCGAGCGCTCCCCAGCCGAGAATGTCCCCACGGTGAACGGACGGCGAATGTACAACAAGATTCCCAACTCTCGGGTCCTGATCAATCCGGCCGAGATCTCCCCGATGACGTACCGCACCCCGGTCAACCTCATGATCCTCCTCCGTCGCGACGACGTGAGCCCGTACATGGAAGAACTGGACACGGACAAGGCGCTCGAGATCCTGCGCAAGGGGGAGTTCATGGTGCAGCCCGGAGCCACCGTGGACCCGACCGAGATCGGCAAGCTCAAGAACGAGGCCTGGTACAACCCCTACCTCCTGGCGCCTGACGACCGCTTCGAGGCCGAGCGCTTCGCCGCGGTGAGGGAGAGGGGCGGGGCCAAGTACCTCATCTTCAATACCTCGGGAATCTACGCGAGGCCCGGGAAGGACGGCAAGCCCGATCTGAACGAGCTGATCGACCGCACCGGTCACGCCATCCTGAGGTACGTCGGCCAGTTGTCGGGAAAATCCTACCGGTAGGCAGTGGACGGACACAGCGTCCTGCCTCCGGCCCGTGCCCGATCGACCGCCGTCAACTTTCAGACAGGGTAGACGCCGTTGTGGCGAGGCGGGAACTCGGCCTGCTTTGACTCAGCGTAAGTGAGACGGTTGATCAGCTCGGCTCGGAGCTGGGAGCCGGGCACGATCTCGTCCACCAGCATCTCCGAAGCCATCTTGTAAATGTCGATATCCGCCTGAAACTGCTCGCGCTTGGCCTGCACGAACGCCGCCCGCTCGGCCTCGGGGAGCTCCATGATCTTGTTGTAGTAAACGGCATTCACCGCCGGCTCCGGCCCCATGATGGCGATCTGGGCCTGGGGGAGCGCCAGCACGGCGTCCGGCTCGTACGCGGGCCCGCACATGGCGTAGAGTCCCGCCCCATAGCATTTGCGGACCACGACACAGATCTTCGGCACGGTCGCCTGCGCCGTGGCAAAGATCATCTTCGCGCCGTGCCGGATGATCCCGGCACGCTCCACCTTGGTCCCCACCATGAAGCCGGAGATATCCGCCAGGTAGACGAGGGGAATGTTGTAGGCGTTGCAGAGCCAGATGAACTTGGCCGCCTTGTCAGAGGAGTCCACGAAGAGAACTCCTCCCTTCACGCGCGGCTGGTTGGCCACGATGCCGACCACGCGGCCACCGAGCCGGGCCAGACCTGTGATCACCTCCGGGGCGAAGAGGCGCTTGACCTCGACCCACGAGCCCTGGTCGATGATGCGGTCAATGACTTCGTACATGTCGAAGTACTTCCGCTGGTCATACGGGACGATCTCGTCGATGGCGCGGCCCGGCTTGGGCTCCACGGCCTCTGTCGTCGCAGGGCGCTCCCGGCAGTTCTGGGGCATATACGCCAGGTAGCGCTTGGCGATCTCGATGGCGTCCTCATCCGAGGCCGCCAGGATATCTCCGCACCCCGAGACCGAGCAGTGCATGCGGGCCCCGCCCAGCTCCTCCTGGGTGACTTTCTCCCCGATCGCCATCTCGACCATCCGGGGGGAGCCGACGTAGAGCGAGGCCTTGCCGTCCACCATGATGACGAGGTCCGTCAGAGCCGGAAGATACGCCGAGCCCGCGGGGGAGGGACCGAAGAGGATGCAGACCTGAGGAACGACGCCGGAGAGCTGAACCTCATTGTAGAAGATCCGCCCGGCGTGGAACCGGCCCGGAAAGATCTTGATCTGCTCCGAGATGCGGCCGCCCGCGGCATCCACCAGGTAGAAGAGCGGCACCTGCAGCCGAGCAGCCTTCTCCTGGATCCGGACGATCTTCTGGACCGTCTTCTCCCCCCAGGAGCCGGCTTTGACGGTGTAGTCGTTCGCCATGATGCAGACAGTCCGCCCGCCGACGGTCCCCACTCCAGTCACCACGCCATCGGCGGGGGTGTCGGGCTCCTGGCTCCGGGCGAAGAGCCAGTCCTCTTCGAGGTCGCTGCCGGGATCCATCAGAAGCTTGAGCCGGTCCCGGACGAACAGCTTCCCTTCTTCCTTAAGCTTGGCGCGGTACTTGACGTGGCCCTGCTCCAGCCGGGCCCGCTCTTTCCAATATCGTTCTTCGTTCATGGCACGCTATCTGGGCCTGACCGCGACGGCGACGATCGGCACGGCGCCGCCCCGGCGGACAGCCATTTGATATCGCTCAAATAACAACGGCTCGGTAGGGCAGGAGCAACGGTGGCGCGATACGGGCGCGGCCGCAGTCACCGATTCCCCTCCATCGCTACGAGCGCCGCCTCAAGGCCGAGGAGATAGCTCTGGAGACCAAAACCGGATATCTGCCCGCGCGCAACGGGAGCGATGACCGAGGAGCGCCGGAAACCCTCGCGGGCGTGGATGTTGGAGAGGTGGACTTCGATGACGGGAATGCGGACGGCGGCGACCGCGTCCCTCAGCGCCAAGGAATAGTGGGTGAAGGCGCCGGGGTTGCACACGATGGCGCCGAATCCCTGCCGTTCCGCCGCCTGGATGGCATCGATCAGCTCACCTTCGTGGTTGGACTGGCGACACTGCACCCGCACGCCGCGGCGCCGGCCGTGCCGCTGGATCTCGCGATCCACCTGGGCCAGCGTCAGACGGCCGTAGATCTCAGGCTGCCGCGTACCCAGCAGGTTCAGGTTCGGCCCGTGGAGGACCAAGATCGCCTTCTTCACTGTCCGCCCTCGATCTCTGCAGAGGCGCTCACGTCAAACGCTCCGACAAGCTTCCTGGCGGCAACGAGCATACACCGTCGCCTCCGGTGCAGCAACTCCGGTCCCGTCCAAACCGGACCTGACACGCCCGCATCCATCGGGACGAGCGAGTGAGCACGCACGCAATTAGTGGAAGCCGAGCGACGAGACCATCCAGTCTGCCGCCGCAAACAACAGTAGCCCTCCAAACACGGCCCAGGCCACCCTCGGATCTCGCTCCCGGTTGACCTCGGGGATGAGGTCCGAGGCAGCCACGTAGATGGTTACCCCCGCGGACAGCGCCAGAGCATAGCCGACGTACTGCGAGAACAGCGCCGTGAGCAGGACTCCGACAATGGTGGAGCCCCCGAGGATCGCGGCGGCACCCGTCGCCGCAGCACGACTGCGCCCAGCGGCCAACATCACCGAGGCGATGGTGAACCCTTCGGGCAGCTTGTGGAGCAGGACTGCCACGAAGAGCAGGAGGCCCAAGGAGGGAGCGATCAGAAAGCCCGACGCGATGGTGACCCCGTCGAAGAGGGTATGAACGCCGACTCCCAGGACCGCCAGGTACCCCACCGAGGGCTCGATCAGCGCCTCGCGATGCTCCTCCTCACCGAAGTGGAAGTGGGGCGCCACGGTGTGTTCGAAGAGGTGGATCCCGAAGTAGCCGACGAGGACGAAGAGAAAGGCGTGCGGGAGCTTCTCCATCGACTCCGGGAGCATGCGGATGAAGGCCGTGGCCAGCATGAACCCGGCTCCCATCGCGAGGGAGTACTTGAGGAACGACCGGTCCCAGTGCGCCTTCCGGGTCAGGACGAGCGCTCCGAGGAGGTCCGCCGCGCCCGCGACCGTGCCCAGGACCAGGCTCCACAGATAGGGTGTCATGATGAAGCAGGAGGCTACCTTGAGCCAGCCTCTCCGGTCCCAGCAAGAACGCTAGCTTGCCGCAGCGGAAGCAGACCCACTGGAGGAGGATCTGTCGGCGAGAGTGAGTTCCTCCAACGCAAAGCGTCGCGTGAGGGTGGCGCCCTGGGAGGCGAGCCACTCTTTGGTGAAGGTGTGACCAAAGCGCAGAGCCGCGCGGCTGGCGGCGAAGCCCATCGAGGGGCCGAAGAGGGGCGACTCCCTGCCGTCGGGCTGGAGGATGAACAGCTCCACTTTCGGGTGGCTGGCCTTAAGCTCGCGAAGGCCCATGTCGAACAGTCGCTGATTGATAATCCGGCTGGACTGCTCCATGATCGAATAGAGGCCTTGCTGCTTCATGGGCGTCTGACCCTCCTCGCCCTCTTGCACTACCGGCACCAACGGGTTCACCACCACCACGAGTTCGGCACCTGCCTGGATAGCCAGGTCGGCATGAACCGTGTGCCCGACCCCGCCATCCACGTGGTCGCGGTTGTTGACCGTATAGGGCTCGAAGAAGCCAGGAATCGCCGAAGACGCCGCGACGGCCTGAGAAATAGGGACCGCCGCCAGCTCGCCGAGACCGAAGACCACCCGCTCAGCGCGGTCCAAGTCCACCGCCGGGATAAGCAGGACCCGGGCGAGACTCCGGAAGTCGTTGGAAAGCCCTTTGGCCTCGAGCGTCCGGCGGATGTACTCCTCGAGCTGTTCGAGGGAAAAAAATCCGGGCGGAAGCTCCCCCTGAGCTTTGGAGAGGAGGTCCGGGACCGAGCTCCGGAACCGGGCCACGACGTGCCTGCTGCCGACGGCCCAGACAAGCCTCAGGAACCTCCGTGCGGCTTGCACCACGGCGTGCCGGTCGTAGACTGCGCTCTGCTCAAAGTTCATCGGATCCGGGAGTCCCTGGTCCAGGATCTGATACAGCTCGAGAGGGCTGACTCCGTTGGCCACCAGCGTCGCCACCACAGCGCCAGCGCTGGAGCCTACGTAAATGTCAAAGTTGGTGGCCTTGAAGCCGGGGAGAGATTCTTCCAGGGCCGCCAGCGCTCCCACCTCGTACATCCCGCCGATGACGCCCCCTCCGGCCAGAGCGAGCGCACTCTTGGTGGGGCCCCGACGCCAGAGCTTCCGCACCCACTCCCTGACCGGCGTCGCCATCACCCTGATACTTCCTGATACTTCCATGTTTACGCGATGGCGCAGCCGACGGGGCTGCACCCGATCGGCCTCGCCGGGGGAGGCGGGCTTACCACCGGAGGAGAGAAGCGCCCCAGGAGAAGCCGGTCCCGAACGCCGCCAGGAGGATCAGATCCCCTTCCCGGATCCGCCCGGCCATGAGGGCTTCGTGCAGGCAAATCGGCACAGAGGCTGCAGCCGTGTTGCCGTACCGGTCCACGTTGTTATAGGTCTTCTCGAGAGGGATCTTGAGCGCCTCGCCCACGGCCTCGATGATCCGGATGTTCGCCTGGTGGAAGATGAAGAGGTCGACATCCGAGACCGTCAGCCCGTTGCTCTTGAGACAGTTCGCGACAACTTCGCGGAACCGCCGGACCGCGTGAACGAAGACCTTCCGGCCATTCATCCGCGGCCGCGCGCGATCCTCATCGATCTTCCTTTTGGAGACCGGAGGAAAAGTCGAGGATCCGAACAGCTCGGCAGCCAGGTCATCGAGAATGGTTCCGTCACTGTGGAGATGGTGGGAGATGATCCCGCTCGGACCGCCCTCCACGGCCTCCAGGACCACGCATCCGGCGCCATCGGCGAAGAGCACCGACATGTCGCGTCCCCGGTCAGTGTAGTCGAAGCTGGTGGAGAGCAGCTCCGCCCCCACCACCAGGGTCCGGGTATAGAGGCCCGTTCGGATGAACTGGTCTGCTACAGCCAGGGCGTAGATGAACCCCGCGCACCCCTGCTGGAGGTTGATGGCCGGGGTAGAGGTCAGCCCGAACTTCCCCTGGAGGACGCAGCCCGTGCCGGGAAAAGCGTAGTCAGGGATGGTGGAGGATTCGACGATGCAGTCGATCTGCTGGATGGTCACCCCGGCGTTCTTGAGCGCCACCTGAGCGGCATCGAAGGCGAGGTCGGAGACCGTCAGGCTGGAGTCGATCTTTCCGTCGAGCCCGTTGGCAAGGATCTCGTTCATGAAGCCGATCTTGTCCGAGGCCTCAGCCATCCGGAGCAGCATCCGGTATGTGTCCGGAGAAACCCGCCGCTCCCGGATCCCGCTGCGTTGAAAGATCCACTCGTCCGAAGTCGTCATGCACCGAGCCAGGAGGTGATTGTCCACCACGCACTCCGGTACCGCCATGCCGGTCCCGATGATCTTCGCCTTACGCATCGATGAGCCCCCTCCCGCCGCACGCACCACGCCACCTCACCATACTCGCTTCACTATACCCCACCGGCGCCGCGAAACACAACAAACGGAGCGCGTGATACACTGGCGCCATGCGGGGGTCAAGGCCGCCCGTGTCCACCGATTTCGGGCGAAGATGCGCGCTCCTCCTGGCCCTCTCCCTCCTGACCGTCAGCTGCGCCACGGCCCGCCTGGTTGACCCCTTCCTCGCCAGCCGGCTCGGCGACCTCCTTCTCGTGGGATTCCGGGGCACAGACGTTGAAGGCAACGGGGAGGTCTTCCACCTGGTCTGTACCCTGAAGGTGGGAGGCGTGATTCTCTTCGAGCGGGACATCGCCACAGGAACCCCGCGGAACATCACGGACCCGCAGCAGCTGAGAAGGTTGACCCGCGACCTGCAGGCCCTCGCTCGCCGGTGTGCGGGCCGCCCCCTCCTGATCGCCGCAGACAGCGAAGGCGGGGAAGTCATGCGCCTCAGCCCCCGCGTGGGCTATTCGCCCACCCCCTCCGCGCGGGAGCTGGGAGAGCTGGGAGACCTGGCGCTGACCGAGCTGGAAGCCCGGAGGATCGGCGGCATGCTTCGTGAGGCGGGGATCACCTGGAACCTGGCCCCTGTCGTTGACCTGGCGTTGAATCCGCTGAACCCGGTGATCGTCACCCGCGGCCGCGCGTTTGCACCTGATCCGGAGCGTGTCACCGCCCACGCCCGGGCCTTTCTCAAGGGCATGAAGGCGGCGGGAGTACTGACAGCGCTCAAGCATTTTCCTGGCCACGGCTCGAGCCGGGGGGACTCCCACCGCGGGTTCGTCGACGTGACCGAGACGGCTCCTCACGTGCTGGAGCTCCTTCCCTATCTCACGCTGATCTCTGAGGGGTTAGTGGACAGCGTGATGACCGCCCATGTCGTGAACCGAAAGCTGGATCCCTCCTATCCGGCCACGCTCTCCCGACCGATTGTTCATGGCCTCCTGCGAGGAGAACTGGCCTTCCGAGGCGTGGTGGTCTCCGACGATCTCCTCATGGGCGCCATCGTGAACCACTTCGGGCTGGAGGAGGCCGCGCTCCTGGCTCTCGAGGCGGAGGTCGACATGCTCTTGATCTCTCAGGACCGGCTGGGCGGCGCCTCCGCAGCGGCTCGCGTGCTGAAGGCGCTCACGGCCGCGCTCGCCTCAGGAAGGCTCTCGCGCGACCAGGTTGAAGGAGCGCTGGCCCGGATCGAGCGGCTACGAGACGGAGCGCTAGCGCTCGAGCCGCCTCAGGAACGCCTCGACCTCGGAGCGATCCGGGAATGAGGTCTGGGCCCCGCGCCTCGTGCATGACAGGGCAGCGGCCGCGCTGGCGAGCGGGACGGCCTCACCCCAGGCCCTCCCGGCTGCCAACTCCACCGCCAGAGCCCCGTTGAACGCATCGCCCGCTCCCGTAGTGTCTACTGGCTCGACCGGGAAAGCGGGGAGATGGGAGGCCGAGGCCCCATCCGAGACAAGCGCTCCCTGAGCGCCGAGAGTCACGATCACGCGCCCGACACCGCGAGCCAGAAGTTGCCGGGCCGCCTCCTCAGCCTGCTCCGGACGATCCACAACCACTCCTGTAAGGGCTTCCGCCTCGCTGGCATTGGGCGTCAGGCAGTCCACCAGGCGCAAGGTCTCCTCCGCGAGCGCGCAGGCCGGGGCAGGGTTCAGGAGCGTAACAGCCCCGTGGGAGCGGGCGGCAGCGAGGGCCCACTGAACTGTGGGAAGCGGAGTTTCGAGCTGGCAGAGAAGCACCTGAGCCCAAGCCAGGTGCCGCCTCTCCCGCTCAACCAGCTCAGGGAGGAGTCGCCGGTTCGCGCCGGGGGCCACGGCGATCTGGTTCCGCCCCTCGCGGTCCACGATGATCAGGGCGATGCCGGTGGGCTCATCGTCAATACGGATGAGCCCTCCAGGAGCGATTCCCTCCTCCATCAATCGCTCGGCGATCCGGTCTCCGTTCGGATCTTTCCCGAGACACCCCACGAAGCGCACTTCGGCGCCGAGCCTCCTCGCCGCAACGGCCTGGTTGGCCCCTTTCCCACCGTGGCTCACGTGAAAGGTCCCCCCTGAGATGGTCTCACCCACCCCGGGCAGCCGGGGAACTGCCACGGTGAAATCGATATTGGCGGAGCCGATCACGACGACGCGGGGCATACCCGGTCGAGGAAGAACTCGAGGAACCGCTCGGCGTCCGCGGACACTGCGACCCGGCAGTTCGGTGGATACGGATGCGGCCGCGGGCGGCGGTCTGCCACCGACATGCCGCGGGTGAGGCTCCCCTCGCACTCCACGTCGACGGAGACGCCCTCGAAGGTGACGAGCGTCGGATCCAGGGCTACGGCCAGCGCCAGCGGATCGTGGAGCGTCAGACCACCCTCCCCTCTTCTCTCACCGAGGGCAAACCCTTCCAGGGTGAAGTCGGAGATGAACTGGGAGACCGGTCCTGGAGATCGCAAGAGCCGATTCTCCAGGGCAGCCCGGGAGAGGACCGCCTGCCTCGTCACGTCCAGCGGGACGAGCTCAATGGGAAGGCCCGCGCCGAGCAGTTGGCGGGCCGCCTCGGGATCAACATAGAAGTTGAACTCGGCGGCTGCCGTGATATTGCCGGGGCTCGCCACAGCCCCTCCCATGACCACCACGCGCCGGATCCGGGCCAGGCGGCTCGGGTCACGCTGAAGCGCCAGCGCAAGATTGGTGAGCGGCCCTAACGCCACCAGGAGCAGCTCTCCGGCGAACCGCGCCGCCATCTCGAGGATCAGATCGGCCCCATCTGTCGGTGCGGGACGTCCGGCGGGAGGCGGGTAGCGACGCTGGCCGTCAGGGTCGACGAACCGGTCCAGGTTCCCGAGCCCATCTTCCCCGTGGACATCGGAAGCGGAGACAAGAGGGCGCACGAGCGGCCGTTCGGCTCCCTGGGCGACCACAGGCGGGCGGGAGGGATTCACCAGTTGCATGACGCGGAAGACATTGAGGGTGGAGCGCGACACCGGGACGTTCCCCGCCACGGTGGTGACCGCCTCCAACGAGAGTTCAGGGGAGGCAAAGGCCAACAGCAAAGCCAGGGCGTCGTCAATCCCCGGGTCGGTATCGATCAGGAGGGGAATCGCCATACGTCAGGTTTGACAGAACTGCGCGAGACCCGTATCATAAAACTGTCTCAGCGAGGAGGAAGCGATGAACATTCAGATCACATACTGCACCGAGTGAGACTACCTCCCACAGGCCTCCAGTTTGCAGGCCGCGATCCAGAACAGGTACGGCGTGACCGCCACCCTCAAGGGGGGCCATGCCGGTGTGTTCACGGTGACGGTGGACGGCAAGCTCATCTACGACAAGGACGAGACCTACCGCTTCCCCACCGATCAAGAGATCTTCGACAAGATCGGCGCCCTCAAAAAGTAGCGGGAATCTCCCGCTCCAGCTCCTCCCGGAACGCCGGGTGGGCGATCTCGGCTAGCGCCAGCGCTCTCTCGGCAAGGCTTTTGCCCTTGAGCGCCGCTACTCCGTACTCGGTCACCACGTAGTCCGTCAGGTACCGCGGGGTAGTGACCCCGGTCCCCTCCCGAAGCCTCGGCACGATTCGCGAGACGCTCCCTCTCCTGCCAGTCGACGGTAGCGCGATGATGGAGCGCCCGCCGGGGGCGCGGGAAGCCCCGAGGACGAAGTCGAACTGCCCCCCGATCCCCGACACCTGCCGCGGCCCCACGCTCTCAGCGTTCACCTGGCCGGTCAGGTCCACCTCCAGCGCCGAGTTGATGGAGACGAAGTCTCTGATCCGCCCCACGAGCTGGGGATCGTGCACGAGGTCCGAGGGCTCCATGTTGATCAGGCGGTTGTCACGGACAAAATCGAAGAGGCGGCGGGTTCCCATCACCTCGCAGATGTCCATGCGGCCGGGGTGGAGGGACTTCTGCGTATTGGTGATGACGCCCTTCTCGATCAGAGGAAGCATCTGGTCCACGGCGAGGGAGTGTACCCCCAGATCCCTCCTGTCTCCCAGGGCCTCCAGGATCGCCTGAGGGATCGAGCCGATCCCGATCTGAATCGTGGCTCCGTCCGTGATCAGACTGGCCACGTGCCGGCCGACTCCCCGCTCAACCTCGCCGAGCGGCGCGGGCAGATACTCGATCAGCGGGTCGTCGGCCTCAAACCAGACGTCGACCTGGGAGCGGTGGAGGAAGGCGTTTCCGAGCGTGCGCGGCATCCGGGAGTTGACCTGGCCGATCACCAGCGGCGCCTGCCGCGCCTCCGGCAGCACGTAGCTGACCGAGACCCCCAAGCTCAGATACCCGAACCGGTCGGGGGGAGTCGTGTGGACGACCACGGCGTCAGGGGCCCACGGCCCGCCCTGGTTGAACAGCGCCACTGTGTCGAAGTAGCGGGCTGGGACCAGCTCGGCCTGGCCACGCTCCCACGCTTCGACCGCGGGGGGCATGAGCTGCCAGGTTACCCACCGGATACGGCCGGCATACTTCGGATGGCAGAAGGGGTAGTCGCCCAGGAGCAGCCCGCCCATCAGGGTCAGCGGAGCGAGCCGGTCAGCCTGGTCGCGGACCTCCTCAAGAAATGCCGCGGGCTCGGCGCACCCGGCAGGGAGCAGCACCTTCATCCCCGGCCGGAGCCAACCCACTGCCTCCGAGAGCGCCAGCTTCCGGAACGGGCGGCCCATCAGCAGGGCGAAGTATACCAGAATCCCCGCCCCCTTCGGGGCGGGCCACTTTTCGCCCCGGTGCTATCTCCGCTTGGGGAGGCGCGGCCTCTTCGGGCGCGCGTGGCTGCCACCAGCGTCCATGTCCGGCCGCTCCCAGAGGAACATTACACGGATCACTTCAAGCATTTTCCTAATGTCGGAGTCGGTCCAGCCCTTCGGCAACTCGACGACGCCGATCCTCCCCCTCAAGAGAGGCACCCGAAATCTCTCGAACTCTCCAGGGCCTTGCGCCTGTGCAGATGTCGCCGGCCCCGCGACCGAACGCCCCGCGGTAGACCCGTTCGGATCCATTCGTAATTGAATCTTCCTGTCCGCGCGTTCCTGGAACAATCCCGCAGCCGCCCCAGAGCTCATGAAACTCTCCTTCCATCGTTTTGCTAATTCCGGAGGGATCCGGCAGCGCTCACGAAGCGTATTCAGGAAGAATTCCTCGGCTGGAAGAATTTTGCCCGCCCACAGTTCGAACAACGTGCGGTAGGCTTCGACGCGAAGAAACGCTTCTTTCAGCGCCCGAAATCTCTCCTCAGGAGCTGTCGGGACGACAATCCGGCGAGCCAGGTCGGACAGGCCTATCCGCCTACCGGATCCCTCCTGACTCACAAGCCCGAACCCCTTCAGTGCGTAGATCTTGAGGATGAATGAGCTGCTTCCCACGGAGTTCCGCATGATGGCAGACAGTTGATCTTCCGACACGCTTCCCCCGGCATCCTCGTGGATCCGCCTCACGATGTCGAGCGCCTCGCCGAAATGGATGTACGGGGGTTTCACCCCGTAGCCGACCCGATCTCTCTTTCTCACCACAGGAGACCTCCTGCACAGGCCCGCGCCAGTCCGCCTCGGGTTCAAGATTACAAAAAAATACGAGCGATGTTCAAAATAGAATTTCGACCCCCGTATTCGTGCTTCAACTCACTGCCCGTCGAAGGCGCGCTGCCTCCTCAAGTGGGTGCCAGGTCACGGCGCTACGGCCCGGGGAGGGCCGTGTCTCCCCTGATCGCCGACGGTAGCCTGTCCGCATGAGCAGCGCCCCCGGGCTTTCTCCCGATCGTCCGCGACTGGCTCCAGGACCAGTTCGGCGAGCCGACACCCCCGCGAGGCGAGGGGTGGGCCTCGATCGCCGAGGGCCACCACACCCTCATCGTGGCGCCCACCGGCTCGGGCAGGACGCTGGCCGCCTTCCGCTGGGCGCTGGAGCACCTCTACCGGGTCGGGCTGGAGGGCCGCCTGGAGGAGCAGGTCTACCTGGTGGACGTCTCGCCCCTGCCGCCCAGCTCAGGCCGGGAGTCGCCTTGACATCCCTCCCCCTGACCCCTAGACTGGCCGCGTGGTAGGGCCGTGGGCTCAAGCGGTCAGGTTTTGTATTCGTGCCCGGTAGAAGCTGTGAACCCGCTGTACGCCTCCGTCCGACTGTTCGTCCGCTTCTGGATCTGGTTCTTTTTCAAGTCGGTGGAAGTGCGCCACGCGGAGCGCGTCCCCGGCCAGGGTCCGGTCCTGCTCTGCGCCAACCACCCCAACAACCTCATCGATTCCCTTCTGCTCGGCGCCGCGGTTCCCCGCCAAGTCCATTATCTTGCTACGGCTGCCCTGTTCAGGAACGTGCTGCTGGCGCGTTTTCTCGCTCTGATGGGCGTGATCCCCATGTATCGCCGCCAGGACGACCCGGACAAGATGGACAGAAACGTGGCAAGCTTCAACGCGTGCTTTCAGGAGTTCGACGCCGGCCACCTGATCGCGATCTACCCCGAGGGGACTACTCACGCGGAGCCTCGGGTCCAGCGGATCAAGACCGGCGCCGCGCGGCTGGGACTGGAAGCTGAGGCCCGCCGGGGAGGGATGCTCGGCTTAGCGCTCATCCCGGTCGGGCTCAACTTCGACGCTCGGAAGTCGTTCAGGAGCCGAGTGCTGGTCGCGTTCGGCGAACCGATCCCCCTCGCTCCCCACCTGGAGCAATACCGGGACGATCCGTGGAAGGCCGTGGACGCGCTGACCAACCAGATCCAGTGGGGGATGGAAGCCCAGGTTATCCACGTGGAGCGGATCGACCTGACAGAGATGATCCGAGAGGTGGAGGCCCTCTACCGGGGCGATCTGGTAGGAGAGCTTCAGAAAGAGCGGCGCCTCTCCCTCCAGCAAATCGATCTCTTTCGACTCTCTCGCGCGATTGTCGCCGCGGTCCACTACTTCAAGTCGCGCGATCCTGATCGGGTAGAGCGGATCTGGCAGCGGATCTTGGCCTATAACGCGCTCCTCGCCAAGTACCGGATCAAGGACCAGACGGTCCGCGGGCGGCTGGCTCCCCCACCGTTTCGCCTGCGGCTTGGCCGCTCCGGGCTAGCCCTCCTGGGAGTCCCCCTCTTCGTCTACGGTGCCCTCGTCAATGCCCTGCCGTACTTCGGCCCCCGCTGGCTCGCCCGGACGCTGACAACGAAAGAGACTGACTACGCGACAGCGCGGCTCCTCTCCTCGATGGTGCTCTTTCCCCTCGTTTGGGGGCTCGAAACCTGGGTCGTCTGGCACCTCACCACCCTGGAGGTGGCGGTGCTGTTCTTCGCCTCCCTCCCCGTGAGCGGGCTTGTCGCCTATCGGTACCTGGGCGGGCTGGCTCGACTCCGCCACGAGTTCCGGTTCGCGTCGCTGGCCACGATCCGGAACCACGCCGCCGCCCGCCTCCTGGCCGAGCGCCGGCAGATTCTGGGCGAGCTGGATCGGGCAAAGCACGACTATCTGGCTGCCACGAAACGGGATGCGGTGTGAAGGAGGAAAAGCCATGAAAGCCCATGTGCTGATCGAGACCACCGCCGGGAAAACCAAGGGCGTCAAGAAGGCGCTCTCGAAGATCGACCCGGGGAGGTGCACGATCCAATCCCTGGACGCCGTCACCGGTCCCTACGACTTCATCGCCGTGGTGGAAGGGCCAAGCCTGGACGCCATTGGCCAGATGGTGACAGAAGCCATCGGGGTCATCGAAGGGGTGATCCGCACAACCACGTGCGTGGCCATCGCCATCGACTAGTCTCGTCAGCGCCTCGCATCGGCCGCGGAAGAGAGCGGGCTCTCTCATCGTGGGACGGCGGAACAGCGAGGTCCGAACACGCCGGAGGATCTATGGACGTTCTGGTCATGGGAGGAACGGAGTTCGTCAGCCTGCACCTGGTTCGGGCGCTCGTGCGGGATGGTCACACGGTCACCGTGTTCAACCGGGGTCGCCGCACCGATCGCCAGCTCCCCGGCGTTCAGGTGATCATCGGGGATCGGAAGGACCACGCCACCCTCCAGGCGCAGCTCTCCGAAAGGCGCTTCGACGCGGTCTACGACGTCGCCTACGCCCCCACCACCGGCGAGGATGTCGCCCGCATGGCCGACGCAGTTGCGCCTACCCGGCCGCACGTCGTCTTCGTGTCCTCGGCGCGGGTCTATGACCACACCCTGCCCATCCCGTACCACGAGGCCACGCCCCGCGGGGAGTACTGGGGCGACTACGCGCGCCAGAAGATCGCCGGCGAAGATACGCTGATGGAGCGCCACCGAGCGCATGGCCTGGCCGTCACCATCGTCCGACCCACCCACGTCCTGGGACCACTGAACACCCGCTACAACGAGACCTTCTTCTTCGACCGGATCCTTCGCGGCCGACCCGTGTTGGTACCCGGCCACGGCGGGTGGCTCCGCCAGTTCGGCCATGTGGAGGACCTGGTGGACGCCATGGTGGCCATGCTGGGGAACCCGACGAGCTTCGGTCAGGCGTACAACATCACCGGGGAGGAGACCGTGAGCCAGGTTGGCCTTGTGGAGGTGATCGGGGAAGTCCTGGAACGGCCCGTCGAGCTGATCCACTTCGACCCGGCGCTCCTCAAGGGGGGCGACCCCCGGGGGGCAGTGTTCGGCCAGAACCTGGTGTACGACTGCCACGCGGTGCATACGACCTGGAAACTGCGGACCGAACTCGGAATCCGTCCCCGATACACACTGGCCTCCGGCCTCAGGCAGACCTTCGAGTGGTATCTGAAGGAGGCGTTGGATCGCGCCCCGGTGGATTTCTCCTTCGAAGACCGACTTCTCGCCGCCATCCGGACGTGACCTTCCGCTCCGTCCTGCTCTATCACCCGGACGAGGCCGAGGCCTACGCCCGGCTCGTCAAGGCACCCCGGGGCACGATCACCCTTCACGCCTGCGCCACCCCCGAGGATGCTGCCGGGGTCATCGGAGAAGCCGAGATCCTTTACGCCTGGAACTTCCCGCCCGAGCTCCTCCCGGCGGCACGCCGTCTTCAGTGGATCCAGGCCATGGGAGCCGGCGTGGAGAAGTTCGTTGTCCCGGAGCTTTCCGACTCCGTGCTCATCACGCGGGCCCCCGGCGTCTTCGGACCGTGGATGGCTGAGTACACCCTGGCGTGGTGCGGGTGGGTCACCCAGCGGATTGAGCGCATCCGGGAAAACCAGCGGCAGCAACGCTGGGTGCCGCTCCCGCCAGACAGGCTCCGCGGGAAGACGCTCGCAGTTCTCGGCTTCGGCGACATCGGGCGGGAGGTCGCCAGACTCGCCCGGGCCTTCGGGATGCGGGTGACCGCGGTCAGCCGGAGCGGGAGACGACCGCCGTGGGTCGAGGCCGCCTATCGCCCCTCGGGCCTCGTGCGCGCCCTCGGCCGGTGCGACTTCGCGGTGTCGGTGCTCCCCCTGACCCCCGAGACCCGAGGGCTCATCGGGGAGCGCGAGCTCCGTGCGATGAAGCCCACTGCCTGGATTGTGAACGTCGGGCGCGGCCCGGTGATTCAGGAGCCAGCGCTCCTCCGGGCCCTTGAGGAACGGTGGATCGCCGGTGCGATCCTCGACGTCTTCGACACCGAACCCCTCCCCCTCGACCACCCGTTCTGGAAACGGGGGGACGTGGTGATCACCCCGCACATCGCGGGGCCCAGCCTCCCAGAGGAGATCGCGCCGATCTTCAACGACAATCTCTCTCGTTACCTCTCAGGAAAGAGGCTCCGCCACTTGGTCGACCCGGCACGCGGGTACTAGCCTCGACCCTGAAATCGCGGCCGAGAGAATGGCGCGGGGCTGACCGGAGGCGGCAGGCAGGCCCCACTCGCGCCTGGGATGCGGGGCCCTCGCCCGCAGCGGAAAGGACCGGTCGTTAGCGCTTGGCGAGCGCTCCGACGATCTCCCGACAGAAGGCAGGGAGGTCATCGGGCTTGCGGGAGGTCACGAGGTTTCCGTCAACCACAACCTCCCGGTCAACCCAGGCGGCGCCAGCGTTGACCATGTCGTCTTTGATAGAGAAGAAGCTCGTCGCGGTCTTCCCCTTGAGAATCCCCGCCGAGACCAGCATCCAACCCGCATGGCAGATGGCGGCCACCAGCTTGCCCTGCTGGAAGGCGTCGCGAACCAGCCGGACCATCGCCTCCGAACGGCGCATCAGATCCGGCGCGTAGCCACCCGGCACCACCACGGCATCAAACTCCACGGCGCTCACGCTCTCGGCCTGCGCGCCAACGGAGACCGGGTAACCGTGCTTGGAGGTATAGGACTTGGCTCCGCCCGACCCCACCACCGTGACCTCGGCTCCCTCCTCCTTCAGCCGGTAGTAGGGGACCCAGAGTTCCATCTCCTGGTAGAGATTCTCGGCACAGATTGCCACCCGCTTCCCCTCAAGGTTCATCACTTCCCCCCCCTCCTGCTGGGCCTGTCATCCCCCGAGCCGGTTCGTGCGTGTGATTTGCTAGCTCTTCCGCGAGGTTTTGGAGAAGAACGTCGCCATCTGAGGCTCGAGGCTCTTCCCGCCACAGTGGGAACACTGGTACTCACCCCGTTCCCGTTCTCCCACCGTCAGGGTGATTGAGACCGCCTTCTCACACTTGGTGCAGTAGAACTCATACACAGGCATCTTGATCCCTCCCCCCGCACTTTCCGTATGTCTTCAATTACCACGGGCCCCCCGACGCGTCAAGGAGCCTGTTCCTGATGCGGGGCGTCGCTCCTGCTCCGTCGAGCGTGCTGACTCGTTGACCTGTCCAGAATGTCAGGGGCGGGCGGGGTCGAGGATGAGACGAACCCACCCCTCGCCGCGTCTGACGGTGAGCTTCAGCCGCTGATCCACGGCGACCGTGAGGAGTGCCTCCCGGAGATCCTGGCCGGTCGAGACCGGCTGGCCGTTGACCTCTACAATCAGATCCCCAGGTTTCAGGCCCGCCCGTCCAGCCTGGCTGCCAGCGGACACCATAGCCACCCTGGGAATCGAGGAGAGCGGAGCTGGTAGAGCGCTTTTCTCCGCCCTCGAGTTCGGGATCACAAATCCGAACTCGGCGGCAATCCGCTCTGCGACCAGTTCGGAAGGCATGGCGCCGAGGCGCACGATCAGACGCTGCCGCCCTCGGCTCCTGAGCACGGTCACGACGTTCTCCTCGCCCACGGCGCTTGAGGCCACGAGCCGCTGGAGGGTGCGCGTGTCCACCACCGGGAGCCCCCCGAATGCCACGACCAAGTCCCCGCTTTCGAGGCCAGCTCGTGAAGCTGGTGTGTCAGCCAGGATCTCCACAATGAAGACCCCAAACCCCTCCTGGATCCCGTGGCGCAACGCGATCTCCTCCATCTCCCGCTCGGACAGATCCCTGATCCTCACACCGAGCCACCCCCACGGAGGTGCCGCGGCCAGCGCCGGGACGGCCACCGTGACGAGGAGCAGAGCCAGGAGGAGCCGGAGCCTCATGGGGTAAACAGGGTCTCTACCACCTCACCCGCGGGGGAGAGGATCACCCGGAGGACGAAGGGAGTCCGGTTCCGCAGGGAGTGGGCAAAGCGGAGATCCCGGTACTCGACGACGTACTGCCCGCCGTCCTCCAGGAACGACACGACCGGAAAGCGAGCAAACCAGAGGAAAATCTGAACATCCGGATGCACACGCGCCGCGGCCACCAGCGGGTTGTCGGGTCCCTTGGGGACGGCGGTCAGGGCGACTGCTCCGCCCCACAGCTGGACGTCACCGGTCCAGTAGGTACCCCCGCTCTCCGCCAATCCCTGCCAGCGGAGCGGGTTGAGGGGGCCGGGGAGCGCTTCCACCCGGACCGGGGAGACCCCGTGGCCCGCCACGCTGCGCTCCATCGCGGCAACCGCAGCGACGTGGTTGAAAGTCATGAAGCCCAGGTAGGCCACGACCAATCCCAGCGACAGGCGGGCGATCACCGCCGTGGAGTGGCGCCAGAGGATCCCCCCGATGAGGGCAGCCAGGAGCGGAACCGTCACGATCGGATCGAGGATAAACACCAAGTCCAGCGCGGGCCGAGTTCTGGAGAAGGGGAGCAAGAGCTGGATCCCGTACGTGGTGATCAGGTCAAGGAACAGGTGGCCGACCAGAATGCCGAGCAGCGAGAGCGCCGAGAGGTGCATCCACCGCGTTTCCCGACCGAGGATCCGAAGCACGAGGCCTAACACCAGGGCCAACCCAAGAGCTCCTACGAGGGAGTGCGTTATCCCCCGATGGCTCTCCAGGGCTGCCACACTTTTCACGGGGCTCCAGACGATGTCCATGTCCGGGAGGAGAGCCCCCCCGGTGAGTGCCAGGGTGGCCTGGTAGCCGTACCGCTGGCGGAAGCCAGCCTGAGCCAGCACCGCGCCGGCTAGACCGTGGGTGAGAGGATCCATACTGTCCGACGGCGCCCCCGGTCAGGATCAGGGACGCGCCGTGCTCCGGCGAAGAAGGCCCAACATCACGGCGCTAGCCGATGGTGGGGAGATTCAGGGTAGAGAGCTCCCCCCGGGCCGCCACAGCCTCGGCCAGCCTCCGGAAGGCTTCAGCCTGAGGGGAGCCGGGCCTTCTGACCACGATCGGGATACCATCGTCGCCTCCCACGCGGGTCTCGGGATCCAGGGGGATCTGCGCCAGCAGCGGGACACCTGTCTCTTCGGCAATCCTCCTGCCGCCCTGCTCGCCGAAGATGGCCGTCCTCTCACCGCAGTGGGGGCAGGCGAAGTCGCTCATATTTTCCACGATACCCAGCAGCGGCACGTTCATCTTGCGGAACATGGCCAGCGCCTTGCGGACATCGAGGAGAGCCACCTCCTGCGGCGTCGTGACCAGGAGCGCACCGGAGAGTGGGATCACCTGAGAGAGGGAGAGCTGAGCATCCCCGGTGCCGGGAGGCATGTCGAAGAGTAGGTAATCGAGCGCGCCCCACATCACGTCCTTGAGGAACTGCTGGACGGCAGAATGAATCATGGGGCCCCGCCAGACGATGGCCTCGCCCGGTGGGACAAAGAACCCGATGGAGATAAGCTTGATGCCGTGACGCTCGACAGGGATGATCTTGTTCTGGAACATCCCCGGCTTACCCTGTGCCCCCATCATCAGCGGGATGTCCGGACCATAGACATCGACATCCACCAGCCCTACCGCGGCACCCGTTCCACGGAACGCGAGGGCGAGGTTGACCGCCACGGTTGACTTGCCCACGCCGCCCTTCCCGGATGATATCGCGATGGTATGCTTCACGTCGGGGATCAGGTCCCCTTTCTGAGGCTGAGGAGCCGCCGCCTGGGGCCGCGCGCCAGCCTGCGGGGCCGCGCCCATCTTCGCCTGCACTCCGGACACCCCCGGAAGTTGGGAAACAGTTCTGCGAGCCTGACTGTAGACCTGAACCTTCGCGCCGGCAGACTGGGTCGTAAACGCGATCGTAAAGGACACGCGCCCGTCTTCGATGGCGAGGTCTCTCACGAGCCCGAGGCTCACGATGTCTTTGCGCAGGTCGGGATCGTGCACGGCACGCAAGGCCTCGAGAACAGCCTCCTCACTGACTCTCGCTTCACCAGTGTTCTGGCTCATCAGCCCTCCATCAAGGACGGCGCTTTCGGATGCAGTATAGGCGAGCGTTCACCTCGGGTCAAGGCGAGGGCTCAAACAGATTGCTTGCAAATCTGCATGGGAATTGCTACAAAGAACAGGTGGAGTATCTCTCCACGTCATGGCCATCGGACCCGACGAGTTCCGCCACGCGCTGAGCCACTTCGCAAGCGGCGTAACCGTGATCACTACCTGGGACTCGAAGGGGCATCCGACTGGGCTCACCGCCAGCGCCGTCACCTCCGTCTCCCTGAACCCGCCGCTGCTGCTGGTCTGCGTCGATCACCAAGCGGAGAGCTACGCCGCACTGGAGGCCGCGGGGAGCTTCGCGGTCAACATCCTCGCCGCGGACCAGGAAGCGCTCTCCCGGCGGTTCGCCGACGAGATCCCGACCCTTCTCCCGCCGGCCGGCCACACCGATGCGGAGATCGACCAGGTGATGATCGCCGGCTGCGAGTGCTTCGCGACGTGAGCGGACAGAAGCTCAGGATCCTTCACATCTATCCGAAGGCCGATTACTTCACCGGCGCCGCCATCCAACTCCACGATCTTGCCCGAGCGCTCGTTGCCCGCGGGCACCGCGTGGCGGTGGTGACCCGCCCGAGCGACATCTGGGCCAGGAGGTGCCGGGAGGCGAACATCCCCTACTACTCGCTCCCGATGCGATCGGAGCTCGACGCCCGCTCGGTCGCCGGGCTGTTCCGGATCCTTCGAAGCGAGCGCGCCGAGGTCGTGCACTGCCATAAAGGGAGGGCCCGTACCCTTGCCATTCTCGCCGGGCTGTTCGTCAAGGTCCCCGTCCTGATCCTGAACCGCGGAGTGAGTTTCCCCCTGGGCCCCTTCAACCGGCTCGGGTACACGACCCGTCGCCTGACCACGATCGTCGCAGTTTCTCACTCGATCAAGCGCGGGCTCGTCTCCCAAGGTGTTCCGGCAGAGAAGATCGAGGTGATCCACTCTGGCACCGACACCGACCGCTTTCACCCGAGCCTCGATGGAAGCTCCGTGCGAGCGGAGCTGGGACTGACTCCTCAGGACTTCCTGGTGACCCAGGTCGGAGTGCGAAGCTGGCGGGGGAACGATGATGTCTTAGAGGCGATGAGACTCGTGGCCCGCGCGGCGCCCCGCCCGCGCCTCCTGATCGTGGGCGCCCGCGGCCCCGACGCGCTCTACGAAAAGGCGCGAGTCCGTGGGTTGAACGGTCGCGTCTACGTCTTCGGCTATCGAAAGGATATCCATCAGATCCTGGCCGCGAGCGACCTGACGGTGGACGCCCCGTACGCGGGGGTGGGGCTCACCGGCTCGCTCCGGGAGTCTCTCGCGGTGGAGACTCCCGTGATCGGGACCGACGTGGCAGGGATCCCCGAACTGATCCAGGACGGTGAGACCGGACTCCTGGTCTCGCCCCACAACCCCGAAGCCCTTGCCCAGGCCATCCTCCGGATCATGGAGGACCCGGTCAAGGCCAAAGAGATGGCGCGGGCCGGCCGGAAGCTCGTGGAAACTGAGTTCTCCATGCGGGCGAAAACCGAGCGGACCGAGGCGCTCTACTCGCGCCTCCTGGCAGAACGTCGATGAATCGCCTGGCTCTGTTTGCGCGCCTGTTCGCTTACCTCCGGCCGTACTGGTGGTGGCTCCTCGCGGGCTCCGGCCTGGCGCTGATCGTGGCTGCCATGGAGGGGACCATCGCCTGGCTCGTCAAACCCGTGATGGACGAGGTCTTCCTCAAGCGGGACCTGCTGATGCTCAAGCTGATCCCGCTCGCCCTCCTGGGAGCCTACCTGCTGAAGGGAGCAAGCCGGTACGGCCAATCCTACCTGATGGCGGCGGTGGGGGCGCGCGTCATCGCCACGCTCCGGCGCGACCTCTATGTCCACATCCAGGGGATGCCGCTCTCGTTCTTCTCCGATCTCCACTCCGCGGAGCTGATGTCTCGAGTCGTCATCGACGTGAACCGCCTCGCGCGGCTTTCCGCCCAGGTGTTGGTCATGGCGGTCCGCCAGGTCGCCATCATTGTAGCGCTCCTCTCAGTCATGCTGCACCGGAACTGGATCCTGACCCTGATTGCGGTAGTGGTCTTCCCCTTTGTGGGCGCCGCCATTCGAGCCATTGGCCGAAAGCTCTACAAGATCAACAAGCGGTTTCAGCAGAAGATTGCCGAGCTGAACGTGGTGCTCGAGGAGTCGTTCACCGGCACCAAGATCGTCAAGGCCTTCGGCCGGGAGTCGCACGAGGAAGAGCGATTCGGCCGGGTGAACACGCACCTGCTCACGCTCTCTCTGAAGAACCACCGGACTGCTGAGATCACCGAGCCCCTCATGGAGGTGCTGGGAGCCCTGGCGATCATGGGAGGGGTCTGGTATGGGGGATACCAGGTGATCCAGGGAGCTATGACTCCCGGAGCGTTCTTCTCCTTTGCGGCTGCCACGGCCATGCTCTACGGGCCGGTCCGGAAGCTCTCCCGCATGGCCAACACCATCCAGCAGGGAGCAGCCTCCGTGGAACGGATCTTCGAGATGCTGGACACCTCTCCCACGATCGTTGACCGGCCCGGGGCGACGGCACTACCGGGGTTCAGCGACCGGATCGAGTTCGACAGCGTCTCGTTTCACTACTCGGACCGGCCGGCCCCCGTGCTCAGCGAGGTCTGCCTGGCGGTGCGGAAGGGAGAGATCGTCGCATTCGTGGGAATGAGCGGCGCGGGCAAGTCCACGCTTATGGACCTCCTCCCCCGCTTCTATGACGTCAGCGCCGGAGCAATCCGGATTGACGGGCGCGATATCCGGGACGTGACGGTCGCGTCCCTGCGAGCCCTGATCGGCATTGTTACCCAGGAGACGTTCCTCTTCAACGACACCATCTTCTATAACATCGCCTATGGCCGGCCGGGGCCCGGGCCCGAGGAGGTGGAGCGGGCGGCCCGACTCGCCCACTGTCACGACTTCATCTCGGCGATGCCCGACCGGTATCAGACGCCGGTGGGCGAGCGAGGCGTCAGGCTCTCGGCGGGGCAGCGCCAGCGGATCGCCATTGCCCGAGCCTTCCTGAAGGATCCGCCGATCCTGATCCTGGACGAGGCCACTTCCGACCTGGATTCGGAGAGCGAGTTCAGGGTCCAGCAGGCCCTCGCCGACCTCACCAAAGGCCGAACCGTGCTCGTGATCGCGCACCGACTCTCCACGGTGAGAAATGCCGATCGGATCTACGTGATCCACGAGGGCCGGATCGAAGAGGTCGGCCGCCACGAGGAGCTGATGGCACGCGATGGCCTCTACCGCCGGCTCCATGCGCTTCAGTTCCAGGATTCCGACTCCTCTGCGGGGGAGACTTCCACCCCCCTCCAGAGTCACCCCGGTGGAGCTGGCTAGGGCACCTCTAACAAATCCCACCCAGTCCAACGGCACCAGCGGGTTCACGATCAACAACCACCAGTCACGGCCGAGGTCTGGATCGTGATGGAACCCCCCGGCGGCGCGAGTCGGGCTCAGGTCACGCTTCTTCTAGATGCTGGTCGCGGGGAGAGGACGAGTGCGCTGGCTGCTATCGCTTCAAACGGGCTCGGGCGACCTTCCTGACCCTCGGGTCGCGGTCGTCCACCACGAGCACCAACGCGTCAGCCGCGCCAGGGTCAGAGATCTGCCCCAGGGCAAAAGCCGCAGTGGCGCGAACCTGAGCGCTCCATCTCCTGCGCAGGGAGAAAACGCCTCTCGGAGCCAAGATCTTGGCTAGAGGCCCGATCGTCGCTGGATCCGCGATCTGACCCAGAGCCTGACAGCAGGCGACAAGCCGCTCCCTCTCCCTCGTGGACTTCAAGATGGAGACAAGCACCTCCACAGCCCCGGCTGGCTTGAGCCTCCCGAGGCACCTGATCCCATGCGTCGCCAAATCTGTTTCCCGGCTCTTGGCATACTCGAGGATCACCTCCAGGACCTGTCCGTCGTTAACACGTTCTGCAACTCCAAACGCAGCCTCGCGCACCTGGCGGTTTCCGTCACCGAGGGCATAAGCCAACTCCATCCTTATATCGTGAGTCACGGTCTCAATCACTTCCAGAATCCGGACCCGCTCCTGAGCGCTGACCTCCAACACCAGCTCACGCTTCAGAACATGGGCTGCCTCCGGCCCCAGCTCCGCCAGCAGACCGGCAGCGAGCTCCCTCACCCTGAGGTCCCCCGCCTGTTTGATAATATCGATCAGCACCGGCACGGCGATCCGGCCGCAACTGCCAAGCAGCTGCGCCGCACCACGCTGCCGGCCGGCTTCACCGCTCTTCAGATCCTCCACAAGCAGCTTCACGATTGTTGGCTCCAACCACTCGTTCAAGACCCTCGCGATCGTCTCCCCACGCACGTCTTTGGCTTCCTGAAGCTGTCGGTCCCGACCGCTCAGATGCAGCAGAATCCGGCTCGCCAGCAAGTATTCCCCGAACAGGATCAGGGTAGCAGCCATTCGATGGAGCATGGCGGCTATCGCCTCAAGAATTCTCGGATCCGGCTCCTCCGAAAGCGCAACCAACAGCGGATCCGCAACCACCCCGGCAAACTGATCTTGAAAGCCTTGGGGGAGCCTTTCCAGCGATGTCCGGCAGGTATCGACGATCCGCTTGCGGGTCAGAGAGTCACAACTCTGGAAACGCTCGAAGAGCTGTCTGATCAGCAGCTCAATCTCCTGCCGTCTCCCCCCGAGCAGAAAATCGCTCACTCGCCCCGGTATCGCTTCGAGAGGGATACGGGAACTCTCCTCCGCAGCCGGCTCGATGTCCTCCCCTCCTGGGGTTCCTTCCCGAGGCTCCTCGACGGGCTGGCCCTTTCCGGAATCCTTCACGGCCGCCCTCCCCCGAACCTCATAGAGACGATGGTCGAAAAGAATGCCTGACAGCTCCCGGTCCTCCGAAAAACGTTGCCAGAACTCGCTGCCCACCCCGGCGGCCGGGAGCCCCTTCAGCGCCTCAACAAACGTCTGCAGCTCACGCGCCGAGGCGTGCTCCAAAAAGGTGAGGCTGCTCAGCCCGATAGATTGAAGAAACTCTACGAAACTATCGGCCAACGCCTTAAACTCGGAGGTATCTACCGTCTCTCCGTTAACCAGCAGAGAGCTGCCGACCCGCGCCAAAGTGAGCATCGGCCGTCTGGTTACCCCTTTGTGCACGGCCTCTACGAACTCCTCGATAGACCTGGATACGGCTTTGCTCGTCGACGGGTAAAGTCTGGCATTGCTGGCGGCACTGAGTAGCCACCGGATGATTTCATGAATCCAGGGCAAGTCCTCCTGGTCCAGCTTTTCGCTAGCGGAAAGCAATGTGGCGGAGACTCCCGTGGGGCCGGCCCGTTCGGTGTAACGTACCTGCGTGAGCCTGATATGAAGCAGCCCCTGTTCGGAACAGAAGCGCTGCCAGAATCGCCGATCGATCTCCTTCCGCCTCACCCCGCCCAGAGTCTCCAGCACACGCCCCAACTCCCGATCGCTGACGCCTCTATGAACAGCGATGCCCTCCAGCTCGATGCGGCTCAGGAGGTCGACAAAGGCTTCCGCAATCGACCTGAATTCGGCCACCTCCACCCTCTGGCCATTTACGACCAGACCGCCCTTCGTCTGGACGAGATTCAGACAATCGTTCCGTGCCAGGATCTGGCTGATCCCCTCCTTCACCTGGAGCATCGCGCTGACAACAGTTTTGCTCTCGGCAGGATACAGCCTGATGCTCCGCACAGCAGCCAGGAGCAGGCGGATTACGGTGGGAATATCCGCTAGGCTAGCCGCATCAAGCGGAATATCCGGAGAGGCACCCTCACTCGGTTTCTCCCCTGAATAGGAAGTCGCCTCCCGAGCGTTAAACACCCGCTGGTTGTAGACAGCCTGGACCTGCGCGTACTTTCGGGCTTTTTCCTGATCAGCGGAGCGCTTGAAGTGATACGCCAGCGTGGCGGCTGAAGGCAACAGGCGCTGCTCATAGAGCGTCTCCTGGTACTTCCCAATGCGCTCGTGGAGCTCGCGCCTGCGATCGTGTTCGATGCCGCCGTACGCAATTTCCTGAATGCGCCTGCCAAGAAACCGTATTGTCTCATCATTTAACTCAAACTTCGAACTCAGCAGGCCCTGGGCCACAGCCTTATCGACGAATTCCAGGACCTTCGCCTCCATTCTCTCAAAACTTCCAGTCAGAAAGCTCAAAGACACATCCTCGCCTAGCGTGGAGGCTTCCGCAAGCAATTGACGGCTCTCCTCATCGAGAGCGGCTATCTTCTCGCTGACAATCTCCTCCAAGGATTCCGGGAGATACCCTTCCTCCAGCGGCTCCATCACCCATTGCTGTCCCACCAGCGCGACTTTCTGGTCCGACACCAACTTGCGGAGAATCCCGCCCAGAAACATTGGGTTGCCCTGGCTGATTTCCGCCAGATCTTTCGCAACATCCCTAGGCAACCTAACTCGGGGGAAGATCTCGCGAAGGTAGGTCGCGATGTCAGCGGCTGTCAGCGGCGTGAGATCTATCTTCCTGATGTTCAGGCGCTCACGCTCGGCCGAGTAAAACTGTTCGAGGGGAACCGGCTGCTCTTCCACTCCTGCCAGCGTAGTATCCGCCGACGTTCCGCAGACAAACAGTGCGATCTCGGAGCGCATCATCAGCACGCGAAACAGAAGTAGCGTCGCCTCGTCGGCAAGATGTAGGTCGTCGATGAGCACGATCAGCGGACCGGAATCCACGATCTTTCGAATGAAATGCACGAGGGTGGTAAAGAGACGTTCGCGCTCCGCTCTTTCATTCTCCCCGACATCCGCTTCTCCCGCTTCTCTGAGCTGAGGCAGGATCCTGGCGAGATAGCTGATTTCTTCACGGTCCAGACTCTCGAAGGCCCCGGCCCCCTTGTCCTCTCTTTGGTTCAGCAGCGCAACCAGAATGTGGGTCATCAAGGCATAGGGACGAAACCCCTCCTCTTGAACGCCATTGACCTTGACTATCGACCTCTCGGTCCGGGCGAGGTTGCGGCGGACCCTTTCCAAGAACCTGCTTTTCCCCATTCCAGCGGTGCCCTGGACGATGAGAAACTGATTCTCGCCCTCGCTGAATTTCTGGAAGCTTTCTTCCACCCGGGCTAGTTGTGACGCACGGCCCGCGATCTCGGCTTCCTCCAGTTGGTGCAGGACTGCTTTAGCCCATACCTTCTGGAGGTTCATTTCCTGGGCGTTCGCAAGGCCGTCGCGCCCTGAGTGCTTAGCGTAATAGAGTGCGGTATCAGCCTTTTGGAGTAGGCTCTTGCCAGTTCTAGCATCGTCGGGGGCTGTAGCAATCCCCATGCTCAGGGTGATGTGCAGGTCCAAGCTCCCGTCATCCAAGCGGAAGGGTTCGCGGCGGATGCGGTGGAGCAGGGACTCTCCCACTCGGAGCGCCCGATGCTTATCTGCGCGCGGCAGAAGAAGTACGAACTCGTCACCGGCATAGCGGATGGCGAGGGCCTGCTCAGCCGCTACCTCCTTGAGCAGGCCAGCAACCCAGATCAGGGCCTGATCGCCTATGTGATGGCCATGCGTGTCGTTGATGCGCTTGAAGTGATCGACGTCCACCATAATCACCGACACCGGACAGTCATCCAGGGAATCCCACGGGACTTTGCATTCAAAGTAGTTGAGGAGGAAGCGGCGATTGTGGATGCCGGTAAGCTCGTCCTCAAAAATGAGGCGGGAGGGATCTTTGCCGACGTGTTGCAGGAAACTCGTGAACTCTTCGTATGCCATCCGGTCAACCCGTGATTCGGGGTGGTCCTCGAGTTAAGGTTCTCGCATAAATAGACGGCAGAGCGGGAAGCCTTGCTGGTAAGTATTGCAAGAATCGTTCCAACTTTGACTCTTACGCGATAGGGGAAGAACAAACGCGCGGTTCAGCCGACGGGCACGGATCACTTCCGACGCGCCGATCGAATGACAACCGGCTCGACAGGCACATTTTCGTACCCGCCACGGCCGTGCGTCGGGACAGTCGAGATCCTGTCCACCACCTCCATCCCCCCGATCACCCTTCCGAAGACAGCGTAGCCGAAGCTTCGCTCGCTGTGGTCCAGGAACGGATTGTCTTTCAGACTGATGAAGAACTGCGAGGTCGCACTGTTAATCGCCTGTGCGCGTGCCATGGCAAGAGTCCCACGCGCGTTCTTCAGACCGTTGTCCGCCTCATTCCTGATGGCGGCACGGGTTGGCTTCCGATCCATCTCTGCAGTCAAGCCACCCCCTTGAATCACGAATCCGGGGACGATGCGGTGGAATATCGTCCCGTCATAGAATCCGGCATCCACGTATGCGACAAAGTTTTCAACAGTTACTGGAGCCTTCTCGGAATAAAGCTCGACTGTGATCTCCCCGAGCGTCGTCGAAAGAACCACCTTGGGCCTATCTCCTGCGGCTTTGTGGCCGCTCGGTTCGCCCGGAGCTGGCCCCGCCGCGAAGATGAGGAAGCCGACCGTCACCCCGATCCCGTGGAGCAAACAGCGCTTCATCACTCACCCCACATATCTTGCGAATCCCGGCTCTCCCTTAGGCCGACGTCCTCCGATTGCCCCGAAGGCAACCTGCACCGCGCTCCCTTAGAACTTCACCTTCGGAGTCGCCCGCGCCGCTTCCTCGATCTCAAAGTACTCGGCCGGCCCCACCCCAGCGAGCCCCGCGTACAATCGCCCCGTCAGCGTTCGAGTGAACGTATTGAGCTGCCTGACCGCATCGTTGTACCGCTTCCGTTCAACCGCCAGTCGGTTCTCAGTGCCCTCAAGCTGGTCCTGGAGCTTGAGGAAGGACTCATTCGATCTCAATGCCGGATACGCCTCACGGAGGACCAGCAAACGCGATAGCGCGGATTCGAACGTACCGGCCGCGCGCACCTTCTCCCTGACGGTGCCCGCCTGGAAATACGCCTTACGCGCCTCCGCGACGCCCAGGAAGATCTTCTCCTCCTGCGCGGCGATCCCCTTGACCGTTTCCACCAGGTTCGGGATCAGTTCAAACCGTCGTTGCAACTGGTTTTCGACCTGGGCCCATCGGCTTTTGACCTCCTCGTCGATCGTCACAGCCCGGTTATATCCAGAGTAGACGTAACTCCCGGCTAACAAGAACGTGACGACGATCGCCCCGAGAACGATCAGAATAACTCGACTTGCCTTCATTCACATCCCCCCCAGTGCATCGTGCCGCTGCACGCGACGTCTAATCACCCGCCGACCCAGCTTGGGTGCCATCCATGGCGGTCACCAGCTGGCACCGCCTCCGCCTCCTCCGAAGCCTCCGCCTCCCCCAAACGATCCGCCACCGAACCCCCCTCCAAAGCTACCACCAAGGCCACCACCCCAGGCAGACCGCCCTCCGCCCACCATGCCACCGAGCATGCCGCCCAACAGGAGAGCACCGAGCATTCCACCGCCGCCCCACGCAGTGCGATAGCGGCGTCTCCGGCTCATGGAGGAGAGGAGGAAAAACAGCAGCAGAAAGGGGAGCAGCCCGGTTCCCAAAAAAGGCACCCGCGAGCCTCGGCGGGCCACCCGGTACCGGTAATTCGGGATACCGCTAAGTCGCACGTTCTCAGCATCCGCGACCTTGTTGGCCACGACTATGGTCAGCCGGGAGAGCCCTTCCGAGTACTCTCCTTCCCTAAAGTATCGGCTCACCACGTCACGCGAGGCCGATCCTATCCAAGAATCCGGCAGCACGCCCTCGAGTCCATAGCCCGTCTGGATACGGACCTGACGCTCCTTGACCGCCAAAGCAATCAGAGCACCGTTATCCTTCCCTTTCTGGCCGAGCTTCCACTGCTCGGCGTGCCGCTGAACGAAGCCGAAGAAATCCTCACCCTCTGTCGTCTCGACCGTCAGCACCTTGACTTGAGCGGTTGTCCGCTGCTCCAGCTCTCGAAGCCACCCCTCCAGGCGCCGCTCAACGCCCTCGTCAATGATCCCGGCAGTATCCACCACGAACTTTCCCGGATCCCGGACGGTGACCTCCGCACTTGCCGCACACGAAAGCGCCCCCAGCACGACCACCGCCGCCCAAAGCGATGGAAAGAGTCTCACTCTACCAGGCATCTACGATTTTCCCCACCGCCTCGACATCCTCGTAAAGGGTTCGGAACTCCTCCCACCCATGAGGGCCCACTACCCGGAGCGCTTCTCGTACACCAGGCAAGGTTCGCCCGATAATCTTTTCGACCGCGGGAATCAGCTGGGCCGACGGCTTCGCCTCTTTCTCGCCCTTCAGCCAGATCAGACCGCGAAGCGTTCGGACGAGGCGTTCAGCGACGTCGGCCTCCATCGCGCCGATGAGTTTCTCCCGCCCCGCCGCGGACAGCAATCCCTGGCGCATCCCGATCAAGATGCTCTTGAGTTCCCGTTCGCATTGAAGCCGGACATGCGCATCGTTGAACGAGAGAGCCTCGAACTGATCCTGCCCGAAGAGGGTGATGTGGCACTGATGGATCTCGATCAGTTCCAGAGGGAAGGTGTCCAGCGAGGCCGAGATGTAGGCCGGTGTCATGATCAAAGGCGCCGAGATCCGCGCCTTCCCGAGCTTCGCACCATCTTTAGCGAGCCGACGTAGCATCTCCAGGTCAACTGACTGAAGGACCAGCACGTTACGCACCGTGTGCCGGCTCTTATCGAACGAGCCGGCGGCAATCGCCCCAAAGAGCGTGAGCGCCAATGCATTTTCGCCCGCCAACGCCCGCACCTGCTCAGCATATTGCCGGATCGGCTGGCGCATCGACTCGGTGACGCGATGCAACTCCTCTAATTCCGGACTCATTGTCCCGCTCCTCAGTGAAACGTCTCGGCCTACCATGCAAGCGCCGCCTGCATGATGAACCCAGTCGGGTTACAGGAATCTCCTCCCCACCATCGAGGTAAGTAGAGCGGAATGATCGATTGATTGTCAAGCACAATGATCCCCGACGCCGACCGATCTTGTGCGGTGATGCCCTCTGACCCTCCGGGCGTGGGGCACGGGAAAGCGGTGTTACGAGACGAAACACGCGCCCGTTCGAGGCCGAGCTGATACCAGCGCTGCAGAAGCTTTAACCCAAGAACTTGGACCGCCGCGACGCGGGCAGCGTGGGTCACCCGAGAGCATGTGGGGCCCAGCTACCGAAGGCGGACGTCCCCGGTGGTAGAGTCATAGACGTACAGGGTGGGATCGATGCGCTGGTTCTGCACGACGGGAAGGTCGGTAAGGCTGGCAGGGAAGCGTCCCCTTTCTATTCGATACTGCTGAATCGCTGTCCTCAGCAGCTGCATGTTAACTTGAGCCTGGGCCCTCCCCGCCTGCCCGGGAGCGCTGATGAGCTTTCCCGCGTATTGTTGAACAGGGTTTTCGCCCTCCCCACATCCGACCACGACGAACAGCAGCATCCCCACGACGGTAACCGTTCTGAGTCGGCCTCCAAACATCCTCCTCTTTTGACCGATCGAGCCGCCCTGCATGCGTTCTACGGCTCGCGGAAGCGGTTCACAATCGGCAGCCGCCAGTCCTTGCCGAAAGCGCGCGGGGTGATCTTGATGCCGATGGGACCCTGGCGGCGCTTGTACTCGTTCCGGTCCACCATCCCGATGACCTTCTTCACCGTGGCGGCCTCGAAGCCCTGAGCCGTGATCTCCCCGAGGCTCCTGTCTGCCTCGACGTAGGCCTCGAGGATCCGGTCCAGCTCCGAATAGGGCGGGAGGGTGTCCTGATCGGTCTGGTCGGGCCGGAGCTCGGCCGACGGCGGGCGGTCAAAGACCGATTCGGGGATGACCGCCCGATCGGCCCGCGAGTTCACATGGCGGGCGAGCCTGTAGACGAGCGTCTTCGGCACATCCTTGATGACGGCGAAGCCACCAGCCATGTCGCCGTACAGGGTGCAGTAACCCACGCTGATCTCGCTCTTGTTCCCCGTGGTGAGGACCAGCCAGCCGAATTTATTGGACAGCGCCATGAGCAGCGTGCCTCGGATCCTCGCCTGAATGTTCTCTTCGCTCGCGTCCTCCTTAAGCCCCTTGAACGGCCTGCTCAGGGCCCGCTTGAAGGCGTTGAAGACGGGGGTGATCGGGAGCGTGAGGAGCTCGACTCCGAGCCTCTTGGCCAGCTGCCTGGCGTCCGCCCGGGTCCCCGCCGAAGAGTAGGGGGACGGCATGGTCACGCCGATCACATTCTCGGGTCCGAGGGCTTCAGAGGCGATGGCCGCCACCAGGGAAGAGTCGATCCCCCCGGAGAGGCCCACCACGACCCGCCTGAAGCCGTTCTTCCTGACGTAATCGCGGGTGCCCAGCACGAGGGCACGGTAAATCTCCTCGGGCGGCTCCAGCGGCACCACCTCACGCTGCGCCACGGGTGGCTTCTCCCGGGGCGGGAGCGGCGAGAGGACGATCCGCTCGACGCGGTCGGGCCCGCGGAGCAGCTCCTTCCGCCGGCGTGAGTCGTGCAGGCGCGTGCGGAAGACCGCACCGAGGTCGAGATCGGCCACCACCAGATCTTCATCGAAGGCCTTCCCTCTCGCCAGGCATTCGCCCTTCTCGTTGAAGATCACGCTCTGCCCATCAAAAACCAGCTCGTCCTGACCCCCGACCGTGTTGACGAAGGCCAGGCACACGAGGTCGTCGGCGGCCCGGGTGGCCAGCATCTTCTCCCGGAAGTGGCCCTTCCCCGCGTGATACGGGGAGCCATTGATGGTGACGACGAGCTCGGCACCGGCCAGAGTCTGAGCTGTCGTGGGACCTCTGGGGTACCAGATGTCCTCGCAGATATTGGTCGCGAAGACCGTGTCGCCCCGGCTGAAGACAGGAATCTCCGTCCCGGCCTGGAAGTAGCGGTTCTCATCGAAGACGCCGTAGTTCGGGAGGTACTGTTTACGATAGACGCCGGCCTGTCGCCCATCGTGAAGGATGGCGGCCGCGTTGAAGATGTCCTCGCGCCTGTCCACAAATCCCACAATGACCGTGAGCTCGCGGGAAGCTTTGACGACTTGATCCAAGGCCCGGAGGTTGCCTTCGATGAAGGCAGGCTTGAAGAGGAGGTCCTCGGGAGGGTAACCGGTAAGGACCAGCTCGGGGAACGCCACCAGCTCGCACCCCGCCTTCCGCGCCCTGTCGAGCCACTCCAGGACCTTGCGGGTGTTCCCCTCCAGGTCCCCGACGGTGGGGTTCACCTGGGCTAGGCCAATCCTGAGCCAGCGCATGGGAGACCTCTCCTCGCTCATTGTAATCCCGACGCCAGCCACCACCTAGCCTCCTTATTCGGCACGTCCGTGGCAAACTTGGGCAGGACGCCGACCCCCCGTGCCGAGAACCGGGCCGGGTACCCACCGAAGGTGGGTGCAGGACGCAGGAAGGAGTTTCGCACCCCGCTCGCCTCCGCTTCGTGGGGACCCCGGCCGAGGGGAGGCGTACCGACCCAGCCCGCCTCCGGCGGGACTGGGTGCCCGCAAAGGAACGGCGACGACCTCCAGATGATCAAACGCCGAAGGCGTTCCCCGGCGGTCACCCACGCAGTGGGTCGTGCGACCGTTATCGGCACGGCGCCAGCCTTTGAGGTCACGCTTGACACGGCCCACGCCATAGGGCACAAGAGATGCAGGATGGTGAAGGTCCCCTGGCTTCCTTCAGACCTTCCCGAAGGCGCACGAGCCGAGAACTGCCCGCACTGCGGACGGCGCGCCATGATCCCGTGGACCCTCCGCCGCGACCTACACCGCCTGGTGTGGCGGACGTGGGTCTGCACCCACTGCCAGACCACCGAAAAGCGTCCAGAACCGGAGTAGTTGACCGGGACCCCGGCGCAGCCGCCCGTGCTGGCCAGCAGCACGGTCAACTGCGGTTAATGGCGTCGATCAGCAGACGCAGGCGACCGAAGTTGGTCCGGACAGCCGGAAACCGGAGGCGGACGAGCTCGGGAAATTCCCCGCTTTCCTGAGCCAGCGGCCCTTGAATCTGCTCAGCCTGGCCGTGCAGGAGATCTTCGAACTGGGCCTCAAGGGCGGAAAGCGTCTGGGCGGGCAAGGCGCGGCGCAGCCGGAGCACCACGTCGTCACCCACCACCCGCTGGGAGTGAAACACTCGGTAGAAATCCAGAATCTCTCGAGCCGCCACCCCGGGGTCGTCGGTCAGACGGAACAGGTGGACGTCATCGGGTGAGATCAGGCCTCGCTCGACCATCTCATGCACAATAAACCCTTCCCAGGTCTTCCAGAACTGACCGCCCGGGACATCGACGAGCACCACCGGCATCACGATGGTCTTGCCGGTCTGGATCAAGGTGAACACTTCAAACGCCTCGTCAGAGGTCCCGAACCCGCCGGGGAAGAGGCAGACGGCCGCCGCCTCCTTGAGGAAGAAGAGCTTCCGGATGAAGAAGTACTTGAAGTTGATCAGCTTCGCGTCATCGGCGATAACGGGGTTGGCCTCCTGCTCCCACGGAATCCGAATGTTGAGGCCAAAGCTCTGCTCTCGTCCAGCCCCGTGCTGGGCGGCCGCCATCACCCCGTCGCCGGCGCCCGTGATCACCATCCACCCCGCGTCGGCCATGCCCCTGGCGAAGGCCTGGGCCTGGCGCGAGATAGGATCGTCTGGGAGGGTCCGGGCCGACCCAAACACCGTCACCTTGGGGACGTCGCGGTAGGGCGCAAACACCTTGAACCCATACCGCAGCTCCTTCAGCGCCGTGTTGGTGATCTTGAGCTCTCCGAGGTCAGCGCCGTCCTCGAACATTTTTAGGACGGTCGTCAGCATTTCGGAGTAGTAGCGCCACGCCTGGGAGGGGACCTGCAGGTGCTCCAGGAGGGCATCGATCCCGCGGTTGGCGGCTTCCGACTGGAGCTGGTAGCGTCGGTCAGTGTCCATCCCGTTCAGTATACCGCGTTCCGCCAGGCATTCGAACTGGCACGCTTCGCGGTATCATATCGGTGATCAGCCCGGTCCACCGACGGAGCCAACGAGGGGAGACCGTCGCACAGGAGAGCCAATTGAGATCACCTCCCAGAGCGCAAACGACCCACACGGGGCCCTGGCAATGACCCGGCGGAGCGTCTCCCTCTTCTTGATCCTTGCCATCGTGGCACTGACAGCAGCTGGCGTGTACCTGATCCAAGCCGTGGAAGACCCCCACCCCCCGGAGCCCAGTTCAGTCGCCGTGGCGGTGGCGGTGGTTCGCATCGCGCCCAGGCCGTTCACCCACAACCTGGAGGCCCTCGGGACCGTCCAGGCCATTCGCGAAGCGGCGATCAGCGCCGAGGTTGCCGGCCCGGTCGCGAAGGTTCCTCCCGCAGTCGAGCTCGGCGCGCCCACCGAGCAAGGGGTCCTCCTCGCCGAGATCGATCCCACCCCGTTTCGCATCGAGACAGTGCGCCGAGAGGCACTGCTGGCCCGCGCCAAGGCCCAGATCCGAAGCATCGAGGTCGAGATCCGACGGCAGGAAAGCCTGATCAGGATCAACCGGGACAAGCTGAACCTCGCCCGCAGCGAGCATACCCGGCTGGCGGATCTGCTGAAGCGGGAGCTCATCGCGCCGCAAGATCTGGAGCGCGCTGAGCTCACCCTCCGTCGGATCCAGGAAGAGCTGGAGCTGGCCGAGAGCGGTCTGCGAGAGGCCAACGCGAAGCACGCCGTGGCGGTGGCCGATGCCGCGGCGGCGGCGGCCGAGCTGGCGCGGGCGCGGCAGGCCTTGGCAGACACCCAGGTGCGTGCCCCTTTCGCGGGGGTGATCTCCGAAAAGCTCGTGACCGTCGGGGAGCAGGTCGCGCCGGGAACGGTGCTCTTCCGTCTGGCGGATCTGGCTGTCGTGAAGATTCTGGCCCGCGTGCGCGCCGATAACATCGGGCTCCTCCACCCCGGAGCTGTCGCCCAACTCCGCGTGGCCGGATTCCCTGAGGCGTTCCACGGCCGGGTCGCGCACGTGGGGCCCCGAGCCGACACCGCAACGAGAACGTTTCCGGTGGAGATCCTCGTCGATAACAAGGGTCCCAGGCGCCTGCTGCCAGGGATGTTCGCACGCGCCAGCATTCCGGTACGCTCCTACCCGACTGCCATTCTCATACCACGCTCAAGCGTGGTCGCCCGGGACGGCGCCCCCATCGTGTTCATCGCCGATGCCGAGCGCCAAATCGTGCACTCTCAGGGGATTACGATCGCTCGGACCTTCGGGTCCCGTTACCTGATCCACGAAGGCCTCGCGCCCGGTGACCTCCTGGTGGTCACGGGCCAACACCTCCTTCGAGACGGTGCCCCCGTGCAAGTGGTGGAGACGCGGCAGCTCGAGCCGTGAGAGCGTTCGTCGAGTTTTCGGTCCGCAATCGCGTCCTCGTGAACCTGCTCACGCTGTTCGTCCTGGGGGCAGGTGTCGTGACCTACCTTTCGATGCACCGGGAGCTTTTTCCCGAGTTCTCGCGCCGAGCAGTCCTGATCGAGACCGTCTACACAAGCGCCTCTCCCGACGAGGTGGAGAAGCTCATCACAGTCAAGATCGAAGAGGAAGTCGCCGAGCTTGACGGCCTGGACGAGCTCTCGTCGATCTCTCAGGAAGGTCGCTCCGAGATCCTCCTGAAGTTCCGCCCGGACACCGACATGAACCGAGCCTTGAACGACGTCCGAGCGGCCCTGGACAACGTCACCGACTTGCCGGAAGAGGCCGACCAACCCACTGTGAGAGAGGTCAAGTCCACGTTCCCGGTCATCACCGTGTCGCTGGCGGCTGACATCGACGAGTTCACGCGCAGGGAGATGGCCCGTGACCTCAGGGATGAGCTCACGCGAGTCCCCGGCGTCGCCGCCGTGCGGATGCTCGGGACCCGCGAGCGACAGATCTGGGTCGAGGTGGACCCTCCCCGCCTGGACCAGTACGGGCTCACCCTCGACGACATCCGAGCCGCCATCGCCGCCCACAATCGAAACGTACCCGGCGGGACCTTGAAGACCCCCCGCGGGGAGATCCTCGTGCGGACCCTGGGGGAAGCCGCCGGGGCCGAGGAGGTCGAGCGGATTATCGTGCGGAGCCTCGCCACGGGCACGGCGCTCACCGTCGCGGATCTGGCGCGCGTCCGCGAAACCTTTGAGGAACCGACCACCCTCAGCCGGTGGGGGGGACGCCCGGCCATCAACCTGGTAGTCATCAAGGAGCGCGAGGGTGACGCGATCGACATCGCCGCCTCGGTCCGCGCCCTGGTTGAGCAGGTCCGAGCCCGGTTGCCCGACACCGTGACGCTCGGGGTGTACAACGACTTCTCCGTCTTCATTCAGAAGCGCCTGAACACCTTGCGCTGGAGCGGCACGATCGGGCTCACCATCGTACTCGCCACCCTGTGGGTGTTCCTGCGAACCCGCATCGCCCTCCTGACCGCGCTGGGCATCCCGTTCGCCATGCTGGGAGGGGTCGTCGTCATGTCGGCGTGGGGCATCACGCTGAACATGGTCTCTCTCTTCGGGCTGATCCTCGTTCTGGGGTTGCTTGTTGACGATGCGATCGTCGTAGCCGAGAACGTCTACCGCCACGTGGAAACGGGGATGGACCCCAGGCAGGCTGCCGTTCAGGGTACGAGCCAGGTAGCCTGGCCGGTGGTGGCGACGATCGTCACGACAATCGCCGCATTTCTCCCCCTCCTCTTGATCCCAGGGACCATGGGGATCTTTCTCTCCCCCATCCCCTGGGTCGTGACCTTCACCCTGGCCGCCTCGCTGTTCGAAGCGCTCGTCGTGCTTCCCTCCCACCTCGCCGACGCCATCACGCCGGCGTACGCTGGGGGCGTCCGTCGCCGACAGCGCAGGTGGCTCGAGCGCACCCGCCGCGCCTACAACGCTCTGCTTGCAACGGCCCTCCGCTGGCGCTACGTGGCCACCGCACTCCTGCTCGCCGTCACCATTCTCCTCGCCGCCACAGCGTACTACCGGATCCCCTTCGTGCTCTTCCGGGAGTTCGAGTCCTCCCAGTTTTTCGTCAACTTCGAAACCTCACCGAGCAACAAGATCGAGGACACGCTGGAGGTGGCCAAGCAAGCGGAGCAGGTGGTGCTCGGTCTCCCGCCCGGGGAACTGAAGTCGCTGGCCACCAATGTGGGCATCTCGTTCCTGGACGTGCACCGGGCGGAGCGCGGACCCAACTTGGGCCAGCTGATGGTCGAGCTGACCGAGAACCGCCGGCGCCGCGTGGATGAGGTGATCGCCCAGCTCCGCGCCGGCACGACCCAGATCCCGGGCATCACGAAGATCCAGTTCCTGAAGACCCAGGCCGGCCCCGGCGGCCCGCCGATCGAGGCGCGGGTGGCGGGAGAGGACATCGCTGTCCTCGGGGAGCTGGCGGACCAGGTGGCGGCATTCCTCAAGGGCATCCCCGGCGTGCGGGATGTCCGGAACGATTTCACCGAAGGGAAGGAGGAACTGCAGATCACCCTCAGGCCCGAGGCCCGAGCGCTGGGGCTCGATCTCAGCCAGATTGCCCGGCAGGTCCAGCAGGGGTTCCTCGGGGTGGAGGCCTCGACCATCCAGAGGCGCGACGAGGAGGTCCCCATCGTCGTGCGCTTCCCTACGAGGGCCCGTCGGAGCCCCGACACGGTGGCGACGATGAAGATCACGCTCCCCTCCGGCGAGCAGGTCTTCCTGCGCGACGTCGCGGAAGTCGGCACGGCTGTCGGGATCAGCAAGGTTCGCCGGGATGACCGGAAGCGGACCATCACGGTCTTTGCTGACGTCGATACCCGTGAGGCGAACGCCTTCCAGGTGGCTGAGCGGGTCAGGCGGAAGTTCGCGGCCGTGAGCACCCGGCTCCCCGGCTACCGGGTCACCATCAAGGGGGAGCGTCAAGAAGCGGAGGCATCGTTGGCCTCGCTGCCGCGGATCTCGGTGATCGCGATCCTGTTGATCTATTTCATCTTGGGATCGCTGTTCCGCTCCTTCATTCAACCCCTGGCGGTGCTGACGGCCATCCCCTTCGCGCTGGTCGGCGTCGTGGTCGGACACCTCCTCATGGGTGAGTCGCTGAGCTTTCTCTCCCTGATGGGTCTCGTGGCCCTGGTCGGCGTGGTGGTGAACGACTCGCTGATCCTGGTGGACTTCATCAACCGCACTCGGCAGTCAGGTATCTCCCGCGACGAGGCGATCCTCGCCTCGGGAGTGGCGCGGCTCAGGCCGGTGCTGCTCACCACGGCCACGACTGTGGGCGGGCTCATCCCCCTCGCGTTCTTCGCGACGGGCCAGGCCAAGTTCCTCTCCCCCATGGCGATCTCGGTCGTCTGGGGTCTCTCCTTCGCCACCATCCTCACACTCATCCTGATTCCGTGTCTCTATGCCATCGCGGATGACGTGGTGCGCCTCACGCGGCGGCTGGCTGGGCTCCCCGTACAGACCGTGGATCCCTCTTAGATAACCGGTCACGGTTTGGAACGATCCGCAGACAAAGTTGCCAAAGCGCCGCCCCATGGCAACTCACGCTCCCACGCCAGCCCTGCGCCGGGGTGCTGCTCCCTCGCTCAAGCCTCGTCGCCCCGACGGGCCCACCCGCGCCTTCGCCGCGGGTACCTCGCTCCGGACGTCTGCACTGGCCCCCATCCCGTCGCGCCTCGGGGCTAGCGCCTCGAGGCGCCCCTCACAGGGGCTCCGCCCCTCTGACGCTCGCTCCGCTCGCTGTCACCCCGTGCGCCGGGGGGCAAGCCCCCCTGATGACCCCCCGCGCTGGGGCCGTTGGCCCCATCCCCCCGCGGCGGGGGGTAGTCCTCGCGCCCCAACGATGTTCGGGCGCTCGGAGCGCTCCGGCCTCCTGCGCTTCGCGGCCGCCGACGGCTCCTCGGATTCGCGCGGGAGGGCATCCCCGACACAGGCCTGACCGTGCCCTGCTCGATCACTCCGATTCATCGGGCGCCACTCACATGAAGGCACCGGTGTCGATACGGGAGGTTTGGTGAGGGTAAGGAACTACTGGAGGCCGGAGGGAGGACTTAGTGTTGGGCTTCGAGGTAGCGCTCAGCCTCCAGAGCCGCCATGCACCCGGTCCCCGCGGCGGTCACGGCCTGGCGATAGACGTGGTCCTGGACGTCCCCTGCCGCGAACACGCCCGGCACTGAGGTTTTGGTTGTGCCCGGAGTCGTCACGATGTAGCCGTTCGAATCCGTCTCGATCTGACCCGCAAAGACCGCCGTGTTCGGTGAATGCCCGATCGCGATAAAGAGTCCGTCCACCGGTCGCTCGTGGACCTCCCCGGTCTTGACGTTCTTGAGCTTCACCCCGGTCACTTTCGCCTTAGCCGGATCAAGCACGTCCACGAGCACGCTGTTCCAGACAAATTCGATCTTGGGATTCTTGAAGGCACGCTCCTGCATGATCTTGGAGGCTCGGAGCGCGTCCCGACGGTGGACGACCTCCACCTTCCGGCCGAGCCGCGACAGATACAGGGCTTCCTCTATGGCGGAGTCGCCCCCGCCCACCACCATGATGTCCTGGTCCTTGAAGAAGAAGCCATCGCACGTGGCGCAGGTGGAGACCCCGCGGCCCATGAGCTTCGTCTCGGCCTCGAGCCCCACGAGCTTGGCCGAGGCGCCCGTGGCGACAATGACGGTGTGGCCTTCGAACACCCGGTCGCCAGCCCTGACGATGAACGGCCGCTGAGAGAAGTCAACCGCGGTGACATCCTCACCGATGATCTCGGTCCCGAACCGTTCCGCCTGCTTTCGAAAGGTCTCCATCAGCTCGGGGCCCATCATCCCGTCCACAAATCCGGGGTAGTTCTCGACCAGGGTGGTAAGCATGAGCTGCCCCCCGGCTTGAACTCCGCTGAACAGCAACGGCGCCAGGTTGGCCCGGGCGGCATAGACGGCGGCTGTGTAGCCGGCTGGTCCCGAGCCGATGATGATCACCTTTCGCGGGGTTGCCATGAATGCGCGCTCCTCCTCCGATCGACCCAGCCTATAAGATGCATCAAGAATAGCATTGGATTCAGGATCTGAAACCGCCTCACACCGCGAGCAGCCGGGCCAGCTCTCCCAAGTCCCGGAGCTCGTACTCAGGAGTCGGGACCCCCTCAGGAAGCGGCTCGTCCTCCCGATTGACCCACGCCACGGGCATCCCTACCTGCGTGGCACCCACCACGTCGATGTCTGCCCGGTCGCCGACGAAGAGGGCCTCCCGGGGGGGGAGACCCAACCGCGCGAGCGCCGTCTCGAAGATGACGGGCTTGGGCTTCCGCCACCCCACCTGGTCAGACACCACCACCGGCTGAAAGAACCCGGCGATGCCCTCACGCTGGAGGATCCCATGGACGGTGGGAGCATAATCAAAGTTGGAGACGATCCCCATCCGAAATCGGGGCGCCAGCCCCTCAAGCAAGGCGCGGTGATGGGGGGGGAGTTCGGCAGCCTTTGAGAGCTCGTGCTTGTGGGCGGAGAGAAGCTCCTGGATGACCTCAGACGGTACGGCGGCAGGGTCCAGGCCCAGATGGCTCAGCAGCAATCGAAACCGTTCGGCGGCAGGAACCTCACGATGGTCGGCACTCCGGACCTCCTCGGCCTGCTGCCAGCTGGCGATGAGGGCTTCGTAAAAGCGAGGGAGTTCCAGTCCGGGGGCGTAAGGGGCCAGGATCGGCAAGAGTCGCCCGGCCGTGGTATGCACCAGCCTGCCATTCAGTCGGATCTCAGGCAGTCGGCGCCGGTCAAAGAGGACGAGGGTGTCGAAGAAGTCGAAGAGGATGGCCCGGGCAGTCATCTGCTATCGGAGTTTCTGCACTTCGGCCAAGATCTTCTCCGTGTCAGGGATCTCGCCCTTGCCGTACCGCTCCGCGAGCCGCACCTTCCCATGTTTGTCCACGATGAAGGTCGCGCGGTAGCTGGCGTTTCGCTCCGGCCACCAGACCCCGTATTGCTTGGCGACCTCCCTGTGAACGTCACCGAGCAGCGGGTAGCTGATCCCACCCAGTGACTTCGCCCACGCCTCGTGGCAGAAGATGCTGTCTGTGCTGATACCCAGGACCTGGGTATTCGCCGCTTCGAACTCCTTCAGCTTCGCTTCGAAGGCGGGCATCTGCTTGGTTCAGCCGGGGGTCCAGTCAAGGACATAGAAGAGGAGAACCGCGTTCTTCTTGCCTCTCAGTTCGCTCAGGGTATGCTCCTTGCCTCCGATCCCCTGTAATGTGAACTCCGGCGCCTCGTCACCGACCTTGATCTCGCTCTGCGCGGTCATGGTGTGTTCTCCCCTTACACGTGAACCATCAGTTCGAATCGTACTTGAACTTCACGTCGGGTTCAACCTCTCGTCCAAGATGCCGCTCTCGGAGCTATCGGAGGTGGCTATGGAGGGAGATCCGAGACGCGGCTTCCAGCGCGACCAGGTTCATACGCACCGGCCGCCATCCACTTCCACACAGGTCCCGGTGAGCATGGCCGCATCGTCGGAGGCGAGGAAGAGAGCAGTCCGGGCGATATCGTCCGGAGTGTTCAGGCGCCCCAACGGGATTGTCCTGAGCATCGCCTGCCGCGCTCTGTCATCCACAACGGTCTTGCCCATGAAGGCGGGAAGCATCGGGGTGTCGGTAGCCACAGGGGCAATGGCCACCACGCGGACCCTGTGAGGAGCGAGCTCCAGGGCCAGCCCCTTGGTTAACGCGACGACGGCGGCCTTGGACGCGCCGTAGGCCTGAATCCCATGCCGCGGCCGGATAGCGGCCGTGGAGGCGGTGATCAGGATCACCCCGCCCCCCTGAGCTTTCATCACCGGCACCGCAGCCCTGACCCCAAGAAAGACGCCCTTCACGTTCACGGCCATAATCCGGTCGAACGTGGCCTCGTCCACTTCCTCCACAGGAGTCGGTGATTGAGGTACGCCGGCGTTGGCGAAGAAGATGTCGAGCCGGCCCCACTGCGCCATGGCACGCTCGACCATCGCCTGGTTGTCGGCAGCCTTTGTCACGTCAGCGCTCACCGCCAGCGCCTGGCCGCCGGCGCGCTCGACCTGCTCCACGCTTTGCTTGACCGTCGCCTCGTTGATGTCCACGCACGCCACCCGCGCCCCTTCGCGCGCGAAGAGCAGGGCGGTGCCCGCCCCGATTCCCGATCCAGCTCCTGTCACCAGCGCAACTTTACCGCCGAGCTTCATGGCTACCCTCCTTCATGAAGGATCCGATCCCACCCTGGGCAGCGAGCCCCCGCGCGTACCGACGGAGGGTCAGGTGATCGAGCCAGCTGAGAGCTTGATCACCCACGGCGACGTGCTGGATCGCGATCACGACGGGTCCTCCTTGAGGTCCGCGACGCTGCCGGTTGTGGCCCTCAGGAGCTCGTCTGGGGAGAGCGGGAAGAGAAGTTCTGGGGCGCCGCCTGCCGCATAAATCAGCTCGTGCCTGAGCAGGTCCTGATCGATAAAGGTGGAGAGGGGCGTCGCGTGGGCGATCGGGGGCACGCCGCCAATGCTAAACCCTGTCGCCTGCCTGACGATTTCGGGGTCTGCCCTTCGAATCTTCCCCCCCGCCAGCTTCTCCAGCTTCCGCTCATCCACGCGGTTGGCTCCCGAGGCAATGACCAGGACGGGGATACCGTTGGCAGTGAAGACCAGCGTCTTGGCGATCTGGGCCACGCTGACTCCCACGGCGGCGGCAGCCTGCTGAGAGGTCTTGGCGCTCACGGAAAGCTCGATGAGCTCGCGGTCGATGCCGAGGGCTACGAGCGCTTCCTGCACGCGCCGGCTCGCTGCCTTCATGAACGATCTCGCCCTAAAGCACCAGCTCAGCCATCATCCGAACCGCCTCGACCTGACCGGTCCCGCAGATCAGAGTCGTCACCCCGGCGGCCCGCCACGCCTCGAGCCGCTCGCGGATCCGCTCTCGCGGGCCGCACAGCGCGATCTCGTCCACCAGCGCATCTGGCACCGCGGCGCTCGCCTCCTCCCTCCGCCCCGCCAGGTAGAGTTCCTGGATCCGCCCGGCGGCTTCCTCGTAGCCGTAGCGACAGGCGAGGTCGTTGTAGAAGTTCTTCCCCCGGGCCCCCATCCCACCGACGTAGAGGGCCAGCCGGGGCTTGATCACGTTCCGGCAGGCGCCGATGTCGTTGCCGAGAACGACGGCCACGGTGGGAGCGATGTCGAAGGTGGCGAGCGACTTCCCTGCACCCGCGCGGCCAAAGCCCGCATCGAGCCACTCCCGGAAGGTAGCCGTCCGGTCGGGAGAGAAGTACACCGGGAGCCAGCCATCGGCGATCTCGGCGGCCAACGCCACGTTCCTGGGGCCGATAGCGGCCAGGTAGATGGGGATGTCGGCTCGGCCGTGGAGGATCGATTTGAGCGGCTTTCCGAGCCCGCTCGCGTCCGGCCCCGAGTACGGAATCTGGTAGTGCTCGCCGCTGAACTGCACCGGCTTCTCCCGGGCCCAGATCGCCCTGACGATGGCGACGTACTCTCGTGTCCTGACCAGGGGCTTGCCGAAGGGAACGCCGTGCCACCCTTCCACCACCTGAGGGCCCGAGACCCCTAACCCCAGGAGGAACCGGCCGCCCGAGAGCTGATCGAGCGTTGTCGCCGTCATGGCTGCCATCGCCGGCGTCCTGGCGGGCATTTGCATGATGGCGGTCCCGACTCGGATCCTCTCTGTGCGCGCGGCGATCCAGGCCAATGACGTCACCGCATCCGAGCCGTAAGCTTCCGCCGTCCACACGGAGTCAAACCCGAGGCGCTCGGCTTCCAGGACCAGCGGAAGATTCAAGGTAAAGGTCGGGCCGGAGTAACCGAGGTTGAGTCCAAGGCGCATAGCGCTATCCTCCTACAGCCTTCGGAGATCCGGTAGGACGAGCCGCGTCAAGCGTCGCCGACCCGTCCAGCGGAATCGTCGAAGATCGACCCTGCCGCGTTGGAGCCGAATCCCCTCCCGTTCCAGCAGGATCCGCTGCGTCACCATCCCACTCACGTTGCCCCGGAGGCTGATCCCGCCCCAGTGGTTGAGGACCCGGTGCCAGGGGAGATCGGGCCGGCAACGCTTGAGCGCTGCGCCCACGGCGCGTGCGGCCCGAGGATATCCCAACAGCGCCGCGATCTGGCCGTAGGTGGCGACCTCTCCCCGCGGGATGTCGGAGACGAGCCGATACACCGCCCGGTCAAATTTTCTCACGTGTCAACCGCTGAACTGGAGCTCGTGGAGCCGCGCGTAGAGCCCGCCGCGCCGGAGGAGCTCGGCGTGGCTCCCGTCCTCCCGCACCTGCCCCCCGTGGAGGACAAGGACCCGATCCGCCGTTCTTATGGTGGAGAGTCGGTGGGCGATTATGAGGCTCGTCCGACCGGCTAGCAGTCGCCCCATCGCCTCCTGAATCAGCCTTTCTGACTCCGAGTCCACGCTCGAGGTGGCCTCGTCCAGCACCAGCACGGCGGGATTGTACACGAGGGCGCGGGCAATGGCCAGAAGCTGGCGCTGCCCTTGCGAGAGGTTGGCCCCGCGCTCTCTGATCTCGTGGCGGTAGCCGCCGGGCAGCGTCTCGACCAATTTCGTGGCGTTGGCCGTGGCAACAGCCCGCGCGAGCACCTCGTGGGAGACGGCCCCGTCCGCCCCCATGTGAAGATTGTCCTCCAGAGTTCCCGTGAAGAGAAAGACATCCTGGGGGATCAGGCCGACCTGCCGGCGAAGCGTCGTCAGGCTCCACTCCCTGACATCCACCCCGTCCAGGAGCACTTGCCCCCGGCTCACCTCGTACGTCCGATTCAACAGGCGGGCAATGGTGGTCTTTCCTTCCCCGGTAGTGCCCACGAGCGCCACGCGCTCTCCGGGGGAGAGCCGGAAGGAGCAGCCGCGCAGGACCCACTCCTCCCGCTCGTAGGCGAACCACACCTGTCTGAACTCGATGGCGCCCTGAACCGACTTCACGCGCCTCGGGTGAGGCGGGGAGACGATCGCGGGCTGAAGATCGAGGAGGTTGAAGATTCGCTCGGACGAGGCCATAGCCGACTGCATGACGGCATACTTTGCGCCAAGGTCCCGGATCGGAAGGAAGAAGCGGTGGGTGTACTCGATGAACGCCACCAGCCCTCCGAAGGTGAGCACCCCGGCCCAGATCTGGCCGCCGCCGTACCAGAGCAGCAGCGCCACCGCGGCCGCGCCGATGGCCTCCACGGAGGCGTAGAGCGAGGCGTCCCAGAGCGTGGACCTGAACAGCGCCCGACGGTAATCCCGGCTCAGGGTATTGAAGGCCTCCCGCTCCTGGCGCTCCCGCGTGAAGAGCTGGATCACCGTCATCCCTTGCAGGGACTCCTGGAGGAAGGCGTTGAGGCGGGCCAGGCGGGTCCGCACGATGCGGTAGGCCGCCCGTGCCTTGGCGCGGAAGAACACCGCCACCACGAAAAGGAGCGGCACGAGAGAGAACGTCGCCAGGGCCAGCTTCCAGTTCATCCCCATCATGACCGCCACCACGCCGGTCAGCGTGAGCGCATCCCCGACAATCGCCACCAGGCCCGCGGAGAAGACCTCGCTCACGGCCTCCACATCGTTCAGAATCCGGGTCATGAGCCGCCCCACCGGGTTCCTGTCTAAGAAGCCTTGCTCCATCTTCTGCACCTGGGCGAACAACGCTCGGCGGAGGTCGTGCATGACCCGCTGGCCAGTCAGATGGCTCAGGTAGCTCTGCCAGGCGCGGAGACCGTAGAGGAGGATCAGCGTACCGAAGAAGGCCAGCACCACCCAGCTCAAGCCCAGCCAATCACCGGGCAGGATGTACCGGTCAATGGCGACCTTGAGCAGGTAGGGTTGGAGCAGCTCGAGGCCGACGAGCGGGAAAAAGAGGATCGTCGCCAGGACAATGACGGCCCTGTAAGGTCGCGTGGCGGTCCAGAGGCGGGCCATGAGCCGCGCATCGTAGGCTTTACCCAGGACGTCGTCCTCGAAGGGGCTCCCCGCCCCCGCAGCACCGTGGCTATGCCGGCTCATGACCACCGACCTCCAGCTCCTCCTCTAGCTGCTGCACCCGCCAGAACCGGGCGTAGAGGCCGCCCCGACCCAGGAGATCCGCGTGCGTCCCCTGCCCGACAATCCGCCCCTCATCGAGGACCACAACCCAGTCCGCCTGCTGGGCGGCTCGGAGCCGGTGGGTCATGATGAGCACGGTGCGGCCGGAGCCGGCCTCTCGCAAGGCGCTCAGGATCTCCACCTCCTTGGCCGAATCCACACTGGCGAAGGGATCATCCAGAATCAGGATTCGCGGGTCTCGAAGGAGGGCGCGGGCCAGAGCCGCGCGCTGGCGCTGGCCACCCGAGAGCGTGAGACCTCGCTCGCCAACCACGGTGTCCCAGCCATCCGGGAACGCCTCCACCTCCTCGGCCAGCCCGACCACCGCCTCTGCCCGGCGAATCTCGGCGTCGCTGAGGCGATCGCGGGCAAGCGCGAGGTTCTGCCGGACGGACCGGGAGAAGAGGAAAGGCTCCTGGGCGACGTAGCCCACCGCCTGCCTCAGTGCGTTGAGGGGGAGCGATCGGACATCTCGACCGTCAACGAAGAGCGTCCCGGTTGGTGGATCGTACAGGCGCGGGATCAGCAATCCCAGCGTGGATTTGCCGCTCCCCGTGGGGCCCACGATCGCGACGGTGCTCCCCGCTGGCACCGTCAGGGCGACCTCCCGGAGCGCCGGTCCCCGTCCCGGGTACGCGAAGGTCAGCGCCCTGAACTCCACTGACAGGCCTCCGGCCGCGAGGGTCGGAAATGTAAGCCCGGCTTCCAGCCCCGGGTCTTCAATCTCTGGCTCGACGGCAAGGATCTCAGCGATCCGCTCGAGGGCGCTGAGCGCACGGCGCATGATGGACAGCGTCCAGCCGAGCGCGATCGTGGGCCAGGCGAGGAGGGCCAGGTAGCCGTTGAACGCCACAAAGGCGCCCAGGGAGATCCTCCCGTCCACCACGGCCTTCCCGCCGAGCCAGAGGATGATCAACGTCCCCATACCCGCAATCAGCCCGATCAGAGGAGCGAAGCCTGCCTGGATCCGGGCGAGGGCCAAGCTCCGCGCCAGATACTCGCGGTTGAGCCTGTCGAATCCCGCCTCCTCTCGGCTCTCCATGGCATAGGCCCGCACGATGCTCCCGCCGGTCAGGTTCTCCTGAACCTTGGCCGAGAGGCGCCCGAGCTGGTCTTGGACCGCCTGGGATCGGACATGAAGCCGAGAGCTGAAGCGCTTGGCTAGGAGGATGACGAGCGGATACGGCGCCGTGGCGTAAAGCGCCAGCCAGGGATCAATGGCAACCATGGCGGCCAGGGTTCCGACAAAAATGAGAGTGGTCCCGATGAGGCTGAGCGCACCGAACCCTACCAGGAGCTTCACCTGAGAGAGGTCGTTGGAGCTCCGCGACACCAGGTCGCCGGTGCGGTAGACCTGATAGAACGCCGGAGAGAGCTGCTGGAGATGGGCGTAGAGGTCGTTCCGAAGATCGTACTCGATCCGCTGCCCTGCCCCGAGCACGGCAAAGCGGGAGCCAAGGCGAACCAGCCCGTGGCTGGCCGCCAGGACCAAGATCGCGGCGACGTACCACCAGAGGTCTCTCGTCCCCCCACCGGCTTGCAGCATCTCGATGGCGCTCTTCACCACCCATGGGATCGCCAGCGCGAAGAGGCTGGCCAGCCCGAGACACCCGAAGCCGGTCAGATACCAGGAGGCGTAGCGCTGCACATATCGGGCGAGAAGACGCCTGGGCATGAACGGGCTATTCCGGGAGAGCAATCAGAGCGGGGCCTCGCGATTGCCGCCCAAGCCGCCAGCTCCCAGATTCAGAATCTTCAGGGTCTCTCCGTTGCCGGCATGGTCTTGAGGGCGTGCCTGAGCGCCTGGCAGGCCAAGTCGTAGGCCTGGGACTGATAGTGCATGGTGTGAGGGGGCTCCCACTCCCAAGTCACCGCGCGATCCCCCAGCTCGGCGTCCAGCTTCTCCCAGAGGTCCTGGTTGGCCTTCCGCTCGCGCTTCCCCTTGGCCCCTTCCACGACGTACTGGCTGGCGCTCACCACCCGCACGGGCAGCGACCGCTCTTTGCCCCGGATGGCTCTGAGCCCCTCGATGACAGCCTGGAGCTCCATCCGGTTGGCAGTGGTCTCAGGGGCGGCTCCGTTCCCCTCACGCTCGACGCCCGTCGGAAGACACGCCACATACCCCCAGCCCCCGGGACCGCGGGGGCCCCGGCAAACTCCCGAAATCACCACGAGGATCGAGCGCGGGAGCGAAGACGGAGCGACACGACCCATGGCACTCACGGCCGTCCGCGACGGAAGCTGCAGATGTGCCTGTGATGACTCACCATTCTTCCGCTCATGCTGCAGAAGCCTTCTCCGGATGTCAAGCGCTGATGTGCTATGATAAGCGTGGATGCGGCCTCCGGCCGCATTCGTCGTGTGAGGGGCATGGGGACCGAACGCGTTCGAGATCTAGCGATCGAGGCGGCCACGCGCGCGGGGCATCTTCTCCGAGCGGAGTGGGGAAAGCGCCACCGGGTGACGTTCAAGGGGAGCCCCACCAACCTGGTCACTGAGATGGACCGGCGCGCTGAGGCCGTCATCATCGAGGCGATCCAGGCGGCCTTCCCGACTCACTCGATTCTCTCCGAGGAGCGCGGCCGTGTGGGCCCGGCGTCATCCTCCCGCTGGATCATCGATCCGCTCGACGGCACGACCAATTACTCTCACGGGTTCCCCGCGTACGCGGTCTCCATCGCCCTGGAGGTGGACGGCGAGGTCGTGCTCGGCGTGGTCTACGACCCGAACCTGGAGGAGTGCTTCGTGGCCCAGCGAGGCCAGGGGACCTTCCTCAATGGCGAGCGGCTCCACGTGTCGGAGACTCAGACTCTCGATGAGAGCTTGCTGGCCACGGGCTTTCCCTACAATATCCGCGAGGCCAACGACAACAACCTGTCCGAGTACGCCGCATTCAGCCTGCGATGCCAGGGGGTGCGACGCACAGGTTCAGCGGTCCTCTATCTCTCCTACGTGGCCGCGGGCCGGCTGGACGGCTACTGGGAGCTCAGGGTCGGCCCCTGGGATGTCGCGGCAGGAGCCCTGATGGTGGAAGAAGCTGGTGGCAGGGTCACCGACCTGGCGGGCACACGCCTCGACCTCGCGAATCCCAGGATCGTAGCCTCAAACACCCTGATCCATGAGGAGATGCTGGCTGTGCTGAAGGAGGTTAACGCTCAATGAGCGATGCACCGGTACATGTCCGAACGATCCGGGTGGAAGCTCGGAAGGTGAGCGACGATGAGCTGGAAGTGCACGGAACGCTCGTGGATGAGCGCCCCGACGGGGCCCGCTGGTTCGGCGGGGAGCAACGGACAGAGATTCACAACATGACCGCAGCCCTCCGCGTCCGCTATCCCGACTTCATCATCACCCAGGTCTCGGGCGGCATGGCCACCCATCCGTATACGATCTGCCCTGATGCGGTGCCCCCGCTCCAGGCGCTGGTGGGACTCTCCGTGACGCGGGGCTTCAGCCGGGCGGTGCAGGAGCTGTTCGGCCGAGAGAACGGCTGCGCCCATCTGACGGCTCTGATCCTCTCGATGGCCCCGGTGGCGAGGCAGGGAGCCGGCGCTGTCTTCCGCGAGCAGCCTCGCTTCCCCACCGAGGAGGCCGAGCTCTGGTTCATCAACAGCTGCCAGGCCTGGCGACAGGACGGTCCCCTTCACACCCTCCTCAAGCGAAAGGACAGCGCGGGCCTCCGGGCCATGTCCGCGAGGAACCCAAAGGCAACCCCCCGCACTGAGGCTTAGAGGACCTCCAATGAATTATTGACAGCTACATTTCTAATGTCCCATGTCTCTCGACCCCCCCTCACCTTTAATCCTCTTCCCCTTCGAGGGGGAGAGGGAAGGGTGAGGGGGACTAGAGGTCCCAGGGAGGATCAACCGCGAGCGGCAGTTCGATGACCGCCGCGTGAGATGAAGAGGCGGGTGACCGCCGACTCACTTGACCAATGGCAACAGGCGCGTAAACTCTTCGATAGCTGCCTCTTCTCGCGGGCCGAAGCGGTAGATGAAGTTCTTCAAATAACTGATTGTTTGGCCTTCGTCCAGCCCTGTCTCACGTCTTCGAGCTGCGATCTCTTGGAGTGACGCGACGCCCCGGAGCAGCGCGACGTCCAGCGCTCTCTCCAGTTCGATCCCTGCCTCCTCTGGAACCGTGCGCACGATCGCCCACACCGCGAAAACGCAGGGAAGCCCCGTCCATGCCTTCCATTCGGCGCCAAGATCTATGCACTGTTCAAAGCGGGTGCCCTGGGCTCGTGCCTGAAGCGCTTGGTCACCTATCAGGAGGATGGCATCGACATCATCCGAAATCTTCGCCCAGCTCACCCCCCTGATCCCGTAACGAAGCTTCAGCAGGAGCTGAAGAATGCGGACGGAGGTGGAGGTCTCCTCAGTCACGCCAATCGTCGCGCCGTGGAGGGTGGCAAGCGGGCTCCTGCTGAACACGAGGACCGAATGGGCCGCGCCAGGGGTCGCGATACCGAAACGGAGGCGGCGGATGGCGTCCGTGAGGGCGATGAAATCCGCAAGCGGAACCGGGCCAGCATCAAGCCGTCCTGCCGCCATTGCCTCCCCGAGCGCCCGAGGTGACACCGTGAGCGTCTCAACGCCTTCCAGGTAGGCAAAGAAGGGCTCACAGTTGAGATAGGGAATACGACCGACGCGCAATGTCACTTTCCAACTGCTCAACGCTTAACACGGGCGGCTGAGGCCAGTAGGCGGAATCGCGAAGACAAACAATCGCCCCAGCGATACCAGCAAACACTGTAGCACGGATGCCGGATAGGCCAAGCTGGCTTTGCCGTACGACACCGTGCCCCCCTACCCTCTCCCCGTAGGGAGACACAAGCTAGGCGACCGCCTGAGAAATACACCGCCGTCAGAGCGAACCAGACTACCTAGTGGCCGATCGGGCTGGCGAGGAGGTTCCGGCGCAGTCGTGAGGCACCCAGCAGCACGCCGTAGGTGGCCACGGCGAGCGCCACCCCGATCAGGTCAGTGAACGGCTCGGGCGCCGCAAGGAGAACCCCGGCCACCACCAGGAGCCCCCGGACGAGAACGCCAGGCACGTTGTTCGTGAGGGGGCCAACCCCGAGCAGGTACCCCTGCAACGCATAGGCGAACAGACCGATCCCGAGGATGGCCCCTCCGAAGACGAGGACGAACTGGCCAGCGGTGACGTTCTGGGCGACCAGGAGGGGGTTGAAGACGAAGAAGAAGGGAAGCAGGTACTTGACTGCTCCGAAGCGCATCGCCTCGAGCCCGGCGCGCATCGGGTTGCACTGGGCGATGCTGGCCGCTGCGTAGGCACCGATGGCCACGGGTGGGGTGATGTACGAGAGCATGGCCCAGTACATGATGAAGAGGTGCACCGCCATCAGGT
>JBHIBG010000009.1:0-58016 GCA_046758965.1 Methylomirabilia bacterium | reverse complement strand
ATCGCAACCTTTAATGAAACCACACGGAGGAACATATGTCAAGGAACCGGCTAGCGGACCGGGCGCCAACCGGCCCTCCCCTAGCGCTCCCGGAGCCGATCCCCGTCTGGCAGGCCAGGTCGCGCTGGTCACCGGCGGCGCGATCCGGCTAGGGCGCGCCATCGCCCTGGCTCTCGCGCGGGAGGGGTGCCACGTGGCGGTCGCCTACCACCGCTCGGCCGGAGAAGCCCGCACCACCGTTTCGGAGCTCCGCCGGCTGGGCGTGAAGGCCGCGGCGCTCCACACGGATCTCTCCCTCCCTCGGGACGCGCACCGCTTGATCCGGGAGACTGTCAGGAACTTCGGTCGGCTTGACCTGCTCGTGAACAACGCCGGGATGTTCGTGCGAACGCCACTCGAACAGACCACGCCCGCCCAGTGGGACCGGCTCTTGAGCGTAAACCTCAAGGCCCCTTTCTTCTGCTGCCAAGCGGCGGCGAGGGTGATGCGCCGGGCTGGACGCGGCAGGATCATCAACATCGCCGACGTGGGAGGGATGCGCCCGTGGCCTTCCTACCTCCCGTACTGCGTCTCCAAAGCCGGCCTCCTGACCCTGACGAGAGGCTTGGCCCTGGCGCTGGCGCCGCGCATTCAGGTCAACTGCGTGGCTCCGGGGGCTGTGCTGCTCCCCGAGGGGTCACCTCCCGCCCTGAGAGAGCGGTTACGACGAGAGATCCCGATGGGGCGAGAAGGCGTTCCGGAGGACGTCGCCTCGGCAGTCGTCTTCTTCGCCACCTGCCCCCCGTACATTACCGGGCAGGTGCTGTGCGTGGACGGGGGAGTGACCGCGAAGTGAAAGCGCGTTAACCGACATTATTCACGAAGCCGCAGCTTGGATCTCCGGGGGTCGGCGGGTCCTGTCGCCGCGAACAGCCCCACGGTGCTCGCTCCCGCGAGCGCGAGGCTCAACATCGGTTGCGACGATGTTTCGAGCACGGCAGTTGTGAGGCGGTGCGCTCCGCGCCGCGGGGCGCCCCGTTCGCCGCGCCACCCGCCGGCCTCCCGGTTCGTTCGTGAATAATCCGGGTTAAGGCAGCACGACCCGGCCGCCACCCATCACGCTGAGGAAGTCGCCGAGAGCGGTGAAGCGCATGAAGGGGTTCGACCGCTTCTCACTGCCGATGGTGGAGGAGAGCCCCCCGTAGTTGTGGCCGGGAAACAGGATCGTTTCGTCTGGAAGCTTGGACAGCCGTTGGGTCAGGGAGTAGTACATCTCCGTCGGGTCGCTCCCCGGGAGGTCGGTGCGGCCGCACGAGCCGATAAAGAGAGTGTCGCCGGAGATCAGCCGGTCATCAACCAGGAAACACTGGGATCCCGGGGTGTGCCCCGGCGTGTGGACACAGGTGATGGTCAGGCGACCCACCTGGAGGGTCTCGTTGGCACCTACCTGGACGAGGTCAGACCCGAACCCCTTGAGGAACTCCCGCTCAGCCTTATGGACATAGACCTTCGCCTTCACCTTCTCCATGAACTCGGCGACTCCGGGGATGTCGATCCCGAAGAGATGACCGCCCACGTGATCCTGGTGTGTGTGGGTGATGAGGACTCCACTGATCGTCATGCCGTCGAGCTGGGCGGCGTCCACGATGGTGTCGATCTCCCAGGCCGGGTCTACCACCACGCACTGCCTGGCCGCCGGGTCCCCCACCAGGTAGACAAAGTTCTGCATGGGGCCCAGCTCCATCTGCCTGAGGTAGATCGCGTTCGCCACGGCCCTCATCGTAACGTGTCTGGCACAGAGAAGCAAGGTCGGGCACGGCGCCGCCACGGGCGGGATCCCCTCGCGGAGTCAGAAGCCCGGGATGACGTAAAGCGAGGTGAGTCGGCACGGCGCTAGGAGGAAAAGTCCTCGGGAGCGCTCGGCAGAGCGCCGAGCGCTCGGCTCTTCACCGCGTAGACCGCCGGGGAGGCGTTGGTCTTGAGGTAGGTCTTGTCCGCCTCCGTCTTGCCTACGATCAGCGTGCCGATCTCGCTGCCGTCCGCCCCCCAGAGCGTCAGTTCAACCGAGGGGTCGTCGAGCCCATACTGCGCGGCATCGGGCGCCTTCGGGGAAACCAGCTCCTCCCACTTTAGCGTGGTGAGGGTGAAGAGGAAGTCGCTGACCTTTGCCTCCCGCGCCTTGCCCGGCTCGGGCTCCAGGATCCGCCAGTCGGTTTCGCTCCTCCGCTCGACCAGCATCACCTGCTCTCCGCGTTTGACCTGAAAACGCTTCACATCGCTCGGGTCGAAACCCCCGAGCAGCGTGCGATCCCGGAGATCCGTGACCGAGCGTGTCAGCTCCTCAAGCGCCTCCCGTTTCACCAGGAGCACAGAGTCCTGCCCGGCGACAGCCGCATACGCCAGGGCCTTGCCGGCCCGCCTCCCGGGCGCCCGCGCCAGGAGCACGATTTTCGGGGCCTGGTCGCCTTCCTCCCAGACAGCGATCTTGACGTCGGGCCTCGCCAGGTAGCGGCGCACGGCCGCGGCACCCTCGGCGACGAAGCTCTCGGCTCTGAGGTCTTTGAGTGTCCAGAGGAGCCCGCTGACCTCGGAGTCGTCGGCCTTGAGGCTCTCGGGCTTGGTGATCTGCCACTGCTCGCCCTCCTTGGCCAGCACCACGCGGCCATTCGGGCTCTCTAGCTCGAGCCTGACCACCTTGCTGCGCTCGTACTCGAAGACGGTTTTGTCACGGAGATCGTTCACGCTCTTGGGAAGCATGGCCCAGACATCCTTCCCGACCAGGAAGACAGTCGGCTCGCCCGGCCGCTTGGCGTAGAACCCGGTCCGCTCCGGGCTGAGCTTGCCGAGGAGGAGGGTCTTCGCGGTTCGGTCCTCCTCCGTTCCGATCCAGAGGGTCACCCGGGTCGGCCGATCGAGCCCGTAGCGGCCGAGGGACGTGGGTGCCTCGGCCACGAACTCCATGATCCTGGCAAACCGGAGTTTATCCATGAAATCGGCAAGCCGCCCCCAGTCTGCCCGGTACGCGCGCGGCTTGATCACCTTCCATCGGGTGGGCTCCTCGCCCCGCACCGCTGACAAGAGCTGGCCGTGATAGCTGATCTCCAGCTGGCTCACGTCCTGTCGATCGAAGGCGAGTACGGTTTTGTCCCGAAAGTCATCCACGGGCTTCGTGGCGCTCTGGAGGAGGAAGTCGGAGAGCAGAAACACCGCGGGTCTCTCCTTCTCTTTCGCATACACCCTGAGACGGGTCGGGTTCTTGTCGCCAAGCAGGAGCGTGAGCGGTGCCGTTTCCCCTTTGACCCGGACGGCAATCTCGGCGGCGGGGCGGTCCAAGCCGAAATCGGCGAGGCTTGCCGGGTCGGAGTTGATCTTGCGCTCCACCTTGGCTGTCAGCAAGTTGGTGACGAAGTCCTCGACCGAGCTCTTGTCAGCCCTGGCTCTGAGCGGCTCGAGCAGCACCCAGCCGTCCCCTTCGCGCGCCAGGCGGAGAGTCCCCGCCTGCCGCGTGACGACCAGTTCCTCCGCAGCCTTGGGCTCGACCGTCCAGAGGCGGTCCTTGAGGCGTTCGGCCTTCTCCCGCTCAGGACCCAGGCGGATCTCGTACACGTAGTAGAAGCCGGCCAGCGCGGAGAAGATCAGCGCGAGGGCAACGGTGCTCGTCCAGCGCATGCGGACCAACGAGGCTAGTTGGCGTACCTCCGCCGGATCATCACGCTCATCCCCAAGACCATGACGACTCCAGGCAGGACCACCACGGGAATCCAGAAGATGACCCGGTCCTGGACCGCCGTGAGAAACACCGGAGTCTGCCGGGGGTCCTTGGGGCGGATGGCGATGAGGTCCTCCTCCTCAGCGAGCCAGCTCACCGTGTTGAGGAAGAAGTCCTTGTTCCCCTGAACATTCAAGAACTGATTGGTGGCCAGGTTGGAGGTCCCGAAGACGACAATCCGCGCCCTCACGTCGCCCTTCTCCTCCGATGGCCCGGTCGCCTCCACGGTGGCTACGGCCGCCACGGGAACGGGACCGGCGCGGTCGTTTGCGTCAAGAGTGACCTCCCCGCGGTCCACCTCGGACCGCGTCGTCTCCGCCCAGCTCCCGGGGCCTGACGTGGCCAAGACCTGGGCGGTGACGCCCTTGGGGGAGCTCGCCTGGACGTCCACGGTGCGGGAGAGGGGAAAGAACGTGAGCGTGCTCCCGAACCCATCGGTAATGGGGTGTGGCTCATACTGGAAGATGGCCGGCATCACGTAATCCCCTCCGAAGGCCCGGGAGATCCGGTCGATCACGATGTCGTCCCCCAAGGCGATGCCGTATCGAGCGAGGTAGCTGCTCAGCCCCTCAGCCTGAAACGGGTCCACCATGAAGAGGACCTTCCCGCCGGAAGCGATGAAGGCATCCAGGGCGCTCAACTCGGCAGGGAGCAGGTTACGCTTGGGTCCGGGCACGATCATCAACGCCGCATCGTCCGGGACACTCGCTTCCCTGACCAGCAGCAGGTCCCTCACCTCGTAGTTCGCCTGCTCCATGGCGGTCTTCGCCCCGCTGAACCCCGACCGGTCGATATCGGTGATCTCGTGCTCGCCGTGCCCTTTCACCACATACACGATGCGTGCCCCCTCCCGGGTAACCTTCACGAGCGCATTGGTGAGCTTCTCTTCCGACGCGTCCGGGATCCTCTCCGACCTGGCCTCGGTGTCCAGCACCACCGCCCCGTACGTTTCCACCTCGTAGCGCCGGGCCAAGCCGGGGTTCCGATCCGGGTCCAGGATCTTCCAGGTGAACTTGCCGTCCGAGTAGGAGGCGTACTGCTCGAAAAGATCCTCAGCCACCAGCCTTCCGGGTTGGTCGGAGCGGAAAAACCCGGTGACGTCCACGGTAGCGCGCAGGGTCTGGAGCACCTTGATGGTCTGAGGAGAGAGGCTGTGGCGCTGGTTCTCGGTGAGATCCAGACGGTAGGAATGGCGGTAGGAAACCGCTTCCACCAACACAATGATCCCGAAGATCAGGAGGATCATCACCACGGCGTTGATGCCGTAACGCGTGGCCCGCCGGGCGAAGAACGCCCGCACCGCGCTGAAGCTGGCGTAAACCGCCAGCAGGAGGCAGACGGCTCCCGCCAATGCGACAGAGCCCCCGGCCACAGTCCACTCCGGCTTCGCGAGGCTCAGCCCCGCAGCGGCCACCAAGAGAGCGGCGCCGACGATGGCGGCCCACTTCCCCGGCGGCGTCAGCCGCGCCATCGCTTGGACTCCAGGGACCGGAGCGTCAGGAAGAGGCAGAGGATTGTAAAGTTGAGGTAGTAGATGACGTCTTTCGTGTCGATCACGCCCTTGCCGAAGCCGTCGAAGTGTTCCAGGATCGAGAGGTGCGAAAGCAGCTTCCCCAACGACGGCCCCGCGAAGTCGGCGCTCCAGCCGATTACCCAGAAAACCAGAAGGATCCCGAAGGTGATGACGGCGGCCACGATCTGGTTCTCGGTGAGCGAAGAGGCCAGCACTCCGATCGCCAGGAACGTGGCGCCCATGAGCACGAGCCCGAGATAGCCGGTCAGGAGCGGGCCCGATTCGAGCTGGGCAAAATAGGTCAGCATGACCGGATAGACCGCCGTGAGGCTGAGCATCGCGAGGAAGAGCGTGACCACCGCCGCGTACTTCCCCAGGAGAACCTCGCCGTCCCGGACCGGATATGTCAGCAAGAGCTCCATGGTCCCGGTCTTCTTCTCCTCGGCGAACAGGCGCATGGTGAGGACCGGCATCACGAGAAGCATGATCACCCTGATGTTGGAGAAGAGCGGGCGCATGACGCCCTCGGTGAGATTGAGATCGCGCGCAAACGCCGGGTTCATGGCCGCCTGCATAGAGATGGCACTGAAGAACCTGAAGATCGAGGAGAAGAAGAGGCCGGAGATCACGAGGAAGATGGTGACAACCACGTAGGCCACCGGTGAGGTGAAGTAGAGTCGAAGCTCCTTTTTGAAGACCGCCCACACCCTCATGGGGTCGCCTCACCTCCCTCAGCGGCCGCTGCCCCGTCTGTGACCATAGGGGGCTCTTCTTCGGTCACGAGCCGGATGAAGATGTCCTCCAGGGTCATCCCCATGCCCCTGAGCTCCAGGAGCTCCCATCCCTGGCTCACGACGGCACGGGAAAGCTCTCGGCGCACATCGCGGTCACGAGCCGATTCGACCACGAACGTCCCGACCCCGTCGACGGTGCTCTTCTCGGCCACCGAGAGGACTCCGGGGAGCTGGCTGAGCTGGGCACGAACGGCCTCGGGCGGCCCCTCCACCTGCACCTGGATCCGGTCGGACCGGGCGAGGCGCGCGGTCAGGTTCTCCGGACTATCCACGGCCACGATCTGACCCTGGTTGATGATGATGACCCGGGAACAGACCACGGAGACCTCGGGAAGGATGTGGGTGGAGAGAATGACCGTGTGGTCTCCCGCCAGGGATTTGATCAGCGACCGGATCTCGATGATCTGCTTGGGGTCCAACCCGATGGTGGGCTCATCCAGGATCAGCACCTCAGGGTCGTTGACCAGTGCCTGCGCCAGCCCGACCCGCTGGCGGTAGCCTTTCGAGAGACGCCCGATCAGGCGGTGGCGGACCTCGGCGATGAGGCAGCGTTCCATCACCTCATTCACGCGGCGCTTCCGCTCAGCACGGGGGACCCCCTTCAGTTCGGCGACAAACTCGAGATACGCGGCCACGGGCATGTCGTGGTAGACCGGCACATGCTCTGGGAGGTAGCCGATTCGCTTGCGGACCTCGAGCGAGCGGGTGAAGACGTCGTAGCCCGCCACCATCGCGCTCCCCCCGCTGGCAGGCATGAAGCAGGCCAGGATCCGCATGGTCGTGGTCTTCCCTGCCCCGTTGGGGCCGAGGAAGCCGACGATCTCCCCCTTCTCGACGTTGAAGGAAACGTCCTGGATGGCGGGAACGAGACCGTAATGCTTGGTCAGTCGGTCAACCTGGATCATCTGGGCTCAGACAGGGCTCCCTTCAAACCAGCCGGATTATATCACAGCATACCCGGATCGCCAGAACTCATGACGGTGGGCCCGAGTCGACGAAGCGCTTCAGATTCTTCAGATAGTAAGTCAGCCCACCGCTGACGAGAGCGGCGAGGACCGCGATCAGAAGCTGGACCCCGCGACCGGTTTCAATATACTGCCAGACCCCCCAGATCGCGAAGAAGAAACCGAACGCGATGGCAGTGCCGATCAGGATCCGGTGGGCCGCGATCAGGCGCATGAGCGATGCTCAGCCGCTCCCCATCACTGTTCCCAGCCACTCGGGGATGGCGATCATCCTGCCACTTCTGGGGTCCAGGCACGCGTGCCGGGTGAAGCCTTGGGCGACCAGCTCCTTGGCCTCGTTGCCGATCTCATAGCTGAACGTGAAGCTGGCCCGTTTTCGCTCGCTGATCCAGCACCTCACCTCCAGCAGGTCGTCCAGCCTGGCCGGTTTCAGGTACTTGACGCCAGCCTCGACGACCGGCATATGGAGCCCCCCGTCCACCTGCGACATCGGGTGGCCGTGGTGGCGGAGGAACTCCACTCGCCCCACCTCGAAGTAGGTCAGGTAGTTGCCGTAGTAGACAACCTTCATGGAATCGGTGTCTTTGTAGCGGACCCGGATCAGGGTGGTGACCACCGCTTCCCCCAGGTGGGTTTAGAGATACTGCCCGTACCGGCGGATCTTCTCGACGACCTCCCGGATGCGCTTGTAGCCGTCAATCTCCTGGAGGAGATCCTGGGTGGTGACCAGCCCCGCATCCTTGCCCGCGGCGGCCCGGTGAACTTTGGACTCCAGGGCCCGCCGGACGATCTCTTCGATCTCTGCGCCGCTCATCCCACCCATGCGGGGGAGGATCGAACTGGAATCGAGCTCGGCGAACAGCGTCCTGCCCGCGTCGCGCTCGGCGCTGGCTTTCTTCAGCTGCAGGATCTCGTGCTGCGCCGGCCCGTCCGGGAACGGGACCTCGATGAGCCGGTCCAGCCGGCCAGGCGCCACCAGCGAGGGGTCCACCGCATCGGTCCGGTTGGTGGCAGCAACAAAGATGACCCGGGAGACCCCCTGGAGCATGTCCAGCTTCTCCGCCAGGGCCGCGACCAGGCGCGCACTGGCCTCCCGAGTCTGGTTCGGCGGCATGAGGTGGTCGAGAGAGAGAGCATCGATCTCATCCAGAAACACGACCGCCCTCCCCCCCTCCGCGGCGAGGGACAGGATCTCCTGGAGCAGCTCTCCGGTGCTAGGACCGAACTTGGAGGTCAGGTTCGCGAGCTTGAGATGGTAGAAGATCGCCTCGGAGGTGGTGGCCAGGGCCATGGCGAGCAGGCGCTTGCCCGTTCCGGGGGGGCCGTAAAGGAGAACGCCCTTGGGCGGCGTGATCCCCCACCGGCGGTAGACATCCGGGTTGGTCAGCGCAGTCGCGAAGCCGCGGAGGGCGGCCTTGGCCTCCTCAAGCCCACCGATCTCCTCGAAGCTGACCTCAGAGCGGACCTGCACCTCCACGCGGCCGCTCAGATCGCCGTGCTTTTCCCCGAGCTTGCTCAGAATGCCGTCCAGCCGCCGCTGGATGGCCCACTTGGGCTCGCGCGTCTTGTCCGCCATATCCTAAAAGTACGGCGTCTTGCCGGGGCGCTGGCGCGAACGTTCAGACTTCTCAAAGACCCGGTCCTCCACCAGAATGGGGGCCTTCGCCCGAATCGCCAGCGCGATGGCGTCCGAGGGACGGGAGTCCACCGTGACCTTGCTCCCGTCCGCGTCGAGGTACACGATGGCGTAGTAGATGTCGTTCCGCAGATCCGTGATCACCACGCGGGTGAGGGTGACCTTGAGCCGCCCGAAGAGGGTCAGGAACAGATCGTGGGTGAGCGGTCGCGGTGGGGTGACCCCGTCCAGCTGAAGCGCGATACTGGTAGCTTCCCAGCGGCCGATGACCATGACCAGGCTCCGCTTGTCGCGCTTCCCCCGGAGCATCAACATCGGCTGGGCGGTCCGCTGATCAATGGCGATGCTCACAACCTCGGCTTCCTGGGACGCTGTCGGAGCCGGTGGTGCTACGGTCGCCTGTTCCTTGGCTGCGACCTCGCCGAAGAGTGCCAGCGCCAGGAGCCCAAGAAAGCCAATCCGCCTCGCTGTAACCATGCCTGCCCTCCCCCGCGTCGAGCTTCTCTTCTCAAAAGTATCGGCTGAGGGTTCGATCAAGTCAAGGACGGAGCCGAAAGCTCGCGACAAAGCCGACGGCAAGAAGCGAGGTGAGTGCGCTCCACATCACCCCGTAGCCGAACCCGTGGGAGACGTAGCCGAAGACCATGGCCCCCACGGCACTGCCCGTAAGGATCACCGAGCTGAAGATTCCCACCACGCTCCCCCGGCGGGCCTCGCGGGTCTGATCCATCAGCAGGGCCGTCAGCGCGGGGTAGAGAAACCCGTGGGCGCCCCCGGCGACGAATCCCGCCAGGAAGAGAAAGGGGAGCACCGGCACGGGGGTGTGGGCGCCGACCAGAAAGGCCAGCGAGGCGAGGATGGCTCCGCCCGCCGCCTGGAGGAAGAGCGAGGGGACTATCACTCTGCGGCGGCCCAAGCGGTCGATCAGCTCACCGCCCACAGCGCGGACCAGCATCCCCGACCCCGCGTACCCGGTATAGAACAGCGCCAAGTTTCTCACCCCAAGGAGCTCCGCGAAGGTGGGGAGGAAGGTAAAGAACGTCCCGACCCCGAGGCCGAAGGCGAAGGCCACTGCCATCGGGAGCCGAAAGAGCTCCCCCGCCCCTTCCCGGATTGCCGCCACGCCGCCACCGGAGGCGACGATGACCCTGCGGGGGTCGCGGACCGGCCACGCCAGGACCAGGGCCACCAGGGCCAGCAGGGTGGCGAGGGCGAAGAAGGTCGGGTAGCCGAGACCTCGGATCACCCACTCGCCAGCCAGGGGCGCCACGGAGGTGGACAAAAGTCCCGAAATCCCGAAGATCCCCAACGCCCACCCGCGCCGTTCCGGCGGCACCAGGTCCACGATGAGGGTGTAGTTGGCCACGAAGAAGGCCGAAAACCCAATCCCCTGGAGGACCCGGAGGAATACGAACACGGCGGTCGAGCCGGCTTTCGAAAAGGCCACGGCCGAAAGGGCCACCAGACCGGCCCCAAGGAGCATGAAGGGGCGGCGGCCGATCCGGTCCACCCACGCCCCTACGAGAGGCTGGCAGAAGATCGCCGAGGCGCTGTACGCGCCCATGATGAGGCCGATCTGGGCCTCCGTCCCGCCGAGTTGCTGGATGTAGAGGGGAAGAAGGAAGAAGCAGTGGAGGCTGGCGAAGAAGAAAAAGTTGGTGAGGGCGGCCCGGAGAAAGGCGCCGGTCAGGACCGGTGAGGTCGTCGAGGTCACGGCAACGCTGACTTCCCTTGCGCGCAAGGAGTACAATGGGCCGGAAAAAGTATAGGATCAAGCCGAGGGAAAAGATAGCATGGCTGAGCTCCGACCGCCCCAAGGGCGTGACATCTGCGAGGGCTGCGGCGAGCCGATGCAAGAGGTTCACTGCAAGATCATCTGCCCACGGTGCGGCTACACCCGCGACTGCTCGGACCCATGACCCCTCTCGCCCCCCGCAGGCAGGATGACGAGTCATGTCGAGAATTCCGCGTGACTTCGGTCGAGGATCTGCTGGCCCGCTCCGTCGGCGAGGGCTCCCTGACACTCCCCGACACGTTCCAGGGTCTTCCGCAGATGGCGCACGGTGGGGTTGTCCTAGCCGCTTTCGACCTCGTGGCCGCGCCACCCCACGATACGCCCCGGGAACTCGCTGGCGCGTACAGGCGAAAGATCCCACTAAACACCCCCCTTCCGCTCGCGATCCGACGCTCGGGACCTGAAACCGCGCTCCGCCTTTCGAACGGCAAGCAGGTGCTTGTCGAGGGCCGGGTCACTGCCGTGGAGCCTGACGCCAGACGCCCCGATCTCCTTGAGAGCACCGGCAACAGGTTCCCCCTCCCGATCTCGAATCGATGTTTCGCATGCGGGGTCCAGAACCCTCTGGGACTTCAGGCGAGCCTTTGGTTCGATGACCGCCAGGTCTGGACGGAGTACCGACCGCGAGAACCCTTTCGCACGGCGGATGGCCGCCTTGCCACGGCGGTCTTTACGACCCTGCTTGACGAGACCGCCTTCTGGCTCGGTGCCCTTGCCACGGGAGAGTCGGGGATGACGACCGATCTCAGGATCATGCTTCACCAGCCGACCTATCCATTCGGGAAGCCCCTGGCCGCGGTCGGGGTGCGGGAGCGGACCGCCCCTCAGGAGGCCGAGAGCCCGTACTGGCGGACCGAGAGCACCCTCGTCGCTCCAGACGGAGAGCTCCTCGCCTCCGGGGTCATCACCTTTGTCGTCGTCAGGGGGGCGGCCAGGCGGCTGATCAAGGGGATGCTCGGGATCAACCCGCCCGAGGTCGTCCGCCGCGTCTTCCCTACCTACTAATCGGTCAGAAAATGGCCGGCGGCGTCGGCCGCAGGGCGTCTTGCGGGGCATGCTATCATGGCCGGACGACTGGCCCGCTTCCCGCTGCTGGCCGGAGTGATCAGACGGGACGGGCCGCTGGCAGCCATCGGGGAGCAGCAGCACGGGGTGCAGGACAAGACCCAGCGGAGGGAAAACCGATGAAAGGCTTGATGATGGACTACCCCCTGACGCTGACCCAGTTCTTCGAGCGCAGCCGCCGGGTCTTTGCGGCGAAGAGACTGGCTACGCGGGTGCCAGGAGCGCCGCCCTTTCGCTATACCTACGGCGAGTTCGCGGACCGGGTGATGCGGTTGGCCGGAGCTCTCCAGGGCCTCGGGATCAACCGCGGCGATCGGGTCGGGACCTTGGCATGGAACTCGCACCGCCACCTCGAAGTCTACTGGGCCGCCCCTCTCCTCGGCAGCGTCCTCCACACCGTCAACATCAGGCTGTCTCATGCCGACCTGACGTACATCATTAACCACGCCGAGGATTCGATCCTCTTCGTCGACCTCTCCCTCTGGCCGCAGCTGGAGCCGGTTCGGAAGGAGCTCAAATCGCTGCGTCACATCGTGATCATGCCCGACGCGCCGGGGATGGCAGCCCCTCCCGGTCTCCTCGACTACGAGGCGCTCTTGAAGGGAGCCAAGCCGGTCGCGGCCTGGCCCCAACTCGACGAACGCGACGCCGCCGGAATGTGCTACACCTCAGGGACTACCGGCCACCCGAAAGGCGTCGTCTACAGCCACCGCGCGATCTATCTTCACAGCATGGCCCAGGCGATGACCGACACCTTCGGGATTTCAGAGAAAGACGTGCTGTTTCACGTCGTCCCCATGTTCCACGCGAATGCCTGGTGCGTGCCGTACACGGGAGTCATCGTGGGGGCCACCCAGATCTTCGCCGGTCCCAACCCGCAACCGCGGGACATCGTCGAGATCGTCCACAAGGAGAAGGTGACATTTGTGGGCGGCGTCCCCACCATCTGGTTCGGGGTGCAGGCCGTTCTCGAACAGGAGCCCGCCTTCGACATTTCCTCGATCCGCTGCATCCCCATCGGGGGCTCCGCAGCGCCCAAGAGCCTCCTCGAGACCTACGAGAAGAAATTCGGCGTCCGGATGACCCACGCCTGGGGGATGACCGAGACGACCCCCGTCGGCACCGTGTCCCGCCTCAAGGGCTACATGGAGAGCTGGCCGGACGAACAGCGCCTCGCGATGCGAGCCAAGCAGGGGTACGCGGCGGCGGGCGTGGATCTCAGGGCCGTGGATGAGGAAGGGCGAGAGGTCCCCTGGGACGGCAAGACCATGGGGGAGCTTCAGGTGCGCGGCCCCTGGATCGTGAGCGGGTACTACAGAAACCCCGAGGCCGCCAAGGCGTTCACCGCCGACGGGTGGTTCCGCACCGGGGATGTGGTCACCGTCGACTCCGAGGGGTACATCCAGATCATGGACCGTACCAAGGATCTGATCAAGTCCGGCGGCGAGTGGATCTCCAGCGTGGACCTGGAGAGCCTGCTCATGGCCCACCCCAAGGTCCTCGAGGCCGCCGTCATCGCCGTCGCCCACCCCAAGTGGGTCGAGCGCCCCCTGGCCTGTGTCGTCCCCAAGCCCGACCAGAAAGCGTCGCTGACGGCCGAGGAGGTCCTGGAGTTCCTGCGGCCCCAGGTGGCGAAATGGTGGCTGCCCGACGAGGTGGTCTTCCTGGAGAGTATCCCCAAGACCACCGTGGGGAAGTTCGACAAGAAAGTCTTGCGCGACCAGTTCAAGGCTCGAGCGCTGAAGGCGTGAAGCTGTTCCGCGGGGCGTTGTGAACTGTCGGGGAAGAGCGTATACTGATCTCCAGTTTATGCGGGAGCTCGGAGAACCGGGCTGAGAGGGTGGCTATCCCGCCGCCGACCGCCTGAACCTGACCTGGGTAATGCCAGCGTAGGGAACGGAAGGATGCCCTGAGCGCCGCTGGGTCACCCCGGCGGCGTTCCTGTCTCTTCCCGGCAAAAGGAGTCAGTGAGATGACGACGAAGACCAACACTCCGCGATCCGTGGTCCGAAAAGTCTATCTGAACGGAACTCGCCCGGAGATTCGGGTTCCCATGCGCGAGATCCCCCTTGCCGCACCCAACCCCCCGGTGCGCCTCTACGACACCAGCGGCCCGTCGACCGACCCCCACTATCACCCGGATCTCAAGAGCGGGCTCCCGCCTCTGAGAGCCGCCTGGGTCCTCTCCCGGGGAGACACAGAGGCGCTCGCCGAGCCAACCTCCATGGACCAGAGGCAGCGAGAGGCCGACCCGAGGCTGGTCGAGATCCGCTTTCCCGAAAGCCGCCGGCCGCTCCGCGCCAGGCCAGGGCGCCGGGTCACCCAGATGCGCTACGCCCGGCGGGGCGAGGTCACCCCAGAAATGGAGTTCATCGCCCTCAGAGAAGGCCGCTCCCCCGAGTTCGTCAGAGACGAGGTGGCGCGGGGGCGAGCCGTCATCCCGGCCAACATCAACCATCCGGAGTCGGAGCCCATGATCATCGGGCGCCACTTCCTGGTCAAGGTGAACGCCAACATCGGCAACTCCGTCGTGACCTCCTCCATCGACGAAGAGGTCGAGAAGATGCTCTGGGCCACCCGGTGGGGCGCCGACACGGTGATGGACCTCTCCACGGGCAAGCACATCCACGAAACGCGCGAATGGATCCTCAGGAACTCCCCGGTCCCCCTGGGCACGGTCCCCATCTACCAGGCCCTGGAGAAGGTCGAGGGCAAGGCCGAAGAGCTGACCTGGGAGATCTACCGCGACACCCTCATCGAGCAGGCCGAGCAGGGCGTGGACTACTTCACCATCCACGCGGGGGTCCTGCTCCGCTACATCCCGCTGACCGCCAAGCGCGTGACGGGGATCGTCTCCCGTGGCGGCTCGATCATGGCCAAATGGTGTCTGGCCCGCCATCAGGAGAGCTTCCTCTACACCCATTTCGGCGAGATCTGCGAGATCATGGCGGCCTACGACGTGAGCTTCTCTCTCGGTGACGGCCTGCGCCCCGGCTCCCTCGCGGATGCCAACGACGAGGCACAGTTCGCGGAGCTGGACACCCTCGGCGAGCTGACGCGGATCGCCTGGGAGCACGACTGCCAGGTCATGATCGAGGGCCCCGGCCACGTCCCGATGCACCTGATCAAAGAGAACATGGACCGGCAGCTCGCGGTCTGTCACGAGGCGCCGTTCTACACCCTCGGCCCGCTGACCACCGACGTCGCCCCCGGCTACGACCACATCACCTCTGCCATCGGCGCGGCGATGATCGGCTGGTTCGGCACGGCCATGCTCTGCTACGTCACCCCCAAGGAGCACCTCGGCCTCCCCGACAAGAAAGACGTGAAGGACGGCGTGATCGCCTACAAGATCGCCGCCCATGCCGCTGACCTGGCCAAGGGCCACCCACGCGCCAAGGAGTGGGACGATGCGCTCTCCAAGGCACGCTTCGAATTCCGCTGGGAGGACCAGTTCAACCTCTCACTCGATCCGGAGACCGCCCGCCAGTTCCACGACGAGACTCTCCCGGCCGAGGGAGCGAAGGTGGCGCACTTCTGTTCCATGTGCGGGCCGCGCTTCTGCTCGATGAAGATCACCCAGGAGGTCCGCGAGTACGCCGCGAAGAAAGGGCTCGATGCCGAGGCAGGGCTCGAGCAGGGGCTCAAGGAGAAGGCTCAGGAGTTCAGGCAGAAAGGCAGCGAGTTCTATCTGACGAGCTAGGCGATGCCGCCGCTCATTCGATGACGACCAACACGTCGCCCCCGTTCACGGTCTGGCCGACCTGAACGCGCACCTCCTTCACGGTGCCGTCAGCCGTCGCCTTGAACTCGTTTTCCATCTTCATGGCCTCGAGGACGACGAGGCCATCTCCCGCCCTCACCGTCTGGCCCTCGCTGACGACGATGTGAACGACCTTGCCGGGCATGGGTGCGGTGAGGACCTGGCCACCGGGATGGGCGAGTCCCCCACCCCGGGTCCTGATGATGTGGCGGCTCTCCTCCTCGACGCGGATCCGGTAGGTTTCCCCGTCCACGTCCACGAGGAATGAGCCGCCTTCTTCCGTCACATCTACCGCGTAGGCTGCGCCCCCGATGATGATGGACCAGATCCCTTCTACGGGCCGGCGGGCATCCACCTCCCAGACCTCCTCGCCGACCTGGACCCGGAAGCCGGTCTCCGCCTCCTTCACCTCGACCGAGCAGGTCTGGCCCTCCAGCTCTGCCACAAAGCGCATCAGGATCTTCTCCCCCACCCGGTCCGGCGGACTGACATCAGCCAGGGGTTCGGTCTGGCAGACCGGGCCACGGCGGGCTGAATCCGGCCGGCCCGTTCGTAGGCCGCGAGCGAGGCCGCGATCAGTGCCACGGTGCGGTGGCGGTTCTCAGCCTGGGGGCGCTCCGCCGAGAGCAGGTGGTCCAGGAAGTGCGTGGAGAGACGGCCGGCCACGAAGTCCGGGCTCGCCATGATCTGCAGGAGCACCGGAATCGTGGTCCTGACGCCTGCCACTTTGTACTCGCTCAGGGCGCGCCGCATGCGGTTCACCGCCTCGGTTCGGTCAGGGCCCCAGACGATGAGCTTGGAGATCAGCGGGTCGTAGTAGATCGGCACCGTGTACCCTCCGTACACTCCGGAGTCGTCGCGGACCCACGGCCCGCTCGGGGCACGGAGGCCCGTGATCCTCCCCGGCGAGGGCATGAAGTTGGCGTACGGGTCTTCGGCGTAGATCCGGCACTCGATGGCCCAGCCGCTCCACTTGACGTTGGCCTGGCTGTAGCCCAGCTCTTCCCCGGCGGCGATCCGGATCTGCTCTTTCGCCAGGTCAATGCCGGTGACCAGCTCGGTGACCGGATGCTCCACCTGAAGGCGGGTGTTCATCTCCAGGAAATAGAAGTTCTTCTGGCTGTCCACCAGAAACTCCACGGTGCCGGCGTTGACGTAACCCACCGAGCTAGCCACCCTGGCCGCCGCCTCCCCCATGCGCGCCCGCATGCGCCTGTCGACAAGCGGTGAGGGGCACTCCTCGATCAGCTTCTGGTGGCGTCGCTGGATCGAACACTCGCGCTCGCCCAGGTGGACCATGTTGCCGTGGCTGTCGGCGAGGATCTGGATCTCGATGTGGCGAGGCTCCTCCAGGTAGCGCTCGATGTACACGGAGGCGTCGCCGAAGGCCGACCCCGCCTCGGAGCGCGCCATGCGAAGGGCCGAGGCCAGCTCGGTCTCGCTCCGCACCAGCCGCATCCCCTTGCCGCCCCCACCCATGGCGGCTTTGATCATGACCGGGTAGCCGAACTCCTGGGCCAGGCGTGCGGCCTCGGCATCGCTTTCGAGCGGCTCGTGCGTCCCGGGGATCACCGGGACCTCCGCGGTGACCGCGGTCCGGCGCGCTGCCGTCTTGTCCCCCATGGCCCGGATCGCCGAGGCCGGCGGGCCGATGAAGGTCAATCCCGCCTGCTGGCATGCGTCGGCGAAGTCCGCGTTCTCAGCCAGGAACCCGTACCCGGGGTGGATGGCCTCCGCGCCTGAAGCCTTGGCCGCCTGTATCAGCCGCTCGATGACCAGATAGCTCTGGGCCGCCGAGGGAGGGCCGATGGGATACGCTTCATCGGCCATCAGGACGTGCAAGGCCTCGCGGTCGGCCTCGGAGAAGACAGCGACGGTGGCAATGCCGAGCTCTTGGCAGGCCCGGATGATGCGCACCGCGATCTCGCCGCGGTTGGCGATCAGGATTTTTCCGAAGGCAGGCTTCACCCTGAACCGATGATATCAGAGGTGCGCGGGCCGAACAAGTTCGCTACCGGGGACAGATCCCCTGGGCGTCGAAGAAGTACGGGATCTCGAAGGCTGCCGCCTCCGGGGAGTCCGAGCCGTGGACGGCGTTGGCCTCGATCGAGGCAGCGAAGTCGCGCCGGATCGTTCCCGGAGCTGCCTTCTGAGGGTCGGTCGCGCCCATCAGCTCGCGGAGTCGGCCGATGGCGTTCTCCCCTTCGAGCACCATCGGGAGGCACGGCCCCGCTGTCATGAAGGCGCAGAGGCTCGCGTAGAAAGGGCGGTGCCTGTGGATGATGTAGAAGCCCTCGGCCTGCTCCTTCGTCAGGTGGACCATCTTGGCGGCCAGGATCTTGAGGCCAGACTGCTCAACGCGGGCGATGATCCGGCCAACCACGCCCTTGGCCACCGCATCGGGCTTGACGATCATCAGGGTCCGCTCGATGGCCATGTGCAGACGAGCTATCAGCTGTCGCGCAGCACGCGTTCAACGGTAGCGCCCAGGTCGGCGGGGCTCCGGACCACCGTGACACCCGCGCGCTCAAGGGCAGTCATCTTCTCGGCCGCCGTCCCTCTCCCCCCAGCAATGATCGCTCCCGCATGGCCCATCCTCCGGCCGGGCGGGGCGGTCTGGCCGCAGATGAAGCCCACGACCGGCCTGGAGACGTGACTGCTGAGAAACGCCGCGGCCTCGTCCTCGGCACTGCCCCCGATCTCGCCAATCATCACTATCAGGCGGGTATCTGGATCAGCCTGAAAGAGGCTGAGGAGGTCGATGAAGGAACTGCCGATGACCGGGTCGCCGCCGATCCCCACGCACGTGGATTGGCCGATCCCTCGCTGCGAGAGCTGGTGGACCACCTCATAGGTGAGCGTGCCGCTCCGTGAAACCACCCCCACAGGGCCCTCCCGGTGGATCTGCCCGGGCATGATCCCCACCTTGGCCTTGCCGGGGGAGATGACCCCCGGGCAGTTGGGGCCGATGAGGCGGCAGGGGCGGCGGTCCACGAACGCCTTCGCGCGCAGCATGTCCAGCGTGGGGATCCCCTCCGTGATGCAGACGATCAAGGGGAGACCTGCGTCAGCAGCCTCCATGATGGCGTCGGCGCCGGCCACGGGCGGCACAAAAACGAGCGCGCAGGTGGGTGCTTCGGCGCGAACCGCCTCCTTCACGGTGTTCCAAACCGGAAAGCCGTCGTGGGTGCTGCCGCCCTTCCCCGGAGTGACACCCCCCACCACCAGGGTCCCGTACTCGCGGCAGCGCTGGGCGTGGAAGGAGCCCTCCCTCCCGGTGATCCCCTGCACGACGACCCGGGTTGACTTGTCGACCAGAATGCTCATGTCGCTGCCCGCGCGAGCGCGACCACCTTCTCGGCCGCATCGCGCATGCCCTCGGCGCTCACGAAATTCAACGCCGATCGGGCCAGCATCTCGCGGCCCTGCGCGACGTTGGTCCCCTCCATCCGGATCACCACCGGAAGCTGGATGCGAAGTTTCCGGACCGCCGCGATGACGCCTTCAGCCAGCCGGTCGCACCGCAGGATGCCGCCGAAGACGTTGATGAGCACGGCGTTGACGTTCGGGTCCGACGAGAGGATCCGAAAGGCGTTCTCGATCTGCTCCGCAGAAGCCCCACCTCCCACATCCAGGAAGTTGGCGGGCTCGCCGCCGGCCAGCTTGATGATGTCCATGGTGGCCATAGCCAGCCCGGCCCCATTGACCATGCACCCCACGTTGCCGTCCAGCTTGACATAGTTGAGCCCGTATCGGGAGGCTTCCACTTCGAGGGGGGTCTCCTCGCGCTCGTCCCTGAGGGCTCCAATCTCTTTCCGCCGGAAGAGCGCATTGTCGTCAAGATCCAGCTTGGCGTCCATCGCCAGAAGCCGGGCATCCACGGTGATCGCGAGGGGGTTGATCTCCGCCAGCGCGCAATCTGTACCCAGCACGCACTGGAAGAGGTTCAAGATGAGTGACACACCCGCCTTGTGGAGGTCACCCGTCAACCCGATCGCGAAGGCCAGGTGCCGCGCCTGGAAGGGCTGGAGCCCGAGGGCTGGGTCAGCCCACTCCCTCAGGATCTTCTCCGGAGAGGCGGCGGCCACCTCTTCGATCTCGACCCCGCCCGCCACGGAGGCCATGACCACCAGGGCGCTCCTCGCCCGGTCCAGGGTAACCGAGAGGTAGAGTTCCTGCGCGATCTCTGCCGCTTCCTCCACCAACACCTGTCTGACCTCGATCCCTTCCGGGGGCGTCTGGGGGGTCCTGAGGCGCATGCCGAGGATCGTCCGGGCCGCCGTCTCCGCGCCGGCGGGATCGTCAGCGACTCTGATGCCGCCGGCTTTCCCCCTTCCACCCGCATGGACCTGTGCCTTCACCACCACCCGACCGCCGAGGCGCTCGACGATTGCCCGGGCCTGAGAAGGGGTCCCGGCCACCTCGCCGGCCGGTACCGGCACGCCAAACTGACGGAGAAGGGCTTTGGCCTGGAACTCGTGGATCCTCATTCGGGCCCGATCTCGTCCTCTACCTTCGCCATGATTCCCTCGCGTCGGCTCTCACGCCGCGAAAATACCGTAGAGAACCTATCACCTCAAGAAACCGAGAATCAAGGGTCCGGCTCCGATCGGCAATGGAACAATCACTGATGGGCCCTCACGGCTGAAAGCCGTACACCCACACGTAGCTCTGCTGGTAGAGCCGCCCGCCCTGTTTCCGCAGGATGTGGGCCTCCGTCGCCGTGACCCGTTGAATCTCGACCGGGTAGCCCTTGAGGAAGATGAACGGCCGATCCTGAATGAGTTCCCGGTAGACCAGGCCGCGGAGGTCCACGTAGGGATCGAGTTCGGTCAGGCCCTGGAGAACCGCCTTCTTCTGCCCGAAACCCGGGATGGAGGAGAGGTTCTGAAGGGCTTCGGGGAACCGGCCGGAGATATGGAAGAGAAGGTGGCCGGAAGGGGGACGGAGGAGGCGGAACCCCTTCTCGATGAGCTCCCTCTTGATGAACTCCACGGGGTGCTCGACCACGTTAAAGCGATCCTCAACCGTCAGGGGCTGGCCGGGAAGGCCGACGGTCATCGGCGGGTTGGACAGGATCAGGTCTACGCTCCCCTCGATCCCTTGCTGGCAGAGCGCGGCCAGGCCGTCGCTCTCCAGGAAGTCTATGCGCTCGCTCTCCCCGTTGAGAGCGGCGTTGGCCCGAGCCAGGAGCACCGCCCAGGGATTGACGTCAACCCCCCACACGCGGTCGAGGCCACCCAGCCGGCGCAGCTGCTTCGCCGCGACGATCGCCAACACGCCGCTCCCCGTCCCGACATCAATGGCCCGCTGGGCGGGTCGGGGCTGGTGAAGGGTGGCGAAGTAGCGCTTGAGCCCCTCGAGCGCGACGCGGCCGATCCGGGTCGGCAGCCGGACCTGAGGCAGGTCGAGCAGAAAGATCTCTTCGTCAAGGCCGGTCTGGCGGGGCGCGAGCCGGGCGCTCTGGATCGGCGACTCGGCTCCCGGGCGCTCGCCGGGCGCGCTGATTGCGCGGGCGGCGGCCAAGGCCTCGGGTCGGGTGGTCGGGTCTACCGCTCGGGCCCCGAGGGCCAGGACCACCGCCGCAAACCGAAGGGGTGAAGCCTCACGCCGCGCCCGGTCGAGAAGGGCTCCGGCAGCCTCCTCGGGGGCGCGGGAGAGGAGGGTGGGGAGGAGCCTCTCCGTCAGCTCCCCGAGGATCCGGCGGAGCTGGGCGCCTTGGGGAGTGTCGCGAAGGCCAGGAGGGATATCAGGCATTCTCATTACTCGGCGGACCGGCAGCGGCTAGTCATTCCGAGAGCGACCGGGCGGCCCGGACGATTGCATCGGGCGCTCCTCGAGGTCGGGTTCCTCGATCCCCCCGTGGCCCCCGGAGATCCTTGACCCAGTTCGGACTTCTAGGGCGAAGGATGTCCTGCTCCGCTCATTCGATCCCGAGCTCCTTCCGCGCGAGTCTTGCCCCGGCAACCAAGCGCTTGAGCTTTTCCGCCGCGAGCCACCGGGGGACGGGGAAAAACCCGCAGTCGGGGATGGCGGAGAGCTTCTCAACGGGGATATACTTGGCGCACAGTCGGAGCCGCTCCGCAATATCTTCCGGCGTCTCCATGTAGAAGGATTTGACGTCCACCACGCCGCAGGCGACTTCGCGGTCAACCCCGATCTCCTTCCACAGCTCGATCTCCGCCATCTCGCGGTTGGCGTACTCCAACACGAACTGGTCGCAGCGAGCGTCGAGTAAGGCAGGGAACAGCGGTCGGTAACTCCGTTTCCCGCGCGGGCGTGAGAGCAGGTTGCCAAAGCAGATGTGGTAGGCCACCTTGGCCTTCACGCCCTCGACACACGCGTTGAACATCTTCACGTACTCCTGGATATTGCCGGAGACGATGGCCGCCGACGGCTCGTCGATCTGGACATAATCCGCCCCCGCCTCGATGAGCGCCTTGAGCTCTCGGTTCACCACCGGGACGAGGTCCCAGCAGAGCGCCAGACGGTCCCCGTTATACACATCACCCGGGCGGAGCTGAACGTGGATTGAGAGGGTCACCGGCCCGGGGATGGTCGCCTTCACCGGCTTGTCCGTCTGGGTCTTGAGGTACTTGAACTCCTCAACGACGTCGAGGCCCTGCGGCGCCTTGACGCGCTCGACCGGGCGGTAGCGAGGCGGACTGTCATAGGCGTACAGCCCCGTCGTCCTGAGCGGGGGCAGCGACTCCAAGCCCGCCATCTTGTCGTAGAAGGTCTGCACAAAGAAGAACCGCCGCATCTCCCCATCGCAGATCACGTCGACCCCCGCCCGCTCCTGGTCCCGGATGGCGAGCTGGGTGGCGTCGTCGTAGGTCTCCCTGATGTCGGTCTGGCCGTACTCGCCGGCCTTGATCTTGTCCAGCGCCGTCCAGAACCATCCCGGGAAGCCGTGGCTTCCCATGACGTGGGTGTAGAGAACCCGCAACTTTGGCTGCATGTCCGGTCTCCTTTTTGGGCAGGAGGGTCAGACGGCGAGCAACTTGACCGTCCTACACCGGGAGGCGTTTGGCGATGATTTCGCGCATGATCTCCGAGGAGCCCGAGGCGATGGTCCAGACGCGATAGTCACGCGCGAAGCGCTCCACATGGAACTCGCGCATATACCCGTAGCCCCCATGCAGCTGGACAGCCTCATAGGCGACCCGATTGGCCATCTCGGTCGCGAAGAGCTTGGCCATCGACACCTCAGTCACGCAATCCTCGGCCGCGGCGAAGCGCTCCGCCGCATGATAGGTCAGCCGCCGCGCCCCCTCGATCTGAGTCGCCATGTCCGCCATTCGATGGCGAAGCGCCTGGAGCTCGGCCAGGGGGCGCCCGAAGGCCTGGCGCTGGCGCAGGAAAGCCTGGCAGTCCTCGAGGGCCTGTTGGGCGCCTGAGACGCAGAGCACGGCCGCCATCAGCCGCTCGCGCTGGAGACCCGCCGCGAGCTGGTAGAAGCCGCGCCCTTCCTCGCCCAGGAGGTTCTCGGCGGGAACCTGCACCTGATCAAGCGAGAGTTCAGCGGTGTCAGAGGCCCACATCCCCGTCTTCTCGAGCTTCCCGCTGACCGTCAGCCCCCGAGTCCCGCGCTCGACCAGGAACTGGGAAAGTTGGCCGTGTCGGGGACCGTCCTCCCGAGTCCGGGCCGCTACGAAGTAGAGGTCCCCGTACACACCGTTCGTGATGAAGGTCTTGTTGCCGGTGATCACCCAGTCGTCACCGTCCCGGCGCGCTCGGGTAGCCAGCGCCGCCATGTCCGACCCCGCCCCCGGCTCGGTGATGGCCAGCGCGCACACCTTCTCCCCCCGCGCGATGGCCGGGAGATAGCGGGCCTTCTGCTCGTCCGTGCCGAAGCGGACGAGCCACGGGGAGGACATGTCGGTGTGGACGATCACGCTGAAGGCCACCCCACCGGAGCGACACCGCGCCAGCTCCTCGGCGAGGACCACCGACATCCCGAAGTCAGCGCCGGCGCCCCCGTACTCGGGCGGGAACTCGACACCGAGGAAGCCCAGCTCGCCCATGGAGCGGAACAGGAGCCGCGGGATTTCCGCGCGAGCTTCCCACTCATCGACACGGGGGACCACCTCGCGCTCGACGAAGCTCCGGACAGACTTTCGGAAGAGCTCGTGCTCCTCCGTAAAGAGCGCCCCCGCCCTCATGCGTATCGTCTCTCCTAGGTCCGGCCCTTCCGCTCAAGCTCAAGCTGCCGGAGCTCCGTGCGCCGGATCTTGCCGCTGATGGTTTTCGGAAGATCCTCGACGAACTCGACCTCGCGCGGGTACTTGTACGGGGCCGTGACCCGCCGGACATGCTCCTGCAACTCCTCGACGAGGGCGTCCGAGGCACGGTGCCCCGGGGCCAGAACCACGAAGGCCTTGATGATCTCTCCCCGCATCTCGTCGGGGCTCGCCACCACCGCGGCCTCGGCGACGACCGGATGCTCAATGAGCGCCGACTCCACCTCGAAGGGGCCGATACGGTACGACGCGCTGATGATCACGTCGTCGGCGCGGCCGACAAACCAGAAATACCCATCCTCATCCTGGGTGGCTCGATCACCCGTGTAGTACCACTCCCCCCGAAAGCACTTGGCGTTCGCCTCCGGGTTCTGCCAGTACTCCGCGAAGAGCCCGACCGGGCGCTCGGGCCGGATCCGGATAGCCACCTCTCCCTCCTCGCCCGCCGGCAGCAGTGTCCCTCGGTCGTCCACGACAGCCATCTGATGGCCGGGCGCCACGACGCCCATCGAACCAGGCTTGTACCGCATCCCGGGGAACGTGGCGACACAGAGGACGGTTTCGGTCTGTCCGTACCCCTCCCAGATATGATGGCCCGTCCCCTCGCGCCACGCGTCGATGACCTCGGGGTTCACCGGCTCTCCGGCGCCCAGGCAGAGCCGGAGGGCCTTGGGCCGGTACCGCTTGAGGTCTTCCAGAACGAGCATGCGGTACGCCGTAGGGGGAGCGAAGAACGTCGTGATCGGGTATGTTTCCAGCATTCCCATCGTCCCTTCCGGGTCGAAGCGCCCCCGGTGGTCCCAGACGAAGAGCGTTGCCCCCATGTTCCACGGGGCGAAGAAGGCGGTCCAGGCGGCCTGGGCCCACCCCGTGTCGGACATGGTCCAGTGGAGATCCGTCGGGCGGTTGTCGAGCCAGAATTTTCCCGTGATCACATGGCCGATCGGGTAGGAGGCGTGACTGTGGAGCACCATCTTCGGATTCCCGGTTGTCCCCGACGTGAAGTAGATCATCAGAGGGTCGCTCGAGAGGTTTCGGGGATGGGGCAGGTCGGGCGAGGCCTCCCGGACCAGATCCTCGTACCGCCGCCATCCGGCTGCAGCCCCGACCACTACGAGACTCCGGAGGCTCGGACATTCGTTCCTCACGGCCTCGACCTTCTCGACGTTCTCGGGATCGGTGACGACGACCGTCGCACCTGACGTGTTGATCCGGTAGGCGATGTCTTTCGGCGTGAGGAGCGTTGTCCCGGGCACGGATACGAGTCGCCCCCGAATGCATCCGAGGATCAGCTCCCACCATTCCACCAGACGCGGCAGCATGATGAAGACGCGGTCACCCGGCCTTGCGCCGAGCCCGACGAGGGCGCTGGCGAGACGCCTCGAGCGCTCCCCCAGCTCCCTGAACGTGACCTCACGCGGCCGGCCATCGGCTCCCACCCAGAGCATCGCGGGCTTCTCCCGGTCCTGACCCCAGCGGTCGAAGACTTGATACGCCCAGTTGAACCGCTCCGGCACCTCGAGCCGGAAGTCACGGCAGGTCTGCGCGTAGTCTCCGATCTGGTAGGGTTGGCTCATGGGATTGTTACGCTCCGGCCTTCTTTGCGATGCGCGACAGGAAACGCCCCATGTCCACGACGGCTCGTTGATGCTCGCCCTCGGCGATCGGCTCTTTTTCGTCCGAGGCCTCCAGGCGGAACGTGGCACGCTTGCCGTCGGTCCGGGTGAGCGTAGCGGTCACTCTCACGCGCATCCCAACGGGCGTCGGGGCAAGGTGCTGGAAAGAAAAGGTGATGCCGACGCTCCCCTCACCTTGGTCGAGGCCTGGGGTCATCGCCCTGATCGCAGCCGCCTCGAAGAGCGCGAGAAGCTTTGGTGAGGCCAGCACGCGGACACCGGGGTTGCCGTAGGCATCGGCCGTCATCTCCGGGGTCACGGCCAGTTCAATCGTGTCACTCATCCCAATAACCAGATTTCCCATAAGGTCTCCGCTCGCTTATCGTTGATAGCAGTTGTCGTAGAAACTGCGTCGGGTCGTAGGAGTTGACCGCAGTTCAGACGGTAGCCCGGCTTGCCTTCGACCCAACGCAAGAGCGCCTTGCGGGCCAGCCGCGCACCTGGCGGACGATGACCCCTCTCTCCGCCGCCGGGAGGACCTCCCCCCCCGGGCATGCTGACGACGGACGCACCGGCCTCATGGAGGATCTGGGCATTCATCCCCACTGCGCGCATTTTGAGCCCCTTGAGGTCGGCGTACCATAAGAGGCCCTTGGCCGAGATGCGCCTAGGGTAGACGAAGACTACTGGCGCGTCAACGGTGAGCACCACCTCGAATTGTGCAACATGTTGGACGAGACACGGATCATCGCCGCAACGCCACCGCCACCATCCCCTGCCGCCCCGGGATGTCGCCCGCGCACTCCCGGTCGCGTCGCCTATATGGCACAGAGAGGAACTCCGGCGGACGGTGCGGGTTGGAGACACACACCTCAGCGCAGCCTTGAGTCTCTAACCCCGGCTTCTTGCAAACAGCGCACCCACCACGCGCTCGATAGTTGGCGTGATGGCCCACTAGCCGGGACTCACCGACTGCCGGTCAGCTTTCGCAAAACCCAGAGGAGCGGATCGTAGTACTCGGTGACCAGACGCTCCTTGAGCGGGATGATGGCGTTGTCGGTGATCTTGATCCCCTCCGGGCAGACCTCGGTGCAGCACTTCGTGATGTTGCAGAAGCCGAGCCCCGCCTTCGCCCTCAGGAGCTGGGCGCGCGAGTGGGTGTCCAGCGGGTGCATCTCGAGCGCCGCGATCCGGACGAAGGCGCGCGGTCCGGCAAAGTGGGGCTTGTTCGCCTCGTGGTCACGGATGACATGGCAGGTATTCTGGCAGAGGAAGCACTCGATGCACTTGTGGAATTCCTGCACCCGGTCGATCTCTTCCTGCATCATCCGGTAAGTCCCGTCGGGCTCGGGCGGGGGTGGCCTGAAGGGGGGGATGGTCTTGGCCACCTCGTAGTTAAACGAGACGTCGGTCACCAGGTCCCGGATCACCGGGAAGGTCTTCATGGGTGCCACCGTGATGGGCCTGGCCTCAGGGAAGAGGCTCATCCGCGTCATGCACATGAGCCGGGGTCGGCCGTTCACCTCCGCGCTGCACGAGCCGCACTTACCGGCCTTGCAGTTCCAGCGGACCGCGAGGTCATGGGCCTGGGTGGCCTGGATCCTGTGGATCACGTCGAGGAGTACCATCCCCTCGTCGGTGGGGACGCGGTACTCCTTGAAGGCGCCACCTGCGGCGTTGCCGCGCCAGACCCGCACCAGCGCCTCGGCCATCTACCTGTCCCCCTCGAGCAGCGTTTTCAGTTCCGAGGGCATCTCCGGGATCGCCTCCCGGCTGACCGTGAGCTCGTCCCTTACCCGTCGCACCACCACGTTGACCTTCCCGAAATTGGGGTCCGGCTTGGGGTAATCGTCGCGCGTGTGGCCGCCCCGGCTCTCTCTCCGCTCAAGCGCCGCGCGCGTGATCACCTCCGAGATGGTAAGCAGCGACCGGAGGTCCAGGGCCAGGTGCCAGGCCGGATTGAACTGCCGGTTGCCGTCGATCTTGATCCGGCGGGTCCGCTCTCGAAGCGCGGCAATCTCTTCAAGCGCCTTCTTCAGCTCCTCCTCGGTCCGGATGATTCCCACCAGGGTGTGCATGCACTCCTGGAGGTCCGCGTGAAGCGCGTAGGGATTCTCTCCACCGCTTCGCTCGAAGGGCTCGAGGCACTCCCGCGCGAACGCCTCCACCTGCCCGGCGTCGATCGTGAGCGTCCCTTTGAAGCCCTTGGCATACTCCGCGGCGTGGAGACCCGCGCGCTGCCCGAAGACGAGCAGGTCGGAGAGCGAGTTGCCGCCGAGCCGATTCGCGCCGTGCAGCCCCGCCGCCACCTCGCCCGCAGCGTAGAGCCCCGGGACTGTCGCCGCAGCGCTTTCAGCGTCGACGCGCACGCCGCCCATGATGTAGTGGCAGGTCGGCCCGACCTCCATCGCCTCCTTGGTGATGTCCACGTCGGCGAGTTCTTTGAACTGGTGGTACATGCTGGGAAGACGGCGCTTGATGTACTCGGCGGCGCGCCGGCTGGCGATGTCCAGAAACACCCCTCCGTGGGCGCTTCCCCGGTTCGCCTTGACCTCGGTGTTGATCGCACGCGCGACCTCGTCCCGGGGCAGGAGGTCCGGCGTTCGCCGATTGTTCTTCTTGTCCGTGTACCAGCGGTCGGCCTCCTCCTCGGTCTCGGCGGTTTCAGCCCGGAAGAACTCCGGGATGTACTTGAACATGAACCGCTCGCCAAGCGCGTTCTTGAGGACGCCGCCATCGCCGCGGACCCCCTCGGTGACGAGGATGCCGCGGACGCTCGGGGGCCAGACCATCCCGGTCGGGTGGAACTGAACGAACTCCATGTCCGTCAGGTCGGCCCCGGCCCGGTAGGCGAGGGCATGACCATCCCCGGTATACTCCCAGGAGTTCGAGGTGATCTTGTAAGCCTTGCCGATCCCGCCGGTGGCGAGCACCACCGCCTTGGATCTGAAGATCACAAAGCGCCCGCTCTCGCGCCAGTAGCCGAAGGCGCCGGCAATCCGTCCGCTGTCCATCAGCAGGCGGGTGACCGTGCACTCCATGAACACGTCGATCCCCTTGTGCACGGCGTGCTGCTGCAGCGTGCGGATCATCTCGAGCCCGGTGCGGTCGCCCACGTGGGCCAGCCGCGCATACCGGTGGCCGCCGAAGTCGCGCTGAAGGATCCGCCCGTCGGCGGTGCGGTCAAAGAGTGCCCCCCAGGCCTCCAGCTCGAGCACGCGGGCTGGCGCTTCCTGAGCGTGGAGCTGGGCCATGCGCCAGTTGTTCAGCATCTTGCCGCCGCGCATCGTGTCACGAAAGTGGACTTCCCAGTCGTCCTCCGGGTAGACATTGCCGAGGGCAGCAGCGATCCCGCCCTCCGCCATCACCGTGTGCGCCTTGCCGAGCAGAGACTTACAGATCAGGGCCGTCTTTGCCCCCCGGGCCGAGGCCTCGACCGCCGCCCGAAGGCCCGCGCCGCCGGCACCGATGACAATCACCTCGTGTTCGTGAGTTTCGTAGCTATCGAGCGCCATCAGAGAACCTCCAGCGAATCACGGCACTAGAAGAACCTTGTGTCGTTCAGGACCCCCATGGAGAGCAGCCGAACGTAGACATCGGCGAGGGCCACCGAGAAGAGCGATGTCCAGGCCCAGAGCATATGCCGCTCGTTCAGAGCGCTGACGACCTTCCAGGCCCGGTACCGGGCAGGGCTGGACGAAAATCGGTCGAGATTCCCGCCGCACAAGTGGCGGCAGGAATGACAGGAGAGGCTATAGCCCGTGAGCAAGACCACATTCGCGAGAAGAATCAGCGACCCCAGGCCGACCCCGAACCGGCCGTCAAAGACGAAGGCCACCGCCGCGTCGTACCAGAGGAAGATCAGGACCACTGCAGCCGCGTAGAAGAAGTAGCGGTGGACGTTTTGGAGGATCAGCGGGAAGCCGGTCTCGCCCGTATAGCGCGCTCGGGCGTCGCGAACCGCACACGCCGGCGGCGCCCCCCAGAACGACCGGTAGTAGGCTTTGCGGTAGTAGTAACACGTGAGCCGGAACCCCCCCGGCGCCCACAGGATCAAGATGGCAGGGGAGAACGGCCACCAGGACGGCTTGAAGGTCGGCGAGTAGAAGGGAGAGAGGTAGCTCTTGTACTCGTAGTGCGCGCCCTGGAGGGCCGCCCAGGTCGTGTACACGACAAACGCCCCGAGGGCGAGAACGGTCAGCAACGGCGCCAGCCACCACGCATCGCTGCGCAAGGTGGCCGCCGTCGCGAACTGTCCCGGAAGATCCCTACCGCGCATACGCTGTTACCCCTTCCCCGTAGAGGTCGTTGCCGGAGCCGTCATTGATGACGCTGGCAGGCGTCTGGCGCCCCATGATTTTCAGCTCGGGTCCGGGGACCATATCCACGTGGATCACGCCACGCTCGTTGCCTCCATGCAGAGCCTCTTGACTGCCCATTCCAGTCACGCTTTGATCTAACGCCCACGCGCTCCGTGTTGAAAGCCGAACAGCCCCCCGGCGCGGAGACGAGCCCGCCCAGGCATGGCCGAACGCCATTCCTGGTCGCGCGACGGTATTCGGCGGGGCGGACTCCTAAAGCTTGAGTTTCTCCACAAGCTCCCGCACCGCCGCAACCGACTTTCTGAAGGCAGCGTCCTCCTCGGGGGTGAGCTTGATCTCGATCACCTGCTCCACCCCCCGGCGCCCGAGCTTGACCGGCACGCCCACGTAGAGCCCCTTGACCTCGTACTGGCCATCCAGGTAGGCCGCACACGGGAGGACCTTCTTCTTGTCCTTGACGATGGCTTCCATCATCTCGACCACCGCCGCGCCTGGAGCGTAGTAGGCGCTGCCAGCCTTCAGGAGGCTGACGATCTCCGCGCCGCCGTCCCGCGTGCGCTTGACGAGGGCTTCGATCCGCTCCCTGGACAGGAGCTCGGGCAGCGGAATCCCGGCGACCGTCGAGTAACGGGGGAGCGGAACCATCGTGTCCCCGTGCCCCCCTAAGACAAAGGCCGTCACGTTCTCAACGGAGACATCGAGCTCCAGCGCGATGAAGGTGCGGAAGCGCGCGGAATCAAGAATGCCGGCCATCCCCATGACCCGCTGGGGAGGGAAGCCCGAGATCTTCCAGGCAAGCTGAACCATGGCATCGAGCGGGTTGGTGACCATGATCAGGATGGAGTCCGGCGAGCGCCGGGTCACCTCCAGGGTCACTGCCTGGATGACCTCGGCGTTCTTGAAGAGGAGGTCGTCCCGGGTCATCCCGGGCTTCCTGGGGAACCCCGCAGTCACCACCACGATGTCGGAGCCAGCCGTCTCGTCGTAGCTGTTGGAGCCCACCAGCCGTGAGTCGTAGCGGCGGATCGGGCCCGCCTGCAGGAGATCGAGGCCCTTGCCCTGGGGGACTCCCTCGATCACATCCACCAGCACGACATCCGCGAGCTCCTCCTCGACCGTGTACTGGGCCACCGACGCCCCGACGTTTCCCGCTCCCACTACCGTAACCTTTGGCCGCACGTTACGCTCCTTTCGCGTATCCCGTCTCGCTCCCGGGAGGCGGAACCGGGTGAGGGTCGCTGAAGAATCTCACACGTGCTCCATGTTCCGGATGATGGTGCTGCCGAACTCGGAGCACTTCACCTCGTGAGCCCCCTCCATGAGCCGGGCGAAGTCGTAGGTCACCACCTTCTGCTGGATCGTCCGCCCGAGCCCCGCGATGATCCGCTCCGCGGCCTCCGTCCACCCGAGATAGCGGAGCATCATCTCTCCCGAGAGGAGTACGGACCCCGGGTTCACCTTGTCCTGGCCGACGTACTTGGGGGCAGTGCCGTGGGTCGCCTCGAAGAGTGCGTGTCCGCTCTCGTAGTTAATGTTACCGCCGGGAGCGATGCCGATGCCGCCGACCTGGGCGGCTAGGGCATCCGAGACGAGATCCCCCGTCAGGTTCGGGCAGGCGATCACATCGAACTCGTCCGGGCGCGTGAGGATCTGTTGGAGGAGGGCATCGGTGATAGCGTCCTTGATCAGGATCTTCCCCGCTGGCCTGCCTCCGCACTCCTCCCAGCTGACCACCCTGTCGGAGAACTCGCGCTTGGCCAGCTCGTAGCCCCAGCGCATGAAGGCGCCCTCGGTGTATTTCTGGATGTTCCCCTTATGAGCCAACGTCACGGATCGCCTCCCATGCTCGATAGCGTACCGGATAGCGGCACGCACCAGACGCTCGGACCCCTCGCGCGAGATCGGCTTGACACCGATGCCGGAACTCTCGGGGAAGCGGATCTTCTTGACCCCCATCTCCCGTTGGAGGAACTCGATCACCTTCCGGCACTCGGGAGTTCCCGTCGCCCACTCGATGCCGGCATAGATGTCTTCGGTGTTCTCGCGGAAGATGACCATGTCCACCTTCTCGGGGCGCTTGACGGGGGACGGGACGCCTGTGAAGTAGCGGACCGGACGCAGACAGACGTAGAGATCCAGCTCCTGACGAAGCGTCACGTTGAGGCTCCTGACCCCCTCCCCGACGGGCGTCGTCAAGGGCCCTTTGATCGCCACCAGGTACTCCCTAACGATGTCCAGGGTTTCGGAGGGGAGGAGGCTCGGCGGGCACTCCGGTCCGTACACGCCCCGGGCCTTCTCGCCGGCGAAGACTTCGCACCAAACGATCCGCTTCCGCCCGCTATACGCCTTGGCTACGGCGGCCTCCAGCACGCGGACTGCCGCCCGCCAGATCTCCGGCCCGGTACCGTCACCCTCTATGAAGGGGATGATGGGATGATCCGGTACCTGGAGCTTGCCGTGCTGAATGCTGACTCGCTCCCCGGACGGAACCCTTACCTTAGTCGCCATACGCTAACTCGGAGGGGGACTTCGTCCCCCGCCCCACGCGAAGCAACCTCGCCTGCGAGGTTGCGGAGAGCGCCAGCCGAAGGCGGGCGTACCTCCCCCTCCTCGGTTGCGCGGGCAAAGCCCGCGCCCGAACGGCGAGTGCGTGCGCTCACGGCTGTTTCACCGCGTTCAAGGCGGAACCCGCCTTGAACCACCCGATCTGCTCGGCCGTTAGGCTGTGGCTCGTAGGGATCGAGACGGTCCGGCCGCCAGGCTTGTGGAGCGCCACCTGGACCGGCCGGCCCGGCGCGAGGCTCGCGAGGTCCAGGATACTCACGCGGTCGAACGGTTCGAACTGGTCATAGTCCGGGGGCGCCACGAAGGTGAGTGGGAGGATTCCCTGTTTCTTCAGATTCGTCTCGTGGATCCGTGCGAAGGTTTTGACGATGACCGCCTTCACCCCGAGATAACGAGGAGACATCGCCGCATGCTCGCGGCTGGAGCCCTCGCCGTAATTCTCGTCCCCGATCACGATCGAGCCAATCCCCTTGGCCTTGTACCGGCGAGCGATCTGAGAGATCGACAGACCGGATTCCCCGCTCAGGACATCCGTCCCTTTTCCGGTTTCGGGACAGAACGCGTTCGTGGCACCCAGGAACATGTTGTCGCTGATTCGGTCGAGGTGACCCCGGAACCTGAGCCACGGGCCGGCAGGAGAGATATGATCCGTGGTGGTCTTTCCCCTGGTCTTGATCAGGATGACGAGGCCGGTGAACTCCTTTCCGTCCCACGGTGGAAACGGCTCCAGGAGCTGGAGCCGTTCGCTGGTGGGCGAGATTTCGACCTGAACCTGGCTGGCGTCCTCTGCGGGCGCCTCGTAACCTTCGAGCCCCGCGGCGAAGCCATCCTTCGGAAGCTCCTCCCCCTCCGGTGGCGTGAACCGGAACCGGCGGCCGTCGGGAGCCGTGAGAACCCCGTTGACCGGGTCGAATTCAAGGCTCCCCGCGAAGGCGAGGGCGGTGGTGATCTCCGGACTCGCGAGGAAAGAGAGCGTCGCGGCGCGGCCGTCGTTGCGGCCGGGGAAGTTCCGGTTGTACGAGCTGACGATGGAGTTCATCTCGTTCCTGCCCACGTCCGATCGCTTCCATTGGCCGATGCACGGGCCGCAGGCGTTGGCCAGCACCGTCCCGCCCATCTTCTCGAAGATCTCCATAATGCCGTCGCGCTTGATGGTCTGGAAGATCCGGTCGGAGCCCGGCGTGACCAGGAACGGGATCTTGGTCTTGAGGCCGGCGTTGAGCCCCTGCATGGCGATGTGGGCGGCGCGCCGCATATCCTCGTAGGAAGAGTTGGTGCAGGAGCCGATGAGCGCGGCCTTGAGGCCGGCGGGCCAAGCGTTCGCCTTCACCTCCGCGGCGAGCCGGCTGACGGAGCGGGCCCGATCCGGCGAATGGGGACCCACGATGTGGGGCTCGAGTGTGGAGAGGTCGATCTCCACGATCTGGTCGAAGAACCTCTCCGGAGCCGCGTGGACCTCGGGGTCGGCGACCAGGTGCTCCCGGCACCGCTCTGCGAGCTTTGCGACGCCCTCGCGGTGGGTGACCGACAGGTAGATCGCCATCCGGTTGTCGAAGGGGAAGACCGAGGTGGTCGCACCAAGCTCTGCGCCCATGTTGCAGATGGTCGCTTTGCCCGTCGCGCTGATGGAGTCGGCCCCCGGACCGAAGTATTCCAGGATCTTGTTGGTTCCCCCCTTGACCGTGAGGAGCCCGCAGAGGCACGTGATCACATCCTTGGGCGCGGTCCACCCCGAAAGTTTCCCGGTCAGCTTCACCCCGATCAGCTGGGGGTGCAGGACCTCCCAGGGCAGCCCCGCCATCACCTCGCCGCAATCCGCTCCACCCACCCCGATCGCCAGCATCCCCAGCCCGCCACCGTTCGGCGTGTGGGAGTCGGCGCCGATCATGAGGCCCCCGGGGAAGGCGTAGTTTTCCAGCACGACCTGGTGGATGATGCCGGAGCCGGGCTTCCAAAAGTCGATCCCGTACTTCTTCGACGCGGAGCGGAGGAAATCATAGACTTCGTTGTTCTCGAGAATCGCCCGCTTCATGTCCTCCGACGCGCCGCTCTCGGCCCGGATCAGGTGGTCACAGTGCACCGTGCTGGGGATAGCCACGCGTGTTCGCCCCGACTGCATGAACTGAAGGATCGCCATCTGCCCCGTGGCGTCCTGCATGGACACGCGATCCACCCTGAGCCGCAGGTATGCCTTGCCCCGCTCCCACTGCTGCGCGTCGAACCTGTCAGCGTGGACGACGAGGATTTTCTCGGTGAGCGTCAGGGGACGCCCGAACGTCTTCCGCGCCTTCGCAAGACGTTCGGGCATGGCCTCGTACAGGCGGACGATTGCTTCACCGGCTTTCATTAGGCTTTCCCCAGCTGGCTCCCGTCATGAGCATCACCTCCCGAAGAAGAGGAGGCGATGCTGGCTCTCGCAGGCTTACTTCTCAGCCTTCTCTTTCTCCGCCTTCGCCTGAGCGATGATTTTCTCGGCCAGGAACGCCGGCACCTCCTCGTAGTGGGAGAACTCCATGGAATAGGCGCCGCGGCCGCCCGTCATCGAGCGGAGGCCGGGCTCATAGTTCAGCATCTCCGCAAGGGGCACGTGCGCCTTCACCACCGCCGTCTCCCCGGCTGGCTCCATCCCCATGATCCGCCCGCGACGCCCGTTCAGATCGCCGATCACATCGCCGGCCTGCTCCGATGGGGCCGTCACCTCAACGTTCATGATCGGTTCCAGAAGCATCGGGCGGGCTCCCTGAACGCCCTTCTGGAGCGCCAGGGAGCCGGCGATCTGGAAGGCCAGGTCCGAGGAGTCCACCTCGTGGTAGGATCCGTCGTAGAGCGTCACCTTCATGTCCACCACCGGGTAGCCGGCAATGACGCCACGCTTCATCGCGTCGCGCACGCCCTTCTCCACCGCGGGGATGTAGTTCCGAGGCACTGCACCCCCGAAGATGTCGTTCACGAATTCAAAGCCGGCGCTGCGGTCGAGGGGCTCAATCTTGAGCCACACGTCGCCGTACTGGCCACGGCCACCGGTCTGCTTCTTGTACCTCCCCTGCACTTCAGCCCGGCCCTTGACCGTTTCCTTGTACGGGATGCGCGGCGGGAGGAGGTTCACGTCGACGTTGTACTTCCGCTTCATCCGCTCCACAACCACCTCCACATGGAGCTGGCCCACGCCGGAAACGAGCAGCTGCTTGGTCTCCGAGTCGTAGTGGTAGCGGACGGCGGGGTCCTCCTCGCTGATCCGCGCGAGCGCGTTGGAGATCTTGTCCTCGTCGCCCCGGGTCTTGGGTTGGATGGCAAAGGAGATGGTCGGTTCCGGGAACACGATCCGAGGCAGCACGATGGGCTGGGCTTCCTCCGTAAGGGTATCGCCGGTCATCGTCTCCTTCAGCTTGGCGACCACGCCGATCTCCCCCGGCCCTAGCGTGTCCGCTCCCTTTTGGGCTTTCCCCTGGAGGTAGGCGACATGACCCACACGCTCCTTGAGCTCCCTGGAGGAATTGAGGAGCTGGGAGTCCGACTTCACGGTGCCGGAGTACACCCTGAAGAGCGAGAGCTTTCCCACGTGGGGGTCGCTCAGCGTCTTGAAGACCAGCGCAGCGACGCCGGTCTTGGGGTCTGGAGGGCGGCGAGCCGGCTGCTTGCCCTTCAGCTCGATCCCCTCCACCTCACCCCGGTCAATCGGAGATGGGAATGACTCCACGATGAGGTCGAGCAGGAGGTGAGTGCCGATGTTCTTGGTGGCCGCGGCGCAGACCACCGGAACGAGTTTCCCCTCGGCGATTGCCTGGCGGAGCGCCTTGAGCACCTCCGGCTCGCCGAGGGACCCCTCTTCCAGGTACTTGGCGAGCAGCTCATCGTCGGTCTCCGCCACGGATTCGACGAGCTTCTCCCGGTACTCTTTCGCCTGGTCGGAGAGATCTCCGGGGATCTCCCGCTCTACAGGCTTGCCGTCGGCAACGATGACTGCCTTCATCTTGACGAGGTCCACCACGCCGCTGAAGCCGGCCTCGATACCGACGGGAATCTGGAGCGGCACCAGTTTCCCTTTCAGGCGCCGTCCCATCGATTCGAGTGCCCGGAAGAAATCCGCCCGCTCCCGATCGAGGCGATTGACGACCACCATGCGTGACAGGCCGTACTCGTTCGAGATCCTCCAGACGTTCTCGGTCCGGACCTGGACGCCGGCTACCGCATCGACCACGACAATGGCTCCCTCTGCCACGCGCAGACCGGCCCTGGCATCGGCGATGAAGTCACCGTAGCCGGGCGTGTCCACTGAGTTCACCCGGTGTCCCTTCCAGTCACAGTAGGCCACGGCGGTGTTGAGGGAAATCTGCCGCTTGATCTCGTCGGGATCGAAGTCGGTGGTTGTCGTCCCATCGTCGACCCGACCCAGACGGCTCACCGCCCCGGCAGTGAAGAGAATCGCCTCCACCAGCGATGTCTTCCCGACTCCACCGTGGCCGACGAACGCGACGTTGCGAATCTTGGCGACATCAAGAGCCATGTCTGCCTCCCCTGAAGCCCTCTGCTGACGGAACTGAACGGAGGAAGACCGGAAAACCGTTCACACTCTACCACACCCCCGCAGGGTGCCCAAGGGGTCCTGCCGCCCGCTCGTCTCTCCCGATAGGGCGTGCCCCGGTGCGACCCCCCCCGAGCGCATTGTCGCCCCCATCACCCCCCCAAAAAAAGGGCGGCGTCTCCGCCGCCCCGAAGCATCACTCCCCTTCCCTCACTCCCGGTTGAGGGCGGCCACCCGAGACAAGAGAGGCTGCCCCCTGAGCCTGGCCATCTCCTCCAGCTCCTGCGGAAGCCCGAAGCGGACATGTTCGTCGACCACATGGACCTCCCGCACATCCTCGGCTCCCATCCGGCGCAGCGCAGCCACCGCCTCCTGGACCAGAAACTCGGGCGTCGAAGCCCCGGCGGTGATGCCGACACGAGCGACGCCTTCGAACCACTCGGGCTTGATATCCTGGATGTCGTTGATCCGGTAGGCCTGGGTGCCGACGGCCTCCGAGACCTCGCGGAGACGGTTCGCGTTGGAGCTGTTGGCGGCGCCGATGACAAGGAGGATGTCCACCTCGTTGGCCACCGCCTTGACCGAGGCCTGCCGGTTCTGTGTGGCATAGCAGATGTCGTCCCTGGGAGGCCCCACGATCCCGGGAAACCGCCGACGCAGCGCGTCGATGATCTCCCCGGTGTCATCGATAGAGAGCGTGGTCTGGGTCAGGTAGACGACCTTTTCGGGGTTCGGGACCTCGAGCGTGTCCACGTCTTCAGGGGAGGAGATCAACACGATCTTGTCCGGGGCCTCCCCCATCGTCCCGATGACCTCATCGTGGTCCTCGTGCCCGACCAGGATGATCGTGTACCCCTCACGAGCGTAGCGGACAGCTTCGAGGTGGACTTTGGTTACCAGAGGACAGGTGGCATCGATGATCCTCAGCCCTCGGCGCTCGGCCTCTTCGCGGACTGCCGGCGAGATCCCGTGGGCGCTGAAGATGACCGTGGCATGATCCGGCACCTCGCCCAGCTCGTCTACAAAGATCGCACCTTTGGCCCGGAGCGCCTCCACCACGTGGCGGTTATGGACGATCTCTTTCCGGACGTAGACCGGCGGGACGCACACCGCGAGCGCGAGCTCCACGACATCGATCGCCCGCTCCACCCCGGCGCAGAACCCCCGGGGTCCCGCAAGGATGATCTCTTGAACCCCGTTGTGGATGGAGGCCTCCTCAGCGTCTGCCAGTATACCGTGGCGTACAGCCCTGTTCAAATCCGCTGCCGGCCTCTGGGTCGATCAGCACCTTCAACGCTTCGCCCCGAGCCATCAACTCCAGGGCTGCGGGAACCTCGCTCAGGCCCGTCCGGTGGGTGATGAGCCCGTCCGGGACCACCGCTCCGGACTCGAGAAGCTCGACGGCCTGCCGGATCAGCTCGGGAGTGTGGTGGAATGCCCCCACCAGAGTCAGTTCGTCGTAGTGAGCCCGCCGCGTGTCGAGCCACACCCCGGTCCCGGGGGAGCACCCTCCGAAGAACACCACGGTGCCGCCCTTGGCCACGCTGGCGATCGCCAGCTCCCAGACCTCGGGACGTCCCGTCGCATCCACCGCCACGTCCACTCCGCGGCTTCCGGTGAGTGCCCGGAGTTCGGCAACGATCTCGCTGTCTCGGGCGGCCCGGGCATCGAGGCACTCAGCCAGCTCCAGGCCCCGGATGCGGTCGAGACGCCAGCCGTCCTTGCCGACGAGGAGCACGCGAGCCTTCCGCGCCCGGGCCACCATAGCCAGGAGGCACCCCAGAGGCCCGTGGCCGAAGATCGCTACCGTCTGCCCGGATTCTACCTTCCCGCGTTCAATTCCAAGGAGGGCGCAGGCGAGGGGTTCGGCGAAGGCGGCGCGGCTCACGGGGAGCGTCTCCTGAACGGGGACCAGGTTCGTGGCGGTCAGCCGCGGAGGCAGCGCGATATACTCCCCGTAGGCGCCGTTGATGAAGAGGAGGTCTTCGCAGAGGTTTGACCGGCCGGAGCGGCAGAGCGGACAGGCACCGCACGGCGCCGAGTTGGCCGGAACGACCCGGTCTCCCTCGCGGACCGACCGCACGCCCCGTCCGAGCGCGACCACCCTGCCCGCCAGCTCGTGGCCGAACACGGTGGGGATGCTCGGAGTCATGACCGGATGGCCGCGATGGAACGTCTTGACATCGGTGCCGCAGGTGAGCGCGGCCTCGATCCTGACCAACACCTCCCCCTCCCCGGGTACAGGGACCGGAACCTCCTCGTACCGGAGCAGGCCGGGACCGTAGAAGACCACCGCCTTCACGGCGCTCCCCCGGTGAGGAACACCTTGATCGCCTGGCGACTGACGGTGAGCCGCACGCCCTCGGCCAGCTCGCGCAACGGGAGCCGATGACTCACCAGCGGCTCCACCTGGACGTGGCCGTGCACCAGGAGCTCGAAGGCCTCCCCGAACTCGGCCGGCGCGGCAGAGTAAGTCGCCGTCACCGTGAGCTCCCGGTGGTAGAGGGAGTCCAGCGGGATCGGCAGGGGCTCGTTCGCTCCACCTGCAAAGTAGTGGAAGGCGCCGCCGTCCCTCACCAGCGCGCTCAGCGAGGTCAGCACCGCCGCCCCGCCGGCGGTGATCAGCGCCACGTCTACGCCCCGCCCTTCGGTCGCCTCCCTGACGGCCTCAGCGAGCCGATCCGGCTCTCCGTACGCTTCGGCTCCGAAGCGCCGGGCCAGGCGCTGCCGCTCCGAGATCGGCTCTGCGGCCAGGGCACGGACCCCGGACCGCGTGAGCAACTGGACCAGGAGACAGCCGATGGACCCGAGCCCCACGACGAGGGCGCTATCGCCGGGCAGGAGCCTCGCTCGCTTCACGGCACGGAGACAGCACGCCAAGGGCTCGGTGAACGAGGCCACCTCGTCGGGACACTCCTCGGGAACCCGGAAGGCCGCATGCCGCACGTTGGGAGCAGGCACCCGGCAGTACTCGGCAAAGCCACCGGGATCCAGGTTGACGCTCTTGAATGCGCGGCACATCGAGGGGCTGCCGCGCCGGCAGAAATGACAGGTGGAGCAGGGGACATGGTGGCCCACCACCAGCCGGTTCCCCACGGCGAAGGCCGTGACGCCCTCTCCCACCGCCGCGACCTCTCCGACCGCTTCGTGGCCAAAGACCGCGGGGGGACGCACCCGCCCCTGCTGGATCTTGGTGATGTCCGAGCCGCAGAGCCCGCACCCCCGGAGCTTGAGGACGAGCTCTCCGGGCCCCACTGTCGGTTCGGGCCAGGCTCCCCACTCCACCACCCCGGCTCCGCGGTAGATCGCCGCGTTCATGGGGCGAGCCCCGAGCCTCCCGCCCAGGACAGCCGAGCCCCCACCCAGTAGCGAAGGGCAATGGCGAGCCTCCGCGACACCGACACCGTGACGCGCCCACCGAAGACTCGGAACTCCCGGGCCTCCATCACGCGGAGGAGGGAGTAGTAGATCCGCCCCATGATCTCAGCAGCGAAGAGGCGGGAGGCGTCCCGGGCAGGGAGGACGGCCCACGCGCGCTCATAAAACTCCATGGCCCGCCGGGCTTCGAAGCTCATGAACCTGACGAATCGCTCCGAGTAGTGCCCCGCCGCGAGATCCTCGACGGCGACCCCGAAGCGGCGCAGGTCCTCCTGGGGAAGATAGACTCGGCCGTGCTGTGCGTCAGGTTGAACATCCCGCAGGATGTTCGTGAGCTGGAGCGCCACCCCGAGGTTGATCGCGTACTCCCGGCAGCGGGGGTCGGTGTAGCCGAAGATCTCGATGCAGCAGAGGCCCACCGCCGAGGCCACCCGGTAGCAGTAGGGATAGAGCTCCTCGAAGGTCTCGTACCGGGAGCGATCCAGGTCCATCTCCACCCCGTCGATGATCGCTTCCAGGGCATGCCGGGGGATGGGGAACCGCTTGACCGCCTGCGCCAGGCGCTGGGCCACCGGCTCCGCGGGGACCCCCTCGAAACATCGCGCAACCTCCTGCCGCCAGCGCCCGAGCTCCCAGCGCCGGCTCCCCGGATCTCCCCCCAGATCCACCACGTCGTCAACGATCCGGCAGAAGGCGTACACCGCGTACATGGCCTCCCGCTGATCGCGGGGCAGGAACAGGAAGGCGTAGTAGAAATTGGAGCGGCTCTTCTTGGTCAACGAAGAGCAGAATTCTGCCGCGTTCACCGCTCGGACCTCACCGCCGGGCCCACAGGCTCTCACCGGGCTGCCGGGGGGGCGCTGGAGCGTGCCCGTGAGAGACGAACCACTGGACGGCGTCCTCAAGGGCCTGCTCCACGGGGCTCGTGGGAAGGCCGAGCTCCTTCACGGCCTTACTCGGGTCGAAGAACATGCGCTTCTTCGCCATCCTCACGGCCGTCAGCGATGCCCGGGGCGGCCGCCCGTTGAGCCGGGACACGCCCTCCATCGTGAGGGCGGCGAGCCAGGCGAGCGGGTACGGCACCCGATGCCGGGGAGGCGGGAGTCCGGTAATCCGGGCGAGCACTCCGAAGATCGCCTCGAGAGAGCAGTTCTGGTGCCCCAGGATGTACTTCTCTCCGACCCGCCCCTTCTCCGCAGCCAGGATGTGCCCGCGAGCCACATCCCTGACGTGGACCAGGTTCAACCCGGTATCCAGCGTGGCGAACATCCTGCCGAGCAGGAAGTCGACGATCATCCGGCCGGTGGGGGTGGGCTTGACATCCCACGGCCCGACGGGCGCCGACGGATTCACGATAACGACAGGAAGCCCCTTGAGCGCGAACTCCTCGGCGAGCCGCTCGGCCAGGAACTTGGAACGCTTATAGGGACCCACCATCTCATCAATCCCCACCGGAGTGCTCTCCGTACCGGGCAGGCCGCTCTTCGGGACGCCCAGGGTGCCGACCGTCGAGGTGCACACCACGCGCTCGATCGCGGCCTCAGCGCAGGCTTCAAGGAGATGGCGGGTGCCATCGACGTTCGTGCGGTAGAGGATCTCAGGATCCGGGACCCAGAGGCGGTAGTCGGCGGCTACGTGGAACACGACGTTCGCACCTGCCACCGCTCGGCTGAGCGACTCGGGATCCAGCAAGTCCCCCTCGACCAGCTCGACGTGGCACCCCTCCAGAGCCCGCCGGCTACTCTGAGCCCGGACGAGAACCCTGACCGTGTAGCCATCGGCGAGGAGCTCCCGGACCAGATTGGCACCGACAAACCCGGTCCCCCCGGTCACGAGAGCGCGCATAGAGGCTCCGGAGGATCTCTCCAGCGGGATGTCAATTGGCTAAGATCGAACCCGGACACGGGACCCTCTCGGGAGCATCTCTCCCGAACTCAAGCGCTCGGCGGCTGCTCCAGCCTCAGCGCGATGGGGGCGGGAACGTGGGCGAGGAACCTCGCAACATTCTTCAGGGCGCGAGAGGTCCCCCTGCGAAGGGCGAGGGCCTGGGAGAGCGTCCCCGGGTGCGTCAGGGCCAGTCCGAGCGCGCGACCCGCGCGAAGCGTTCCGGCCGGGGTCACCAACGCGGCCAGCTCGGGGGGGAGCGGCTGATCCGCCGAATCTGAGACCCCACGCAGCACGAAGGCCGGCAGCCCCCGGCTTCGGGCGAATTCCAAGATGGGACCGGACTCGAGATCCACCGCGATAGCGCCGGTGGTTTGCCGCAACTCTGCCTTGGCCCGCGAGGTCGCGACAACCCTGTCAGCGCAGAAGAGCGTCCCGAGACGGGCCGGGCAGCCCGTGGCGGCGGCGCCGGGCAACGCCTCGATCGCTTCCGGGCTCACGGCCAGCGAGCCGCGCTCCGCTGTCAGGACCTCGCGCGCCAGGACCAGCTCCCCAACCTCGAGGGAAGGATCCAGGGCCCCGCACGTCCCGGTCGAGATCACGAGGGCCGGGCCGAACCCGGCAACAAGGGCGGGCCAGCGATCAGGGAGCAGCCTCGCGCGGAGCCCCATCGGGGCAAGCACCACGGGGCCGGCGGGGAGCGTTCCCGCGTAACATGGAAAGGGAACTCCGTGGAGTCGACCGAGCTCCAGCTCGCGGGCCAGGCCCCGCGCTTCGAGCTCGACCGCGGTGAGGAGGATGAGGCTACCGGTCACGCCGTCCCCTTGTCGAGGCGGGCCGCTCTCTCGGCCTTTTCCCTCTCCTTGTGCTCGAGCCAGGCAAGCCAGGAGTTGCCTGCCGCCAGATCCCTGCCGGTGAACTTGATATTCCGGATCTCCGCGTACGGGATCTTGAGCGGCCCGTTCCCGGCCAGGTCGAAGATCTGGACGAAGGGCTCGGGCGTCTCGGCATTCCGGTCGAAAATATACCCTTCGACCTCGGTCCCGTCGACCTTCACAACCGTGGTATTGCCCCGGTAGTCAAAGGCCAGATCGACCACCTCGGCAAGGGTCAGGTACTCCCCGAGGTTCGGCACCCAGCCTTCGAGCGTCATCGCGGGCAACCTCGGAGGGGGGCTCCGCCCCTCTCCCCTCGCCTCGGGCTCGGGCCCTCGAGAGCCTCGCCACGGCGAGGCGTCTTCGCGTACCCAACTTCCCCCCGAGGCACTACAGCTTCCCCGTGATGGTCGCCACGACCGTGTCCTTGAACCCCTGCCACGTGCTGAAGGTCTGATCCACCGCCGTCGCTTCAAAGCCGCAATGCACCATGCAATCGCGGCACTTCTCGTTGCCGCTCCTCCTCCCGTAGTTCTCCCAGCGGGTGCGTTCCATGAGATCCTGAAAGCTCTCGGCGTAGCCTTCCTGCAGGAGATAGCAGGGACGCTGCCAACCGAAGATGTTGAACGTGGGGTTGCCCCATGGAGTGCAGTCGTAGTCATGCTTGCCCATGAGGAACTGCAAGAACAGCGGCGATTGATTGAACTTCCAGCGCTTCTTGGGATTGGACAGCATCGTCGAGAACACCTCCTGGGTCTTGCTTCGCCAGAGGAAGTGCTCCTGGTCTGGGGCTTTGGAATAGCTGTAGCCGGGGGAGAGCGTCATGCCTTCCACACCCAGGTTCGTCATCTCATCGAAGAATTCTCGCATCCGAAAGGGGTTGGCGCCCTCAAAGAGAGTGGTGTTCGTCGTGACCCGGAACCCGCGCCGGAGGGCCTCCTTGATCCCCTCGACGGCCGTGTCGTAGACGCCGTCGCGGCACACCGCTTCATCGTGCTCTTCACGAAGGCCGTCCATGTGAATGCTGAACGTCAGGTACCTGGACGGCGTGAAGACGCCCTGCTCCAGCTTCTCCTTCAGGAGAAGGGCGTTGGTGCAGAGGTAGACGTACTTCTTGCGCCTCACCAGGGCGTCTACCAGCCCGCCGATCTCGGGGTAGATGAGCGGCTCTCCGCCGGGGATACTCACGATGGGAGTGCCGCATTCGTCCACCGCCTTCAGGCAGGCCTCGACCGTCAGATGCTTCCTCAGAATTTGAGCCGGGTACTGGATCTTCCCGCAACCCGCACATGTCAGATTGCATCGGAAGAGCGGCTCCAGCATCAACACCAGCGGATACCGCTTCCGCCCCCGCACTTTCTGCTTCAGCACGTGGGACGCCACAGCCCACATTTGAGAGATCGGCACGCTCATGATCTATGGACCCGTTTTGCCGCCGCAGTCGGTGCCGAGAGATCCGAAGCCCCAAGCGGGCCAAACATCCGCTCGCCCCGGAGCGCCTTCACGCGTTTCAAGGACAGGAGCGACAGCAACACCGCCGCGTGGAGGAGGATTCCCACGCCGAGGAGCAGGCGCTCACCGATCCACCAGGTCATCGCCAAGTTGAACGCCAGGACGCCGTAGTAGAGCCCCGTGCCGAGACCGGGCCGACCGATCCTCCGCGGCCCGCTCATGGCCAGATACCCCCCCGCGATCGCCCACCCCACAACGGCCCAGCCCAGGAAATTGGAGAGGGGCACCCCGAAGTATACTCCGCCAGCCGGGTAGTAGAAAATCCGCCCCAGAAACCAGCGATCGCCCCTCACGGCCAGGGGGTCGATGACCAGATCAAGCCACATCATCAAGAGCCCCGTGAGGGCGATGACGCGGAACCCCCTCTCTCTGTTCAGCACGGAGCGGGCGAGCGAGAACGCGGCGTACGCCAGGAAGCTGAAGGAGAGGGAGTCCATGAACGGGACGTTGGCCAGGTAGAGTTCCTGCCCCCGGGTAACTTGCGTGTAGTGGTAGAGCCCGAAGGGGATCCCCGTGCGAGTCGACGAGTACTCGGCGACAAAGGCCACGGCCCAAGCCCAGGCCGTGAACGCCAGAGCGCGACGGCCGCCGAGGTCCCGCGTGGCCGCCACAAGGCCGACGGCCAGGAAGAGAAAGACGTACGGCCGAAGGAGGACGGTACCGAGGAAGAGACCGAGACCGTCTGTCATGCGGAGCCCCGACCAACCCGCGAGGCACATTACCGAAATTAATGGAGTTTTTCAAGGGACTGCCTAACATTACATTTTCATTTTCTGTCCTCTGTGATACGATCGTCCTCCGATGGCAGCCTCCGCACTGTCCCCTGCCACCATTGACACGGCCATCGAGTGCGCTCAGGCCTTTCTGCTTCGCACCCAGGCCGATGACGGCCACTGGGTGGGGGAACTGGAGGCCGACAGCACCATCACCGCCGAGTACCTCCTCTTGCGCCACCTGCTGGACCAGGTGGATCACGAGCGGGAGGTCAAAGCCGTCGCGTATCTACGAGCCCGCCAGCTTCCGAACGGGGGGTGGAACCTCTTCGAAGGGGGGCGCGCCGATCTCTCCGCGACCATCAAGGTGTATTTCGCTCTGAAGCTCGCCGGCGTTCCGTTCGAGGATCCGGCCTTGGTGTCTGCGCGACGGCTGATCCGGGAGATGGGGGGTCCGGTGGCGGCGAATGTCTTCACGAAGATCACCCTGGCCCAGTTCGGTGAATACCCGTGGTCGGCCGTGCCCTCGATGCCGGTGGAGATCATGCTCCTCCCCCGATGGTCGTACTTCAACCTCTCCGAGGTCTCCTACTGGTCGCGCACAGTGATCGTCCCGCTCCTCATCGTCATGGATTCCCGGCCGGTCAAGCTCCTCCCGCCCCATCTCGGGCTCGGCGAGCTCTGGCCCGTGCCGCGAGACCGTGCCCGGCTCCGTTTCCCCCGCATGCCCCGGCCATTCTCAGCCAAGGCCCTGTTCTGGAAGAATTTCTTCATTGCCGTGGACGACGCCCTCAAGGCCTGGGAGCGATGGGGACCGCGCCCCTTCCGCGGCCGCGCGCTGGAAGCGGCACGGAGGTGGCTCGAACCGCGCCTGGCGGTGCCCGGCGGGCTGGGGGGGATCTATCCCGCCATGGCAAACGCCGTGCTCGCCCTCCGCTGCCTGCGCTACCCGTCCGACCACCCGCTGATCCGTGGTCAGCTCAAGGAGATCGAGGCCCTGGCCCTCGAGACCCTGGAGAGCGTTCACTACCAGCCGTGCACCTCCCCGGTGTGGGACACAGCGCTCACGGTCAATGCGCTCATCGAGTCCGGGCTCCCCGCCAACCACCCGGCGCTTCTCCGGGCCGGCGAATGGCTTCTAGCCAAGCAGGTGCTCGCGCCGGGCGACTGGCAGGTCAAGCGCCCGAAGGTCCAGCCCGGGGGGTGGCCTTTTCAGCACGGGAACGATTTTTACCCGGACTTGGACGACGCCGGGATGGTGATGGTAGCGCTCTGGAAGATCAACGAGCTTGATCCGGATCGGAAGCGCTTCGCCCTGGAGCGGGGGCTCCACTGGGTCCTCGGGATGCAAGGGCGCGACGGAGGGTGGGGCTCCTTCGATACGGACAACGATCGCCTGGTGCTCAACAACATCCCCTTTGCCGACCACGGCGCACTCCTGGATCCCTCCACGGAGGATCTCACCGGCCGGGAGCTCGAGCTCCTTGGCACCCTCGGCCACGGACCGGACTTCCCTCCGGCCCGGCGAGGGATCGCCTTCCTGAGGCGGAGGCAAGCCCCGGACGGACCATGGTACGGGCGCTGGGGAGTCAACTATATCTACGGCACCTGGTCAGTGCTCCGGGGACTCCGGGCCATCGGCGAAGACCTCTCCCAGAGCTACATCCAGCGAGCCCTGGCATGGCTCCTGGCCAAGCAGAACCCGGATGGGGGGTGGGGCGAGGGGTGCGAGAGCTACGATGACCCCTCCTTGGCTGGAGAGGGCCCCTCGACGCCGACCCAGACAGCCTGGGCTCTGCTCGCCCTGGTCGCCGGCGGACAGATCACAGGCCCCGCGGTCGAGGGTGGGATCCGCTATCTCCTGCGGACTCAACGGGCGGACGGCAGCTGGGAGGATCACCGCTGGAACGGGGCGGGATTCCCCCGGATCTTCTATCTCAAGTACCACTACTATGCCAAGTACTTTCCCCTGTGGGCCCTGGGAGTCTACCGTCAAACCCGCAGATGACCGGACCCGCTGCGCCCGCGCTCCTGGCTCCTGTTCAGCTCCTCGGTCAAATCTCCCTGGGGGTGGTTCACGCCCTGGGACGCTTCGGGCTCTTTTTGGGCCAGGCCGTGATCTGGACCTTTGTCCCACCCTTCAGGCTGCGACAGCTCTTCCATCGCATTCACTTCATCGGCTTTAAGTCTCTCCCTGTGATCGTGCTGACCGGCGCCTTCACCGGAATGGTGCTGGGGCTCCAGCTCTTCTTCACGCTCACCCGGTTCGGCTCCGAGGCCTTCCTGGGGCCGGCGCTGGCCCTCACCCTGATCCGGGAGCTGGGACCGGTCCTCTCCGCCCTCATGGTCACCGGACGGGCGGGCTCGGCGCTGACCGCCGAGATCGGGATCATGCGGATTACCGAGCAGATCGACGCTCTCACGGTTATGGCACTGAACCCCATCCGCTACCTCGTGGTTCCGGTGATCGTTGCCGGTCTCATCACCTTCCCGCTCATGGGCGCCATCTTCAACACGGTGGGGATCTTCGGCGGCTACCTGGTGGGGGTGAAGCTTCTTGGTCTGTCCGAGGGGACATACTTCGGGGAGATGGGGACGTTCGTGGAAATGGACGACATCATGACCGGATTCTGGAAGTCAGTCACCTTTGGGGTTATCGTGACCTGGACCTGCGCCTACAAAGGGTACTACACAGGGCACGGCGCCGAAGGAGTCTCCCGCGCAACCACCCAGGCGGTGGTAACCTCGTCGGTGCTGATCCTGGTCTGGGATTACTTCATGGGGTCCGTCCTCCCGTGATCGTCGTCGATGCCCTCCACAAGGCCTTCGACGGGCAGCCGGTCCTCCGAGGGCTCTCCCTCGAGGTCGCGACCGGCGAGATCATGATCGTGATCGGCCGGAGCGGGGGGGGGAAATCGGTGTTTCTCAGGCACCTGCTGGGGCTCCTGCGGCCGGAATCGGGCCGGGTCCTGGTGGACGGGACTGACATCACCAACCTCCGCGGACCGGCCCTGGACCGGATACGCGAGCGCTACGGGGTGGTGTTTCAGGGGGGCGCCCTGTTCGATTCCCTGACGGTCTTCGACAATGTGGCCTTCCCCCTCGGGGAGAAAACCCGGCTCTCCCCCGCCGAGATCCGTGCGCGGGTGGAGGAGAAGCTGGCCCAGGTCGGACTCATCGGCATGGGCCACAAATACCCGGCGGAGATCTCCGGGGGGATGAAGAAGCGCGTCGCCATCGCCCGCGCGCTCGTGACGGAGCCCGAGATCGTCTTCTTCGATGAGCCCACCACCGGGCTGGATCCGGTGCTCGTCAACTCCATCCACCACCTGATTCTGGACCTCCACCAGAAGTTCCGCTTCACGGCCGTCATGGTAAGCCACGAGATCCCTGAGATTTTCGAGATCGCGCACCGGGTCGCCATGCTCCACGACGGCGTTATCGTTGAGACCGGCCCCCCTCAGACGATCCAGCACTCCGCCAACCCGGTGGTGCAGCAGTTCATCCGAGGGGGGGCCGAAGGGCCGATCGGCCCGACGCAGTAGGAGAGAAATATGAGACATCTCACACTAGAGCTCGGAGTCGGGGTCTTCATGCTCATCGGTCTCTTGTCGCTCGGCTACCTTTCGATTAAACTGGGGCAGGTCAATCTGCTGGGAAGCGGCGGATATCTGGTGACGGCGGACTTCCCGTCTGCGGGGGGATTGAGGCCGGGCTCGCCAGTGGAGATCGCGGGGGTGGAGGTCGGTCGGGTGGATTCCCTCGGCCTCGCTGACTACCAGGCCCGGGTGGTCATGTGGATCCGGAGCGGCGTCCAGCTGCAGGACGATGCGATCGCCTCCATCAAGACCAAAGGACTCATCGGGGAGAAATACGTGCGGATCAGCCCGGGGGGATCGGATCAGATCATCCCCCCCGACGGCCGGATCCGCGAGGTTGAAGCGCCGGTGGATTTCGAGGAACTCGTCGCCAAGTACATCTTCGGTGGCGTCGACTCCGGGGACGATCTAGGAGGGCTTGACAAATGACGGCGCAAAAAACGCTCTGCGTCGCTACCTTCGGTGTCTCGGCGGCGTTCCTCCTGGTCGGTGCCGTGGCGCGGGACGTCCGGGCCGGCGCCCCGACAGAGCAGCTCAAGCACTCCGTCGACAAGGCCATCAAACTGCTGCAAGATCCGGAGCTGAAGGCCGAGGGGAAGCTCAAGGAGCGGCGAGCGGCGATCCGGAAAGTTGCCAACGAGACCTTTGATTTCACGGAGACAGCCAGGCGCTCGCTCGCCCGGCACTGGCGGGAGCGAAGCACGCGCGAACGGGAAGAGTTCGTCCGGTTGTTCGGGGATCTGTTGGAACGTGCCTACTTCTCCAGGATCGACCAGTACGGAGGCGAGCGGGTCATCTACCTCGGCGAGAGTCTGGACGGGGACCGGACCACGGTGCGAACCAAGGTCATCACCAAACAGGGAACTGAGGTGCCCGTGGACTACCGGATGCACAGGCGCGGAGGCCGCTGGTTGGTCTACGACGTCGTCGTCGAGGGCGTAAGCCTCATCCGCAACTACCGCTCCCAGCTCAGCAAGATCATCCGGAAGTCTTCCTACGAAGACCTCGTGAAACGGTTGAAAGCCAAACAGGCGAAATATCGTGAGAGGGAGGCCGGGGTCACGCGATGATCCAGCATGCTGCCTCCTCCGGTGAGAGCCTGTGATCGATCAATGACCAAAGCGGGGAAGCTTCGAGCGCTCCTGCGGCGGCCTGGGATCGTGATCGCGGCGGGCGCCCATGATGCGCTGAGCGCGAAGCTCATCGAGGGCGCCCGGTTCCCCGTCGTCTGGTCTTCCAGCTTCACGGTGGCCGCCTCCCAGCGGGCCATGCCGGATGTGAACCTGCTTACCATGACCGAAAACCTGGAGGTCGCTCACCACATCAACGACGCCGTGAGCATCCCGGTCCTCGCCGACTGCGACAACGGGTACGGCAACGCCATCAACGTGATCCGCACCGTCGAGGAATATGAGCGGGTCGGCATCGCGGGGATCTCCCTCGAGGATAACATTTTCCCCAAGCGCTCCAGCCTCTACTCCGGCCTTCGCCGGCAGCTGGCCACGATCGAGGAGCACGCCGGGAAGATCCGTGCAGCCAAGCGAGCCCAGGAGGACCCTGACTTCGTCGTCATCGCCCGGACCGAGGCGTTGATCGCGGGCTGGGGGGTTCCGGAGGCGCTCAAGCGCGCCCAGGCATACGCCGACGCCGGCGCGGACATGATCCTCGTCCACTCCAAGGCCGATACGGCCGCCGAGGTGCTGGAGTTCATGACTCGGTGGGAGCGGTCCAACCCCATTGTGGTGGTGCCTACCCTCTACCCCTCGGTTCGCATCGAGGAGCTGGAGTCCGGCGGCGTGAAACTCGTGATCTTCGCTAACCAGGTCCTTCGGGGCGCCGTGAAAGGGATGCAGGAGACCCTTCTCACGCTGGCGCGGACGCGCCATCTGGAGGCGGTCGCCTCCCAGATTGCGACGCTGGAGGAGATCTACGCCCTCGTGGGCGTCTCGGAGTTCAAGGCCTCCGAGGCCGAATTCATCCCGACGGCGGGGGAGCAGGTGCGGGCCATCATCATCGCGGCAGGGTCAGGCAAATCGCTGCTCCCGCTGACCGAGGATCGACCCAAGTGCCTCCTCGACATCAAGGGGCAGAGCATCCTGGAGCGCCAGCTGGAGACGCTCCGCGCCTCCGGGATTCAGGACGTGGTCGTGGTGCGAGGCTACCGGAAGGAGCGGCTTGCGCTGCCGGGGATCCGCTACTACGACAACGACCGCTACGAGGAGACCGGGGAGCTCTACTCGTTGTTCACCGCCGACGCCGAACTCGAGGGTCGGCTGATCTTCCTGTACTCCGACATCCTCTTCGACCAGGCGGTGCTGGAAAAGCTGCTCCGGTCCAAGGCCGATCTGGCCATCGTCGTGGACCGGTCGTGGATGGACCACCGCGACCGGCTGCTGCCGCTCTCCAAGCCCATGGACCTCGTGGTCACCAGGGACCCCCCCGAGCGTGGCCACCGCTTTCTTCCGTCGGCGGACGACGACACGGTGCTCCGCGTGGGCCAGCGCATCCCGCCTGAGGAGGCGACGGGAGAGTTCATCGGCATGGCGCTCCTCTCGGAGCGGGGCTCCCAGCTGCTCCGAGAGACCTGGACCCGGCTCAATGCCACTGCCCCGGCGACGGCCTTCCACGAGGCGGACTCGTTAGAGCGGGCAGCCTTCACCGATCTCCTGCAGGAGCTCGTGGACCGGGGCGAGCCGGTCTCCTGCGTCAGCGTGTACAAAGGGTGGCTAGAGGTTGACACGTTTGAGGACTATCAGCGGGCGTGGGCTGAGATCAAGCAGTAGCCCGGTCCGCTTCGGAGCACCGAACGCCCACCTCCCGGTGGGTGTTCGTCTGTCGAACGGTTCATGACGGGCAAAGAGTTCGCCGAGCTGCTCGAGGGGCAGGGCTACAACTTCTTCACGGGCGTCCCCTGCTCGCTGATCGAGACGGTGCTGCGCGCGTTGGAGGACCACCCCCGCTTGCCCTACCTCCCCGCGGTGCGCGAGGACGTGGCCGTGGGGCTTGCGGCGGGTGCCTGGCTCAGCGGCAGGCGCCCGGTGGTGCTCATCCAGAACTCGGGGCTCGGGACGGGCTTGAATGCCCTTGCGTCCCTCTCGCTCCTCTACAAGCTGCCAGCCCTCCTGGTGGTGACCTGGCGCGGTTACGGCGGCGCGGATGCCCCCGAGCACCTCCTGACGGGTGCCATCACCCAGGAGCTCCTGGGGCTTGTCGGCATCCAGCACCGGGAGCTCTCCGGTCCCTCCATCGGGAGCGATCTCAGGTGGGCGACTGAGGAAGCTGAGCGTCGCATGGAGCCCGTGGCTCTGCTCCTCCCTCCCCGCATCCTCGAGGAGGAGCGCTCGGAGGACTCACCTCCTCCCCCCCTTCACCGCGCCCTCGCCTCCGAAGGGGGGGAGGACGAGCGGGCCACTGCCGGGCCAGATCGCCTCGGGTCAGGAGGTGGCGCGCTCCCGGCCCCTGAGCTGTCACGGATGGAAGCCCTTCGCATCGTGGTTGGGTGCCTCGGAGTGGAGCCGGTGATTCACGCTAACGGCTATCTCTGCAGGGAATCACACGCGGTGGCGGACCGGCAGCAGAACTTCTACATGATCGGCTCGATGGGGCTCGCCTCCGCCATCGGCCTGGGGTTGGCCCTGGCGCGGCCCGATCTCCGGCCGGTGGTCTTCGATGGTGACGGCAACCTCCTCATGAGCCTGGGAATCCTTCCGATGGTCGGGGCGCTCCGGCCGAGGAACTTCAGCCACCTGGTTTTCGACAACGAGGTCTATGGCTCTACCGGGAACCAACGTTCTGTTTCGCGGGAGGTCCGGCTCGACCACCTCGCCGCCGCTGCCGGTTACCGGACCGCCCGCGCGGTGGCGGCGAAGCCCGACATCGAGGCCGCGCTCGGGGCCGCCCTGGCCCAGGACGGTCCCCACTTCCTGCTGATCAAGGTCACCACCCACGAGGAGGACGTGCCGCGGATCCCCTACCTTCCCCTCGAGATCCGGAACCGGTTCCGCTCGGCAGTGAATCCAAGGGGGTAGCGATGGCCCGCCGCACGGTGCTCCTCAACCCTGGTCCGGTCAACATCTCCGAGCGGGTCCGGCAGGCCCTGCTCCGGGCTGACATCTGTCACCGCGAGGGCGAATTCTCGAGCCTGATGGCGTCGATCCGTTCTCGCCTGTGCGCAGCATTCGCCCCCTCCGGCTACACGGCTGTCCTGATAACCGGCTCGGGCTCGGCAGCTCTGGAGGCGGCTTTGGTCTCCTCCGTGGAGCCCGGACGGGCCATCCTGGCGGTCGTCAACGGGGTGTACGGGGAGCGGATCGCGCGGATGGCAAGGGTTCACGGAATCCGGGTGGTGGAGGTCACCACCGGGTGGACAGAGCCGCCCGACCTGGCCCAGGTCGAGGCTCTCCTCGCGAGAGATCCCGGGATTCAGGTGGTGGCGATGGTCCACCATGAAACGACCACCGGCCTTATCAACCCGGTCGCCGAGGTCGGCAGCCTCACCAGAGCCGCTGGCAAATCGCTCCTGGTGGACTCGATCTCAGGCCTCGGCGGCGAGGCCCTCGACCTCCGGGCACAGAGGGTGGATCTCTGCGTGGGAACAGCCAATAAGTGCATCCAGGGGGTTCCGGGCCTCGCCTTCGTCCTGGTGGGCCATGAAGAGGTGGCGCGCCTGGCCGGCATCCCGCCGCGTTCGGTTTACCTGAACCTCCCGAGTCACTGGGAGGCCCAGGAGAAGGGTGACCCACTTTTTACTCCGGCAGTCCAGGCGGCCTATGCCTTAGACGAGGCGCTGGCCGAGCTTCTCGAGGAGACGGTGGCTGGACGCATCGCCCGCTACGGCCGCGCCGCGGCTCTCCTCCGAGAAGGCTTTGTCCGCCTCGGCCTCTCCCCCCTCCTCCCCGCTCCACTTCGCGGGAACACCATCACCGCGCTGGAGCTGCCCCAGGGTGTCTCGTACGCCTCGCTTCACGACCAACTCAAAGCCCAGGGTTTCGTGATTTACGCTGGCCAGGGGGTCCTCGCGACCCGGATCTTCCGCGTGGCGAACATGGGGGATATCTCCCTCGAGGAGTATCGCCAGTTCCTCACGGTCCTCGAGGCGGTCCTTCCCCTCGGAGGGGGGCATGGCCCCTCTCCCCGCGCCTCCGGCTCGGGCGCTCCCGTATCCGCGCTTTGCAGCTTCGAGCACGGGCCTTGCCCGCGCAATCGTGGGAGGAGGTTCGGCACGCGAAGCAGCCTCGCGGAGGCGAGGCTGTGGAGAGCGCGAGCCGGAGGCGAGTGTACGGGGACGGAACCCCCCTCCGAGCGAAGGAAATGAGGGCGATCATCCTTGCTGCGGGCGTGGGGCGGCGGTTGGCCCCATTGACCGACCATCAGCCCAAGTGTCTCCTTCCCGTGGGGGGGCGGTCGCTCCTTGAGCGGATGCTGGCAGCGCTGGATGCGCTGGCAATCCCGGAGGCGCTCCTGGTGGTCGGCCACTGCCAAGAACGGATTCGCGCTCGCATCGGCCCCCGCTTCGGAGCTGTCGCCGTGCGCTACGTGGAGAACCCGGAGTACCTCAAGGGGTCGCTGACCTCCCTCTGGAGCGCTCGCATGGCCCTCACGGGTCACTGCCTGATCATGGACGCCGATGTCCTGTTCCCGACCGAGCTGCTCAACCGTCTGGTCGAGAGCCGCGCGGAAAGCGCACTCCTGCTGGACCGGAGCTTCACCGACACCGGAGAGGAGGTCAAGCTCTACGCCGCCGGGCCTCGAGTGGTGGCGATGGGGAAGAAGACTGTCCCCCCGCCTCACGACGTGGTCGGTGAAGGGGTGGGGTTCTTCAAGTGTGGGCAGGCTCATACACGAGCCCTCGTGGCCTGCCTCGCCGAGACCCGGCAGGAAGCGGGCGACGGCAGCGAGTACGAGGATGCTCTCAACCGCCTTCTCGGCCGCGTCGAGGTGAGCTGGGTGGACGTGGCGGGGCTGTCGTGGGCCGAGGTCGACTTCCCCGAAGATCTGAGGCATGCGGAGCGGGAAATCCTTCCTCGGATCCAAGCCGCTGAGCACGGAGCAGGGTAGATGGAACGGGGCCCGTGGGCGATTGTCTACCTCCCGGACGCCGGGAGCCACGAATGGGCGCGGCGCCCTATCGCCGGCCTGAGCGTCCTCCTGCGCGCCGTCATGGCTGCCGTGAGCGCCGGGGCTCGGCGGGTGGGGCTCCCCCGAGCGCTGGCCGACGATCTCCTTCTGGGCAGGATCCAGCGTCACCCGCTCCTGGCCGCCAGGGTGGTCTCGCTGGAGGCCGATCCGGATCGAACCCCCGGCGCCGGGCCGTTCCTGCTGCTCCCTGCCAATGCGGTCGTGGAGTCCAGGAGCCTTCGCGCGCTCCTCCAGGCCGCGGAGCGCGGAGCCGCCGTCGCGCTGGAGGAATCGAAGGGGGGGCCGTCGCCGGTCCTGGTGGTTTCCGGCGAGCAGGCTCGGAGACTCTGGGCCCCGCTCAGCGCGGGGAGGCCCGTCGGGGAGGAACTGGAGAGCTGGGTGCGGGAGGGACGGACGACGCTGGTGCCGGGTGGAGGCTCCTTCGTCCCGGTGACTGACCCGAGCAGCCGGCGGCAGGCGGAGGCGCTTCTCTACTCGATGCTCGGGACCGAGGCCGACAGCGTCGTGGACCGGGTGATCAACCGGCGCTGCTCCCGCAGGCTGACCCACCTCCTGGTCCGCCTGCCGGTGAGCCCGAACCAGGTCAGCTTTGCAGGCCTCGGCCTCGGCCTGGCTGGGGCGTGGGCGTTCTGGTTTGCCACTCCGCTCTCCGCCCTGCTGGGGCTCGTCCTCTACATGCTCGCCGTGGTGACGGACCACTCTGATGGGGAGATCGCCCGGCTGACCTTTCAGGAATCGGTGATCGGGCGGTGGCTCGACGTGTCCGTTGACACCGTGATTACCGTCCTCGTCGTCATGGGCATGGCTGCCACCGCCACCGCCGTGGGCGGCCCCCTCATGCTACTGGCCGGGGCCGTCGCTGGCTCCGGCATCATCGTGAGCGCGGTGTTCGCCAACTTCTTCCCACCCCGGGCGAACCGAGCCGCTGGTCTTGGCCGCGTGCTTCGGGGCACCGGCAACCGGGACATGCTCTACCTGGTCCTCCTCTTCTTCGTGCTCTCCCTTTGGAAGGTCCAGTGGTTGCTCCCTCCTCTCATCGGGTTGCTCGCCGTGGGCTCCCACGTCTACTGGCTCACCTGCCTGGTGCAGCGGAAACTCGCCGCCCCATGAAGGCGACTCGATGGATCCTCCTCGCCTTGGGCCTTGCCTTCCTCGGCTACCTGGTCGCTCAGGTCGGGCCGGGCACGGTGCTTGCCTCCATTCAGACGCTCTCATGGCGGCTGCTCGTGGTCCTGGTCTTCCCCTTCGCGCTGGTCACGACCATGGACACGCTGGGCTGGCGGTTCGCATTCCGTCGTGACCTGACCTCGTTCCGAACGCTCTTGTCGGTGCGGCTGGTCGGTGAAGCCTTCAATCTCACCACGCCCACGGCCTCGATGGGCGGCGAGCCGGTGAAGGCCTACCTTCTGCGCCCCCGAGTCCCCCTGGAGGAGGGCCTGGCCTCCGTGATCGTGGGCAAAACCACCATTGCGCTGGCTCAAGGCCTCTTTCTGGCTGTGGGGTTGGCGCTGGCCTGGTTCCTGTTGACGCTCCCCTCCGCGTTCCTCAACGGGATGACCGGCTTTCTCGTCATCGAGATCCTCGCGCTGGGCGGCTTCGCCCTGATCCAGCTCCTGGGCGTCCTCGGGCGCGGGCTCGGGTTCCTCACAAAGCTGGGAGTGCTCTGGGGAGCGGGGCGCACCGAGAAGTTCCACCGGCTGGATCGGACGCTGACCCTCTTCTATCGGGAGCACCCGAGACGGCTCGGGCTCTCACTGCTCTTCCACTTCTTCGGATGGCTGCTGGGAACTCTGGAAGTCTACCTCATCCTGTATTTTCTCGGCATTCCAGTTCCGCTGCTCACGGCGCTCGTCATCGAGGCCTTCGGCGCGGCCATCAAGGTTGCGGCATTCATGATCCCAGCCGGGCTCGGTGCCCTGGAGGGTGGGAATATGGTCGTCTTCACGCTCCTCGGCCTGGGCGCCGGCGTGGGACTCTCTTACACGCTGATCCGCCGCCTGCGGGAGCTGACCTGGGTCTCAGTCGGGCTCATCTTGCTGGCTCTGGTCCACTCTTTCGCGCCCGACGTCCGGGCATAAGGCCGTGTCACGCCACCCGCTCCGCCCTCGGTGTCACTCGGTCTTCCATTTCCGTCGCCTGTGGAGGCGTGCTACACTCCTTTTCGGAGCTGACGCGTCGCTCATCCGTCCGTCCACTCTCACCTGAAAGGAGGCACTCCGTGGCACACGTGCGCGTCGCCATCGTGGGAGTTGGCAACTGCGCTTCGTCCCTGGTCCAAGGCGTCCAGTATTACCGGAACGCCCCCGAGAGCGGATTCGTCGCCGGCCTCATGCACCCCCGCCTGGGGGAGTACCACGTGGGCGACATCGAGTTCACCGCCGCCTTCGACATCGACGCCAGGAAGGTCGGTCTCGACCTCTCCGAAGCCATCTTCGCCCCGCCGAACAACACGCCGAAATTCTGCGCGGTCCCCCCGCTCGGCGTGGCCGTTCACCGGGGCATGACCCACGACGGGCTGGGCAGCCAGCTCTCCCAGGTGATCCACAAAGCGCCTGGCTCGACGGCCGATATCGTCGGCCTCCTCCGGGACACCGGGACGCACGTCGTCGTCAATTTCCTCCCCGTCGGCAGCGAGATGGGTACGAAGTGGTACGTCGAGCAGGTGCTCGAGGCGGGCTGTGGCTTTGTCAACTGCATCCCTGTCTTCATTGCCCGGGAGGCCTACTGGCGACGCCGCTTCGAGGAGCGCGGTCTCCCGGTGGTCGGAGACGATATCAAGTCTCAACTGGGAGCCACCATTGTCCATCGCCTGCTCACCCAGCTCTTCATGGAGCGAGGAGTCGCTCTGGAACACACCAGCCAGCTCAACGTCGGAGGCAACACTGACTTCTACAACATGCTGGAGCGGCAGCGCCTGGCGTCCAAGAAGATCTCCAAGACCGACGCGGTGACCTCCCAGCTCGCCCATCCGCTCCCTCCCGAGGCGGTGCACATTGGCCCCAGCGACTACGTGCCGTGGCTCGGGGACCGCAAGTGGGCCCACATCCGACTCGAGGGGCGCAGCTTCGGCGACCTGCCGATCACCCTGGAGCTGAAGCTCGAGGTCTGGGACTCGCCAAACTCCGCCGGGGTCGTGATCGACGCCATCCGCTGCTCCAAGCTCGCCCTGGATCGGGGGCTGAAGGGTGCCCTCCTCGCCCCCTCCGCCTACCTGATGAAGTCCCCCCCCGAGCAGTGGCTTGACGAGATCGCGCGACTTCGGCTGGAGCGCTTCATCGTCGGCGAAGAGTAGGGCGTGATCTCGATCCCGCAGACCGGCCGGCTGCTCCACGACGTGGTGCGGGCGTCCACGAAGCGCCCGGCTCTGACC
>JBHIBG010000008.1:0-78947 GCA_046758965.1 Methylomirabilia bacterium | reverse complement strand
GGTTCTTCGCGGCACACGGGTTGGCCGCGCACGGGTTCTTCGCCGCGCAGGGGTTCTTCGCTGCGCAGGGGTTAGCAGCGCACGGGTTCTTCGCGGCACACGGGTTCTTCGCCGCGCACGGGTTAGCCGCGCACGGGTTCTTTGCGGCGCACGGATTGGCAGCCTCAGCCCAGCCTCCAAAGGCCAGGAGTGCCAGAGCGACCACGCAGGTCAACATGAGAGATCGACGGATCATCGGGCTCACCTCCTTTCAGGCCCCCTTTGGGGAGGAGAATCGGCCCGGTCCTGCCGGGCCGTTGATTTCGAATGGCGATCGGGGGCCGTCTCGAGGAGAACCTGAACGGCAGCATGCGCCAGCGATCCGTTCCACTCTTTGCCGCCGGCGCCCGCTGCCCGAACGACCCCCGCTCGATCGATCAAGAAGTGCGTGGGAGTGAACACCACTCCATACTCCCGGGCCACCTCGCCAGTCCGGTCAACCACAACAGGGAATGTCAGCTGCATCTCGGTCACGTACGCCTTCACCTGCTCGATGGGCTCGGAGAGGTTGACCCCGATCACCCGCAGCCCTTGCTTGCGCTTGGCCTGCCACAGAGCCTCCAGGGAGGGAAACTCCCTCCGGCAATAGGGTCACCAGGTACCCCAGAAGACGAGGAGTGTGGCCGACCCGGCCGGGGTGGCGAGGCTCACCGGGTTGCCGTTGAGGTCCGCAAGCGTGAAGTCCGGGGCTGTGATGCCGCTCTTGATGGGGATGAGTCCCAGGGTTTCAAACGGACCCCGGGGGCCGGACACGGCGAGGGCCGCGAACCCGAGAAGGTAGACGACGACCAGCAGAGCTGCGCGCAGCCGTGTCATGGCTTGCTGGGGTTGCTCGTGTTGGAGTTGATAAAGGTCTCCCGGATATAGCGGATCACGCCCCAGATCTCCTCATCTGAGAGGATATGCCCGTACGGCTTCATGGTGTCGAACCCGAGCTCCTCCGTGGCCCCGATCCGCCCCTTTTTGATCACCGCGACCAGAAATTCGTCGGCGAAGCGAGCCATGAACAACGGGTCATGGTAGTCTGCGGGGGCGGGCTGGATCTCGCTCACGAACCCTGGGGGGGCCGGTTGGACCTTGCTCGGACGGGTCCCGTCCCCGCGCCCCTCGGCGCCGTGACAGACGGCGCACGCATCGGTGAAGATCTCTCGCGTCTCCTCCGACATCTCCGGAGCGCCGCGCTGGGCCGATCGTTCAAAGGCGATCAGCTCCCTGATCTGGGAATCCTCCAGGACGTCCTCGAAAGAGGGCATCGCCACGGCCTCGAGCGAGGAGTCGGGCACGTTGCGCTGGAGCACGGCGAGCTTGCCGTATTTGACCACCTCGAACAGATACTGGTCGGTCAGCCTCGACATATAGTTCCTATCAATGAACACCTGCGGCCGCGGCTTCGTGTTGAGCCAGGAGGGGCCCTTCCCGTCCCCCTTGACCCCGTGGCAGGAGAAGCAGATCTCCTTGTAGACGGCTTCGCCCAGGGCAAGATCGCCTTTCGGTGAGTTCTGGGCCCAGCTGCTCGTCGCCATCAGCAACACCGCCAGTCCGGCTGCAATCCCCACCCGCATCCACGCGCTCATTCCCCTCCTCAAAGTCGATCAATGTGTCAACCGGGGTGGGGCGGCGGCCTGCCGCCCCACCCCCCACCTCGGAGTTACCGCATGCCAACCTTCTTCTCCAGCTTGATCCGCTTCTTCTCCCACGCCTTCATGGTCTTGTACACTTGCGGGGTCAGCGAAGCTACATAGGCCTCAAGGTCAATGTATTCTTGTGAGTACGGATCCATCGGCTCACGGCCGAGGAAGATCGTGTTTCACATGTCGTTGAGGATCCCGATGGTTGCTACGTATCCCGTGCCCGCGATCCGCGGATAGTGCAGCGCGGCTCCGCGGAGGCTCGGAATGGGGATGGGCATCCGGTTGCCGTCAGCCATCAAGGCGGTTCCGCCAATGGTTCCACCCCTCGGGTGACACCCCGCGCAGCCGAGCTGGTTAAAGATCTTCTTCCCCCGCGCGATGGCCGCGTCGATGCCGTCTCTCGGCTTGAGCGTCTCCATGTACGGTCCTGGCGTGAGTCGCTTCTTTTGCTGAGCCAGGGCCGGGGTCACGACAGCGCCAACGAGCCCCGCCACCAGACCTAAGGCCACCCACTTCCTCATGCGCCCTCACCTCCTTTCCGCTTGAGAGTCAGTCCCGGCGGGATACTCGACGCCCGCCGAGGCATCCTGGTGACCGGCAGAAACCCCAACTGACACGGCTAGGTTCCGCCACCGCCGGCCATGATCCTCGCTCACAAACACGAGCCCACCCGTCCCGGCGTAGACCGTGCCGGGCCGGTGCGAGTCACCCTGAACGAACGTGACCGTCAGAGCCAGGGGGCCTTCCCCCACCCGCTCCCACGATGATCCCCGCGGCTCCAGGCGGTAGACTCCACCCACGGTAGCGGCGAAGAGCTCCCCGCCGGGCATCACCGCCAGGGAGAGCACCCGCAAATTCCCCAGGCCCTCATTGAGGGCCCGCCAGTGGGCTCCACCATCGGTCGTCACGAACACCCCTCCGCCGGACGTCCCGGCATAGAGTACCTCGGCGCGGCTCGGATCCCCCGCCAGGGTTCTCACCTGGAGATTCGTGAGGCCCCGGGTGATCGCCTGCCAGCGCTCTCCCCCGTCCTCGCTCCTGAACACGCCCCCAAACCCGGCAGCGAAGAGCCGATCGGGATGAGACGGGTCGAGGCGAAGGACACGGACGTCGCGGATCCCGAGCTCGGTGTTGCGGGCGGCCCAGCTCCTTCCCTGATCCCAGCTCCAGAGAACTCCCTGGTCCGTCGCCGCGTACAGGACGGTCGGGCGACTCGGCACCACGACCAGGCTTCGGATGTTTCGCTCTGCAATCCCAGCTCCGCCGTGGCTCCACTCCCCCCCTCCATCCCGGGAGATGAAGAGTCCGGAATCAGTCCCCGCGTACAGCACCCGCGAATCGACCGGGTGCATGGCAAGCGTCATCACGGTCAGGTCTTCCAGGCCTCGGGAGACGTCTTCCCACCGCCGCCCTCCATCCACACTCCTGAACACCCCGCTCCCGAAAGATGCCAGGTACAGCGTCTCGGGCTCCTCGGGGTGCGGAAGGATCTGGAGCACCACCCCCCCGAACGGCCCGCCGCGCATGAAGACGTGGTTGCCCCACGACGGGGACGCGGCGGTGGCGAGAGCAGCCACCAGGAGCGCGCAGAGCCAGGGCCGTTTCACGGGGGGTGCTCGCCGCTACCTGCCTCGGAACTCTGCCGCGACCTTGGTCTCTCCCCCCGCCCTGACAGTGACCTCGCGGCTCTGCCGGCCCAGGACCTCGTGCCAGAAGGTGAGGGTGTAGCGCCCGGGCGGGACGTCGGGAAGCGTAAACGCGCCGTTGTCGTCGGTGAGCGCGTGGTAGGGATGGCCCATGACCACGATGACCGCGTGCATCCACTCGTGAATGTCGCAGTTGACCGGGATGACGTCGGGGTTCTTGATCGTGATCGGGAGCCGGCGCTTGAACTTCGGTTGGGCCTTGTTCAGGGCGCGGTTCGCCTTGGTGGCGGGCGTCCGGAAGTTGTGGAGGACTTTGTCGCTGTTGAGGAGCGTGAAGGATCTCCCGGCCCGGACCAGCACCACGTGGGGAGTAAACCAGCACTTGCGCTGGTCCAGCTCGATGGGAGCGTCGGAAAACGCCTTGCCCTTCTCGATTCCGTTCAGGGAGACCACCACGTTCTTGAGGCCCCCGGAGGAGGAGGCCACGAGCGTGTCCGCGGTCTTTGCCTCCGCCCCACACACTCGGGGGTCCCGCGTGACCTCGAGCTTCTGCGGAGGAGGGACAGAACCCGACAACTTGACGGTGCCGGTTATCGTGCCACCGTCATCGACCTTTACCACTTCGTAGGCGAGCGCCGCCTGACCTGCGAGGAGGAGGCTCCCCACAGCCACGCTGGCCGCGACAAACGCCCAGCGCGGCACCGCTCCGTATCCTGTCACTGTACCGGCTCCAGAGACTCGAGCGCCTCAGCCCGGAGGATGACGATGGAGCGCCCGTGAAGCTCGATCAGGCCTTCGCGCTTCCAGTTCGAGAGCGCGTGGTTCACCATCTCCCGGCTGGCGCCGATAAGGTTCGCGAGATCCTGCTGGGTCACCCGGAGCCCAACGGCCACTGCCCCGTTCGGCTCCCGATTGCCGTAGGCGGCGGCAAGACGAAGGAGGGCACTGGCCAGGCGTCCGGGGATGTCCTTGAAGACCATTTCCTCGACTCGTTCCTCGAGGACGCGGATCCAGGCGGCGAGCTGCTGGATCACGGCGACGGCGGCGGCCGGTCGAGCCCTCAGGAACGCTTCAAAGGCCTGGCGCCTCACCACCACGATGAGGCCGTCCTCCAGGGCCTGCACGATTAGCTCCGCGCCTTTGAGGATTCCGGCCCCGGGGGGCACGACCAGGTCACCCGGCTCGAAGAGAAAGAGGATCAGCTCTTTGCCCTCGGCGGACAGCCGAGACAGCTTGAGGCGACCGCTCGTGACCAGGAGGATAGCGTCTTCCAGGCCTCCGGTCAAGAAGAGCGACTGGCCTCTGCGGAGCGGGCGGAGCTGCCCCACCCGGGAGAGCTCGCCCAGATCCGGCTCGGCAAGCCGCACTCTCTCTGCACCATTGGTCCCCACCCTCACGCAACCCTCCACCCCATAGAACATCCCCCTCGCCGGGCTTATTCCCCGATTCCCCCCCATTTTTGTCAGATCAGCTTTCGCCTGAGATATGCGCTCAGCGCATCGACCAGCGTCACCATCAGATAGAGGGCGAGAAGCAGCGTCAGGAGCTGGTTCTCGAGGAAGAGGCTGATGGCGATGTGAATCCGCTGGCCGAGCCCGCCAGCCCCCACGAAGCCCAGGATGGCGGCCGCCCGGATGTTCACCTCCCACCGGTAGAGGGCGTAGGCGAGGAATTGCGGAAGGGCCTGAGGGAGCACGCCGTAGAGGAGGATCCGAAGCCGGCTCGCTCCGGTAGACTGGAGCGCCTCCAGGGGGCGAGGATCCACATCCTCCAGCACCTCCCCGAAGAGCTTCCCCAGCACGCCTCCCGTGTGGACCCCTAGAGCCAGCACGCCGGGGAACGGTCCCAGTCCCACGAGGAAGACAAACAAAAGCGCCCACACGATCTCCGGGATGGTGCGAAGCACGTTCAGCAGGGCCTTGCCTAGGGCGTACACGCCCATCCGGAGAGCCCGGGACCCCCTCCCGAGCTGGCGCCCTTCGTAGAGGATCCCCCGGTAGAGGATCGTGCGCATGGTCAGCACCGAAAGCGGCAACGCGACGGCCACCGCCAGGAGGCTCCCGACGAGCGAGATGGCAAAGGTCTCCACGGCTCCCACGAGAGCCTGGCGAAGCACCGGGGCAGAGAGGTCCGGGGGGAAGAGCTTGCCCGCGTAGCTCAGCATCTGCCTGACCCCCTCTCCTGCCAGGAGGCTCGGCAGGTCCACCTCGGTGCCGTGAGCGCTCCAGAGGATCAGCGCCACGAAGCCGGCGGTGATGAGCCAGGGCAGGAGAGGCCGCTGAACCCGATCCACGGCTACCTCACCACGGCTCCCCGGAGCTTCCCGCTGATCAGGTCCACGGCTGCCACCAGGAAGAAGAGGACACCGAGGAGCGTGAGCACCTCGTTAAACTGGAACATGCGCATCGAGAGCTCGATCTGCAGCCCGAGTCCCCCCGCCCCCACGAAGCCGAGGATGGCCGAGGCCCGGATGGCGCACTCCCAGCGGTAGAGCGTGTAGGAGATGACGTTGGGGAGCGCCTGGGGGAGGAGCCCGTAGAGAACGATCCCGAGCTTTCCTGATCCGGCGGCATGGAGAGCCTCGAGCGGGCGGGCGTCCACGCCCTCGAGGATTTCGGAGTAGACCTTCCCCAGAATTCCCCCGTAGGCGATCCCCAGGGCGAGGACCCCGGCGAACGGCCCCAGCCCCACGGCCCGGACAAAGACCAAGGCCCACACAAACTCGGGGACCGAGCGGAAGACGGAGAGGAGCCCCCGGGCCAGCGCGTACGGAACGAATCCGAGGAGCCACCGGCGTTCGATCCGGCCGCGCTCGTGAAGAATCCCGCTCCAGCTCAGGGTGCTGGTGGCGAGGAGCCCCAGGGGAATGGCGACGAGGCAGGCGAGGGTCGTCCCCATGATCGAGATCTGTATGGTCTCGATGATCGGTCGTCCCAGCAGGGAGAGGAAAGACCAGGAGAGCTCGGGCGGGAACATGCCGCGGACAAACCGCCCCAGGTTGGCCAGCGCCTCCGGCTCCACGAGGAGGCGCGGGTCCACCTGGGCCACGTGGAGCGAGAGAGAGAGCGAGGCGAGGAAGAAGAAGGCGAAGAGATAGGGGAACGCCGACTTACGTCCGAATCGGTCGGCAGGCGCGCCCGATGACAGTGGCCTCATTGTCGCGCTCGGAGTGGGGATCCCCCGTCTCGTGTCCGGCGTAGAGCTCCCCAAGCAGCTCCGGCGTGATTTTGTCAGGGGGGAGGTCGAAGAGTACCTGACCACTGCGAACCCCCACGATGCGGGGGAAATAGCCCAGAGCCAGCTCTACGCTGTGGAGGTTCGTCAAGAGCGTCTTACGGGACTCGGCCGAGAGATCGCGAAGGAGCGTCACGATGCTCACGGCCAGCGAGGGGTCCACGGAGGAGACCGGCTCGTCGGCCAGGATGACGTCCGGGTTCTGCACCAGGATCCGCGCGATGGCCACCCGCTGCCGCTGACCTCCGGAGAGCTCGTCAGTCCGGGAATAGAGCTTCTCCGGGATTCCCACCTGGCCCAGCGTCCGCTGGGCCCCTTCCACGCCCCGCGGGCGGATCAGCGAAGAGAAGGCCGTGACGGTTGACCAGCGGCCGAGGTGGCCGGCCAGCACGTTGTGGACCACGCGGAGGCGTCCGACCAGGTTCCCCTGCTGATAGATCGTCCCGATGCGCCGTCGAGCCCGGCGGAGCTCGGATTCGCTGAAGCGAGAAACGTCCACGCCGTCCAGGCGTATGGCTCCCCCGGTGGGTCGGAGCGTGAGGTTCATGAGGCGAAAGAGCGTGGTTTTCCCCGAGCCGCTGGGACCGATAAACGCGACATGCTCCCCCGCCCCGATGATCAGGGAGACCCCGTCCAGGGCTACCGAGCCGTCGCTGAACACCTTCCGGAGGTTCTGGAGCTCGTACATCATTCGGGCGATCGCTACTTTAAGAGCCCCGCTGCGATGGCCGCCTGCTCGATCCCCTTCCACTCTTCGTCGTAGGCCCGGATGTATTTCTTAGTCCGGTGGAGGTCGAGGAGGCGCTTGTGCGCGAGGTTCCTGTAATCCAGCTTCAGAAAAGCCGAGGCGATCTTCTCCTGGAGCCCCCGGTCCAGGTCCCCGCGGACAGTCCAGACGTAGTCCGCGTAGGGGGGAGTAGTCCAGAAGACCACGACCTTCGCCGTGTCCACCGTCTTGCTCTTCACCAGCTTGTCCCACACCAGGAAGTTCAGGGCTCCGGCGTCCACCTTCCCCGACTGCACCCAGAGCGCGGTCGCGTCGTGGGCCCCGGAGAACGCCACCTGCTTCAGGTCCTGTTCAGGCTGGATGCCGCGCTTCAGAAGGAAGTAGCGGGGCATCAGGTGCCCGGAGGTGGAGGAGACGCTCCCGAAGGAGAAGGTCCTTCCCTTGAGATCCTCCAGGGTCTTGATCTCGGTATCCTTCCGCGTGATGAACACGGACTTGAACTCGGCGTCCTCCTCGCGCATCACCAGCCGCGTGGCGTTGCCGTTCGTGCGCCTCACGGCCTGCACCGAGGTGAACCCGCCGTACCAGACCAGGTCCAGCTTCTTGGCGACCAGCCCCTCCACGGTCGCGGCGTAGTCGATGACCGGGGTGAACTTGACCTTCGTCCCGAGCTCGCGAGAGAGGTAGTCGACGAACGGCCGATAGATCCGAAGCAGCTCGTTGGGGTTCTCGTCAGGAATGGCCGAGACCCTGAGAACGTCGGGGACCTCGCCAGCGTCGACTGAGGCAGCGATCAGCAGCAACGCGAGGACGCACACGACTTTTCTCATCAAGGCCTCCCGAGCGGATTTTCCGCGTCATTCCCCACACTACATATCTATCCTATAGGAATTTCCCAAATAGACAAATTGGTATTCTCGATAGAAGACGGCGATGAAAATAGGGCGGCTCGATGAGGACGAGGAACTCGCTCAGGCCGGCGCCAGAGGCGTGGGTAGCGCGGCCTATGCCACGCTGATCTTGGGCTCGGCGATCACTTCACCGATCTCCCAGCAAGGCTCTCCCCGCTCTCGGAAGCGCTCGATGACCTTGCCCGAGCGAGAAGCGTCCACCGAAAAAAAGAGGCCGCCCGAAGTCTCGGACTCGAAGAGCACGTTCACCAGCGGCTCGGCGAGGCTCGCGTCGATAGAGAGTCGTCCATCGCCTCCGAACGTCGCCTCGACATGCCGCTTGTTTCGCTTCATCCCTCCGCTCAAATGGCCTTTCCCAGCCAGGCTCAAGGCCCCGGCCAGAAGCGGGAGGCTTGAGGCGCGGATCGCCGCTCCGGCCCCTGAGGCCTCCACCATCTCGCCGACATGACCGAGAAGACCGAAGCCTGTGATGTCGGTGGCGCCCCGAGTTCCCAGCGCCTGCGCGACTTCGCACGCTACCCGGTTCAGCCGGAGCATGCTCTTGATCGCCCCATCGAGCATTTCGGGAGAGCAATCGCCTGCCTTCGCCGCCGTGGCAATGACTCCCGTTCCCAAGGGCTTGGAGAGGAAGAGCCGGTCGCCCGGCCGGAGTCCGCCCTTCACGAAGATCGCCTTCGGGTGGATACGGCCGGTCACGCAGAGCCCGTACTTCGGCTCGGCGTCCACCAGGGTGTGCCCTCCCGCCATGACGCCGCCGGCCTCAACCACCTTGTCGGCCCCGCCCCTGAAGATCTCGGCGATGACTTCCTTCGGCAAACCCCGCGGAAAGCCAGCGACGTTCAGGGCAAAGATCACCTGGCCGCCCATGGCGTACACATCGGACATGGAGTTGGCCGCTGCAATCGCGCCGTAGAGGTACGGGTCATCCACGATCGGGGGGAAGAAGTCCACCGTCTCGATGATCGCGACGTCGTCCGTGATCCGATAGACCGCCGCGTCATCCTGCCTGGCCAACCCCACCAGGAGGTCGGGGTGGTCATGGCGCTTGAGATCCGACAGGACAGCCTGGAGCTCGCCGGGCCCCATCTTCGAGGCTCAGCCGGCACAGGCGGCATAGCTGGTGAGTCGGATCTCCTTCCCGGAGGGCGGAGCGGTCAGCTTGGCGTCAGCCATGATCTCTCACTCCTCGCGACGACTCAGCTCCTCATATTCTACGATGCGCCAGACGCCGGGCCGGTTTCACGACCCGCTTGCCGCCTCACTCTCAAGGAAACCCCGAAAGGCCTCGGCCAGGGGAGAGCGAGAGCGGTCCCGGTGGGTGACCAGGTAGAATGAGCGGGCAAAGCTCAGATCCTTCACCTTCACGCACCAGACGAGGTCGGCCCGGCATTCAAGCTCCACGGCCCGCTTGGAGATCAGCGAAATCCCGACTCCCGCCCTGACCGCCTGCTTGATCGCCTGGGTGGAGCCCATTTCTCCCACAACGCGGAAGGCCATGAGGTCCACGCCCACCTCCCCAAGAGCCCGCTCCAGGGCGTGCCGGGAGCCGGAGCCCCGCTCCCGTACGATGAGCGGCTCCCCCTGGACCTCCTCCAGCGTGACGGTTTTCCTCCCGCGCCACGGGTGGTCGGAGGAGACCACCACCACCAGCTCGTCGGGCATCAGCTCCTTGTACTCCAGGACCGGCTGAGGAATCCGGGCGCCCACCATCCCCACTTCCACCTTCCCCTCTCGGACCCACTCCAGCACCTGCTGGGTATCGCCGATCAAGAGCGAAATGGAGATCTCCGGGTACTTCTCCTTGAAGCGGCCGATGACCGCGGGAAGAACGTACTCGCCGGGAATAGTGCTGGCGCCCACCACCAGCTCGCCGCTGATCCGGCCCTGGAACAGCTCCAAAGCCTGACGCGCCTCGCGATGGAGCTGGAGGATCCGCCGGGCATAGCCGAGGAGGAGCTCTCCGGCCTTGGTCGGGGCCGCGCCGCGGCCAAGCCGGTCCAGCAGGCGAGTCCCGACCTCGTCCTCCAGCGCACGAATGTGCTCGGAGACGGTGGGTTGAGTCAGGAAGAGGGCCTGCGCGGCCTTGGAGAAGCTCCGCAGCTCGGCCACCTTGCTGAATATCTCAAGTTGTCGAAGATCCACGGTCAGCTTGCCCTCACGTGAAGCGACCCACCATGGTCAACCCCGTGGAAATCAGGGTGGCGACGAGGGCGACACTCGGGCGTCGGAACAACGACGGGTCTCGGGGAATAGCTCGGAGTAAAAAGGGGCCCCATGATGGCCCCTCGCCGGATCGTGAGTGCGCCCGGAACTCAGCGGCACCCGCATCCTCCAGGCGTGCAGCCGCAACCGCCACCCCTGGAGGCGACAAAGGTGCTTCCACTCTTCACCCCGACCAGGGACACGAGCCGCTTGACGTCCGGGCTGCCGCAGCTCGGGCATCTCGCATCCCACTGGCCGGAGACCAGCTTCTCGAAGTCCACCCCGCATTTCGGACAGGAGTACTCGTAGATCGGCATCTCGGACTACTGGCCTCCCCGCTGGACGTAGCTCTTCACGAACTCCTCGGCGTTTTCTTCGAGGATATCGTCGATCTCATCCAGAAGCTTGTCCAGTTCTTCCTTGAGCCGCTTGCCTTTCTTGGCGACTTCGGTGCTCGCGCCACCGCTGTCACCCTCTGACGGGCCTCTGGGCCGCTCGACCTTCCGTCTCTGCTCAGCCATGCAGGATTTGCCTCCTCGGCTCCGTGAGCGAGCCGGCACCGGAACCCCGACCAGGGACCGCGACCCCCGGCCTCGCCCCGCGACCTCCCCACCGGTCCCCGAAGCAGACCAGGCCGGGCATCTACCCTACTACCGTAACCTTCTTTCCGGCAAAATTCAAATCGCCTCGCGCCCGCCTCACACCGTGGGGAGCGCGATCCCTGCCTGGCGTTGGTATTTCCCGGCCCGGTCCTCATAGGAGGCCAGACACGCTTCGTCAGACTCAAAGAACAGGACTTGCGCGATCCCCTCGTTCGCGTAGATCTTCGCCGGGAGCGGGGTCGTATTGGAAATCTCCAGCGTGACGTACCCTTCCCACTCCGGCTCAAACGGCGTCACGTTCGTGATGATTCCGCAGCGCGCATAGGTCGACTTCCCGACGCAAATCGTGAGGACATTCCGGGGAATCCTGAAGTATTCCACCGATCGCCCAAGGGCGAAGGAGTTGGGGGGGATGATGCATTCCGCTCCTTTGAAATCGACGAAGCTTCGGGAATCGAACGCCTTGGGGTCCACGATGGTGGTGTTGATATTCGTGAAGATCTTGAATTCGTCGGCGATTCGGATGTCGTAGCCGTAAGAGGAGAGCCCGAAGGAGATCGTTCCTCGCCGCAGCTGCCACTCCTCGAACGGGGCGATCATCCCCTTTTCCAACGCCATCCGCTTGATCCACGCGTCATTCTTGATCATGGGCCGCCGACCCTCGTCTGCGCGTAAGTCCGATCGTACTGCCGCCTGGATTCACACGTCAAGTTCTCACAGGGGGGAGCCGAGCCCGGAACTCCCCCCCGCGGCCGCGATGAGCTTTGTATGACGTCCCGGCGCGCGCGAGGGCCACGGCGGGGGGGCTACCCCAACGAGAACGCGAGACAGGAGCTCCCGGCGTGCTCGTGGGCCGCGTCAGCGAACCAACGGCCGACGGCCGCGCCGATGCCCGTGCCGACCCGACTAGGGCTCGACTGCCATCGAGCTCCGCTGGCCGCCCCACCGGCCACGCTTGCTGTAGCACTCGCGGCAGTAGACCGGCTTCCCGGGCGTGGGCTTGAAGGGGACTTGGGTGCTTTTCCCGCAGGACGAGCAGACCGCCTCGAAGAGCTGTCGCGCCCCGGAGGCCCCCCGCTCACTCCCCGGCCGCCGGGCACCCCGGCAGTCCCTGCAGCGGGACGGCTGGTGCTGAAAACCCTTCTCGGCATAGAAGGCCTGCTCGCCCGCTGAGAAGAGGAACTCCTTCCCGCACTCCCGACACTCCAGCACTTTATCCTGGAAGTCCATCGGCCTGATCTCCCTGACGGGTGAAGGTTAAATCGGGTTCGGGCTCGACCGGACGCGGCTGCCCACGGACACCTGGAATCGCCCGGCATCCCGCTCTCTGGAGGGGGAGCCTCCGGATGGACAAGACGATTGAGCCGGAACGTACGTCGGGAGCCATCGGTGAGCGCGTCAGGAGTCTCTACGTGTCGTCTTCCAGATCGATACGTTCCAGATAGAGAGAAGGGAAAACGTTGAGGGAACCTTAGCAGACGCCTCGGGGGCCGTCAAGGCCCTTGTCCAACCTCCCAAACCGTCCCGGCACGGTCAACCTTCAGGACGTGGGCTCGCCCCTGAACGCCCGCCTGGGCGAGGGCCCTCTCCATCGCGCGCCCCACGGCCTCGGGGGAGTGGGGCGCGGCGGCAAGGAGCGAGGGACCGGCCCCACTCAGAACGCACCCGATCGCCCCCGCGGCGCGCGCAGCGGCGACCACGGCCTCCATCCAGGGAAAGAGGCGACGCCGATAGGGCTGGTGGAGCCGGTCCTCCATGGCCACCGCGAGCAGATCCTGGCGCTTGAGTTGGAGCCCGCCGAGAAAGAGGGCCACGCGCTGGAGGTTGAACACCGCGTCGGCTCGCGGCACGCTCTGAGGGAGCACAGCCCTCGCCTCGGCCGTAGAGCCTTCAACCTCGGGAGCCAGCACCACCCAGCTGATTTCAACGGGAACCGGAAGGGAGACCGCCAAGACCTTTCCGCCGTTCCAGCAGGATACGGTGAGGCCGCCCAAGAGCGCAGCCGCGACGTTGTCCGGGTGCCCCTCCCGTGAGGCGGCGAGGTCAAGGAGCCCCTGCCCATCCAGCGGTTCACCGAGGAGGGCGTTGGCCCCGGCTATCCCACCGAGCCAGGCCGCAGCGCTGGACCCGAGGCCCCGGCTCGGAGGGATGCGGTTCACGCAGGCGACCTTGAGCCCGGTGAACCGACGCCCGACCAGCTCATAGACGGCTCGGGCCCCCCTCACCACCACGTTATTGGCGGTCCGGTCGAGCTGGGAGGCGCCCTCCCCCTCGATGGTGACCACCACTGAATCCGCGGGCTCCAGGGTCACCTCATTGTGGAGGGCCAAGGCCAGGCCCAAGGCATCAAATGCCGGCCCGAGGTTCGCGGAGGTGGCCGGCACGCATACGCGCACCCGATCCATGGCGCTAGGATGGCAGAAATGCGGGGCAAATTGAAGGGGGCACTCTAGAGGTACTTGAAGAGCCACTCGGGGGTGAGGCTGATGGCGTAGGAATTGAGGACGGCGAAGTAGTTGGTGAGCACGAGGAGCCCTACGATCACCAAGAGGACGCCCGCGGTGCGCTCCACCACCCCCATCAGCGGGCGGTAGCGTTTGAAGAAGCCCAGGAATCCCCCCAGCGCCAGCGAGGAGAGGAAGAACGGCACGGCGAGCCCGATGGAGTAAGCCACGAGGAGCCCCACACCATTCCCGAAGGTCTCCGCAGTCCCGGCCAGGGAGAGGATCGAACCCAGGATCGGTCCCACACACGGGGTCCACCCGATCGCGAAGGTCACCCCCACAAGAAGAGAGCCGGCAGCGCTGCCTGGATGAGTCGTGATCTGAAGCTGCTTGGTGCGGTTGAGCCAGCCAATGCGGAGGAACCCCCCGATGTAAAGGCCGAAGACGATGATGAGGGCGCCCCCCACCTGCCGGATCCAATCGCGGTAATCCAGCAGGAGCTGGCCGGCGGCGCTGAACGACGCGCCGAGGGCCACGAATACCAAGGAGAACCCAACGATGAAGGCGAGCGAGTGCGCCATGACTTTCCGGCGCGCCTGCCCGCTGACCTCTGCTGCAAGCGCGGGGACCGACATGCCGGTGATCAGGGAAAGGTAGGAGGGGAACAGCGGGAGCACGCAGGGGGAGAGGAAGGAGAGCAGGCCGGCGGAAAAGGCCACAGCGATGCCGAGAGATTCGTCCAGACCCATCCCGGTCTTCCTACCCGCGCCTCAACAGGTGCGTAATCAGCGCGCGGGCGTCCGTGCTATCCCACTCGCGAGGGCCGATGGCCTGGGCGAGCAGGTTCCCCTCCCGGTCGATGAGAAAGCTCCTCGGGATCCCCTGCACGCGATAGAGCTCGGCCACGGCCATCTCGGGGTCGAGCCCGACCGGGAAGGTCAGCTCGTGCTTTTCGAGGAATGGGCCGACGATCGGTCCTCCCTCAGCGTCGACCGAAATGGCCACAATGGTGAATCCGTTCTCCCGAAACCGCCTGTACAGCCGCTCCATGGCGGGCATCTCTTCAAGGCAGGGTCGGCACCAGGTGGCCCAGAAATTGACGAGCACGACCTTCCCTCTGTGATCACCCAGCTTGAGGGGCACTCCCGTCGGCGTGGATAGGGTGAAGGCGGGGGCCGGCTGGACCCGAGCCGGCCTGATCAGCCCCAAGGCCCTGAAGGGGTCCTTGGCGGAGGCGATCTCGCCAGCGCTCGCCATGACGACGAGCACGCAGAGGAGCCCGCTCAATATGGAGCGCACGGATTCTAATACACTCGGGAAGCGGGGCGGGGGCCAGGGACCGCCTCGGAGCCAGCGAGGCGCCAGACGGTCAGAGCGCATTGGAAGAGCGTCTCTCGACTGAGCGGTGAGACGAGCGCATAGGCCAGGTCACCCTGCGTCCAGAGCACGACCTCGACCCCTTCCACCCTCTTCGCGTAGAAGCGAGAGTCCCCCAGCTCGACCCATCCCTCTACGGGAAGCGCGAGCCCGCGCTTGGGAAACCCGAAGAGGGAAACCAGGGTTCCTTCCTTCTCGTAGAGAAGATAGGCGACCTCACGATCGCCCAGGTCCGAGAGCCGTGCGCCGACCAGGCGGATCCCCGCTGAGGTGAAGTCGGGCACTGGCACCTCGAACCGGACCCGCTGCCGCAACCAGCCCCCCACCGTCTCGTAGCTGGCGCTGGCGATCTCCGCGGGGGCGTCCAGGCGGGAGTACATCTGATGCTTGCCCACCAACCCGGCCACCGCGAGCGGCGGCGGGCTGACAACCGGCTCGCGCAGGCTCACGGTCAGGACCATAAGCACCAGCGCGGCGGCAACCGCGGGGAGCAGTCCCCAGCGAACAAGGCGGGGAACCGAGCCCCACCGATCCCGGCGATCGGCGGCGCGGATGGCCGTCCGGACCCGTGCGTGAAGCTCGGCAGGCGCAGTCACGCGAGGCAGCCGGGTCTTCAGCACCTGACGGAGCTCCCGCTCCCTGGCGTACGCCCACTGGCAGGACATGCAGAAGGTCAAGTGCTCGTCCGCTTCCAGCGAATGCGCAACGTCCAGCTCGCCGTCGAGATGGGCCTCCAGGCGGCTGCGAAGCTCCTCGCAGGTCATGCTTCCCTCCCGATGCCCCGGCGCTCGCGGCCCGCTGCGACCAGGGCTTGCCGTAACATCTGACGTCCTCGGAAGAGCCGGGACATCACGGTGCCGAGCGGTAGCCCGCAGATCTGGCCGATCTCCTTGTACGAACACTCCTCCACGTCGGCCAGCAGGACCACCTCCCGGAAGCTGAGCGGCAACCTCTCCAGCGCAGCGAGCACATCCGAGTCCACCACGTGCCGAAAAAACTCCTCCTCCGGGCTGGCAATGGCCGCCGTCATCTCGGAGGACTCGCCCTCCCGTCGCTCCGATGCCCCATCCTCCAGGCCGAGGAGCTCCCTCCCCTGCCGCTTCACCCGGTTGATGAACGTATTCCGCAGAATCGCGAAGAGCCACGCCCGACAGTTGGTCCCGGGATCGAACTGATCGAAGTGGCGGAAGGCCCGGAGGAAAGTCTCCTGTGCCAGATCCTGGGCCTCAGCCCGATTCCCGCAGAGCCGGAGGGCCAGCTGGAAGACCCGGTCGAGGTGCACCAGGGCTGCTTGTTCGAACTCCCGACCCCTGTCGTTGGTCGCCACACTCTATCCGTAAAACAATTCGGGGAGAATCCCTATTCCCGCAGCTTTAGAACAGCATACCACCTCCTGCTCGGGGTGGCTCCGGTGATCTCCGCGGTCACTCGAGGCCTCCCCGCGCGGACCACGGCAAGGAGCCCAGGGGCAATCGTGAGGCACGCCACACGGCCCCGCAGCCCGGGCCCCCCGGAGTCGGCTTCTGGCGCGTGCGACGGTGGGCGCGGGAGGACCTTCCCTTACTCCTGGCCCTGAAGCAGGAGCTTGACGACTTCCGGGGCAATCTCCCGGGCCCTCTGCTCCAGCTCGGCCTCGGTGAGATTGGCGATGGGGTGGGGCATCAGCAGAAACTTGAAGCGCGGGACCCCCCAGGTCTCGGCCATGGCCCGGCCCGTGCGCTCGAAGAGGTCAGTGACGATGGAGGCAGCAGGCATGCCCTGTTGCTCGAAGAGGATCGCGTCGAGCACACTGCCCGACGAGCAGGACCCTCAGTCTCCGATCCCGGCGAGCACGACATCCGCCCGGCCCCTGGCGTCTTCGAGGATCTCCTCGTGGGCCGGCACGCTGGAGTTGAGCTTCCGCCAGAGCACGCTCCCCGCCGCGCCGTACTCGTCCTCCAGGACCTTGCCGATCTTGAGGAGGAGGACGTCCGAGTTGAACTTCGTGTTCTCGACGAGCCCAACCCGCTTCCCGCTGAGGGAGTCGGGCCGAGGAGCATACACCATGCTCTGCTCGCGTGCCTCCGTGGTCGGATCAAATACCTGAATCGTGCCCATTCTCCCCTCCTTCTGCCTCCCTGCCATCACACGCGAATGCCCTTCGTCACGCTCTGAGAGGTCCGGACACCGCCCCACCCCGGGATGTACGCCGAGAAAGCCCCGGCCCGTCCGCCCGCCGCCACCACGAGGATCTCCTCGGGAGAGCGGACCAGCGGGCGCAGGGTGGTCTCGTCCTCCGGCGCCACCTCGCCCGGGAGCCGGTGCGTCCGCTTGAGGTGGGCCACCGTCCGGTGGGTCTGCTCGAAGACAAACTTACGGATGTCACCCTTGGACCAGCCGTCGGCCGCGATCGTCCTCATGTGCTCCCCCGCGAGGACGACCACATACTGCGGCTGGGCCACCGCCGTGCCTGAAATCCGCATGTCATCGCAGAGCGTGGTCAGGATGCCCTCGGCCGTGCGGGAGAGCTGGTTGTAGAACTGGTGGGGGGCCTCCGCGGCAAGCACAGTCACGGCGCTCTGCTCGGGCCGAAAGCCCCGTTCCACGTGAAGCGGCGGCCAGGGGCTCTCCGTTTCGTTCTCGGCGATGAGGTAGGTGTATTTCCCGGAATGCCCGAGCGTGCTCCGGTCCAGCGCTCCCGGGAGCGTCCCGATGACGTTCCGCATGACCAGCCGCACCGCGCGCCCGATCGTCGCGTTGGCTCGCCACCCGGGGCCGAACAGGTTGTCGCCGCTGTTGATCCCGAGCTCCTTCGCCACCGGACCGTTGACGATCATCAGCACCGCGGAACCGCCGGTGGAAGTCGCGGGGCCATGGTAGCCCCAGCGGGAATCTCCAATCGCCTCGATGGCGGCCACCACCACCGGCATATACTCGCGCCTGCAGCCCGCCATGACGGCGTTGATCGCCACCTTCTCGGCGGTCACCGAGACTCGCCGGTGCTCGACGAAGGTCACCTCCTGCTCCGGGGGGAGCCCGGCAGCCTCCAACATGGCGCAGATGCGCTCCTCGGTTGGGGGGACCACGGGCAGGCCATCGGCCCAGCCCTTGTCGAAGTAGAGCTCGATGGCGTCGATCGCGTCGGACACTGCGTAGCGGCGGGAGGCGAGCTCCGCCATAACGGCCTCATATCTACCATAGAACGGTGCGCCCCGCCACTGTCAGGCAGACTCCGCGAGGCCCGGTCACGCCCTGGATTGCCAGAGCCCGGCGAATCGGGTAAAGTCGGAGCGCCAGTTCATTTCCAAAGAGGAGACGCCCATGAACGCGGTCAGAGTGCACCAGTACGGCGGACCTGAAGTGATGAAGCTCGAAGAGGTACCGACCCCCACGCCGGGACCCGGGCAGGCGTTGGTCAAGGTCGAGGCGGCCGGCGTCAACTTCATCGATATCTACCAGCGGAGCGGCCACTACAAGGGGGGGCTCCCCTTGGCGCTGGGCCTGGAGGGCGCGGGGACAGTGGAGGCTGCCGGGCCAAACGTCAAGGAGGTCGCGGTAGGGAACCGCGTCGCCTGGAACGGGATTCCTGGCTCGTACGCCACTCACGCCCTGATCCCCTCGGAGCGCCTGGTGGTCTTGCCGGCCAAGCTCAGCTTTCAGGACGGGGCGGCAGCCATGCTCCAGGGGATGACGGCCCACTACCTCAGCCACACCACCTACCCGCTCAAGCCCGGCGATAGCTGCCTGGTGCACGCCGCCGCCGGAGGCGTGGGGCTTCTCCTCTGCCAGATGGCGAAGATGCGAGGAGCGCGGGTGATCGGCACGGTCTCCACCGAGGCAAAAGCCAAGCTGGCGCGCGAGGCCGGAGCCGACGAGGTGATCCTCTACACCCAGGAGGACTTCGAGGCCAAGGTGAAGCAGCTCACCGGGGGCAAGGGCCTCAACGTCGTCTACGACTCGGTGGGAAAGGACACGTTCGAAAAAAGCCTCAACTGCCTCGGCCTGCGCGGGTACATGGCCTTCTACGGCCAGTCGAGCGGCCCGGTGCCGCCCTTCGACATCCAGGTGCTGATGGCCAAGGGCTCGCTCTTTCTGACCCGCCCGAGTCTCTTTCACTACACGCCCACCCGCGAGGAGCTGCTCCAGCGAGCGGGCGATGTGCTGGGCTGGATCGAAGCGGGGAAGCTCCGGCTCAGGATCGACCGCACCCCGCCGCTTGCCCAGGCTGCTGAGGCTCACAGGGCTCTCGCCGCACGCGAGACCACCGGAAAGATCCTCCTGCTCCCGTAGCTCAGTGAGTTCTCATCCGAAAGCCTCCGCTCGTCGCGCCGTCTCCCGAGCGGGTGGCACCGGCCGGGGCGCGAGGCCGGAGGGAGGCCCAGCCCGGCGACGGACGTGCTCCCGACGGGCCGCTCGACGGTTGAGTGATGTTGGGGGTCGGGGTCAGTTGCGGCGGCTGGGCCAGACGAGCGAGAGGAGAAGCGCAACCGTCGAGACCGCTCCCGCCACGAGGAACACATCGTGGAAGGCGCCTAAGAAGCCGAGGCTCCGGCTCCGCGCCCCGAATATGGCGCTTGCCACGCTCACCCCTGCCACCACGCCCAGGGTCCGGCTCATCAAGATCATGCCGCCAGCCCCACCCTGCTGGGAGGCAGGAAAGCTCGCCATCACCAAACTCATATTGGGGACCTGAAAGACTCCGAGGCCGAGCCCCACCAGGGCCAGCGCAAGGCCCACTTGGACCAGCCCGCTGTCGGCCTCCAGCCGGCTTATCAGGAAGAGCCCGGCGCTCTCGGCAGCGAGCCCGAGGGTGAGCAGCGGGCGGCTTCCGAACCGGTCGGTGGCCCAGCCGCCCGGCGGCCCGGCGAGAGCGGTGCCCAACGGGGTCAGCATGAAGAAGAGACCGCCAGCCGTGGCCGAAAGGCGCAGGATGCTCACCAGGTAATACGGGACGAGAAGCCAGACCGCGAACTGAGCCAGGTTGGCGAGGAGAGCCAGGGCATTAGCCAGGAGCAGCTGTGGTCGGACGATCTCACTGAGCCGGATCAGCTGCCAGCGCGCACTGCCGTACGGCATTCCGCGGAGCACAGGGGCCGCGCCCAAGGCCAGGGCAAGCGCCAACGGGGCGCGGAAGAGATAGACCCAATGCCAGCCGAACTCGTCCACGAGCAGTCCGCCAATGAGAGGGCCGACGCCGAAGCCACCCGCCATGCCGAGGGTGAAGAGCCCGAGCCCCCGGCCGCGCTTCTCTGGCGGAAGCGCCAAGGTGACCAACGCCGGCGAGCTCCCGTAGACCAGCCCTCCGCCGAGCCCCTGGATTACGCGGAAGATGAGGAACCAGCCATAGGTGGGAGCGAAGCTCAGCACGAGGAGGCTCGCGGCCGTGAGCCAGAGCCCGGCCACAAAGACAGCCCTATGGCCCACCCGGTCAGCCAGCAATCCCGCCGCGTAGGCCGTGAGCGCATACGTCAGGACGTAGGTGATGACCACCCACTTGATGGACGTGGGCCCGACCCCAAAGGCCGAAGACATGGCAGGGAAGGCAATGTTGACGGCAGAGTCAAGCGACACCACCAGGGCGCCGAGAGCCGCGATGGCAGGAGCCATGCTGCCAGTTCTGCCACACCTGCTCACGCTAGAAAAGCCTTGAGTGCGCGTGCGCCCCGGAGCCTGACCACTTCTGGCCTTGACGGCGACAGAGAGTCGAGGTAGAAGAGACACACATCGAGGAGATCTGCATGGACCTCAGGCCCGGCGCAGTTGCAGAGGTGGACGTGATCGTGACGCCCGAGCGGACCGCGGACGCTATGGGAAACAAGGGCGTCATGGTCTTCGCGACGCCGTTCCTGATCGGCCTCCTGGAAGACGCGGCGGGCGCCATCATCCACCCACACCTGCCACCGGGGGCGGCCACGGTGGGGACCTGGATGGAGATGAGGCACCTCGCCGCGACGCCCGTGGGGATGCGAGTGCGAGCCCGGGCCGAGCTCACGGAGACCGATGGAAAGCGCTTCCGCTTTCGGGTGGAAGCCTCGGACGAAGTGGAGAAGGTGGCGCAGGGGACGCATGAGCGACTCGTCGTTGCGAGCCTCGAAAAATTCCTGAGCCGCGCGATGGCAAAAGGGACGTAGGGGGCGAAGGGCTCATGGCGATCCAAGTCAACAGAGACCTCGTCGGCAAGGAGTACCCGCCGTTCGCTGTCACCGTGGAGCGGGGCAAGATCAAGGAGTTCGCGCAAGCCATCGGCGACCTGAACCCGTTCTACCTGAGGGAGGAGATCGGCCGGGCCTCCCAATGGGGCGACATCATCGCACCCCCCACCTTCCCGATCACCTTCCGCAACGAGCAGGCGGATACTGCGGCCCTCCTGCACGACCTGGGCGTAGATATCTCGCGGGTGCTCCACGGCGAGCAGGAGTTCGAGTTCTTCCGCCAGATCCGGCCCGGAGAGACCTTCCTCTGCCGCACCCGGATCACGGATGTCTACGAGAAGACCGGACGGAGCGGCCCCATGGCGTTCGTGATGCGGGAGACTGCCGTGACCGACCAGGACAACCAGATCGTGGCGAAGATGCGCAACACGATGATCGTCCGCCTCTAACGCCGGGGGGAGCGGCTGCGCGGAGAGGAACGATGCAGTACGCAAAAGTCTACGCGGAAGATATTCAGGTGGGGGACGAGTTGGTCGAGCTGGTGAAGCCTCCCCTCCAGCGGATTCAGCTCACCCGCTACGCAGGAGCCTCAGGCGACTTCAACCCGATTCACGTGGATGAGGAGTTCGCCAAGGCTGCCGGGATGGGCGGGGTCTTTGCCCACGGGATGCTCTCAATGGGGTTCGTGGCCCAGTCCATCACCGACTGGCTCGGCGCGGGGAGCGTGAAAAAGCTCGGGGTCCGCTTCGCCGCCCTGGTCCGCCCCGGGGATGTGATCACCTGCAAGGGAAAGGTCGTGGCCAAGTCATCCAAGGATGACCAGCACCTGGTCGAACTGGAAGTCCGGGCGGAGAGTCAAAACGGTGAAGCCGTCGTCACCGGCAGGGCGACGGCGGCAGTGCCGAGCCGCCTCTAGCGTCCTTGAGGTAATCCGTGAGCGCATCCCGCGTGGACGGGAAGGCAAGCTCCCCCCAGGGGATCTCATGAGGTCTCACCCAGGCGGCCTCGGCGATTTCAGGGCACCGCGCGAGGTGGCCGCCGGTCACCCGGGCCCGGTAGACGACGATCACCACCGGTGCCCCAGCGTACGAGTAGACGCCAACGAGAGTGCTGAGGGTCACCGTGAGCCCCGTTTCCTCTAAGGTTTCGCGCTGGGCTCCGGCAGGGACGCTCTCCCCCCACTCCACGAAGCCGCCGGGGAAGGTCCACTTCCCTTTCGCGGGCTCGATGTTCCGCCGAACCAGGAGGATGCGCCCGTCCTCAGCCGGGATGGTCCCGGCCACCACCTTGGGATTCAGATAGAAGATGAACCCGCAGCTCGGGCAGACGGCCTCCTCCTTCTCGTGCGGCGTGATCCGGCTGCGAGTCAGGCTGGCGCCGCAGAGAGGACAGAACCGGATCGAGTCGGGGCTCAACTGAGGTGGCACCCGAGGGGTCATGAGGAAATTCTATCATCTCCGGTCCCGGTCAGTTCCTCTTCGAGGGCGGTCCAGGCGACCCGGGCGCCGCTCCTTGAAGCTGAGCATTCCGCTCCTCGTGGGCCTTCTCATTTTCGCGTTGGGAGGAGCTGCCATGGCCTTTGAGCTTCAGAGTCCGGCCTTCTCAGCCGGCAGCGAGATCCCGGCGAAGCACACCTGCGACGGGCCGGATCGCTCCCCACCGCTCCGGTGGACTGACCCGCCCAGCGGGACTAACGGTTTCGCCCTGATCGTCGACGACCCCGACGCGCCGGTCGGGACCTGGGTCCACTGGGTGCTTTACGGGCTGGCAGCGACCCTCCGCGAGCTTCCCGAAGGCGTACCGGCGAAAGACGCGGTCCCCGGCATCGGCGTCCAGGGGGTAAACGATTTCAGGAGGGTAGGCTACGGTGGGCCCTGCCCGCCCCGGGGCCCCGCCCACCGTTACTTCTTCACCCTCTATGCCCTCGACATCGAGCTCGCGCTGCCCTCGCGCAACTCCAAAGCAGAGACGCTCAAGGCGATGGAGGGCCACGTGCTGGGAAAGGCCGAGCTCATGGGGCGCTATCGGCGGAGGTGAGCCACCGCATCATGCGCATCAACCGGAAACGACTCGAAGAGGCGGCGGAGACCCTCGGAAAAATCGGGGAGACGCCCCGCGGCGGGCTCACGCGCTTAGCCCTCACCGACGAGGACAAGGGCGCACGGGATCAGATGGTAGCCTGGATGAAGGAGGCCGGGCTTCGGGTCAGCGTGGACCGGATGGGGAGCATCTTCGGCCACCGCCAGGGGACCGAAGCGCTCCCACCCGTCATGATCGGTTCCCACGTGGATTCGGTCCCCACCGGCGGGAAGTATGACGGCGAGCTCGGCGTGCTCTGCGCGCTCGAGGCCATTCGAACCCTCAACGATCACGGTCTCAGAACCCGCCACCCGCTCACGCTCTCGATTTTTACCAACGAGGAGGGTGCCAGGTTCCAGCCCGCCATGATCGCCAGCGGCGTGATGGCCGGGAAGATCGCGCTTGAGGACGCCTACAACGCCCGGGACAAGAACGGAATCCGCCTGGTGGACGAGCTGGAGCGGATCGGCTATCTGGGATCGGAGCCGTGTGTCGCCCGCCCGATCCGCGCCTACCTGGAGCTCCACATCGAGCAGGGGCCGCACCTGGAGGAGGAAGGGCTCTCGGTGGGCGTGGTCGAGGGGATCGTCGGGATCGCGTGGTCGCGGCTGACACTTGCCGGGGTCCAGGACCATGCCGGGCCCACGCCCATGCGGATCCGCCACGACGCCCTGGTGGGCGCTGCCGCGGTGGTGCAAGCCGTGCGCGCCATTCCCGGCCAGGTGTGCAAAGACATGGTGGCCACGGTGGGTCGGCTGGATCTCTCCCCGAACATCCCGAACGTCATCCCCGGCAGGGTCGCCATGAGCGTGGATCTCAGGGACCCGACGGACGAGCACCTCACGCGCGCCCGGGAGCTGCTCGACCAGGCCGTGAAAGAGGCCGCAGCTCGCGAGGGGGTGCACGCCGAGCTCGAACACTACTGGCGCGTGCCACCCACTCCCTTCGACCCTCAGGTGGTGGACGCCGTGGAGCAAGCCGCCAAACCCCTCAACTGCCGCTACCGGCGGATCCTGTCGGGCGCGGGCCACGACGCCCAGTACATGGCCGCCATCGGTCCGGCAGGAATGATCTTCGTTCCGTCGAAGAACGGCCGAAGCCACTGCGAGGAGGAGTTCACAGCCATGGACGACATCGAGCACGGGGCCAATACCCTTCTCCTCGCCGCGATCCAGTTGGCCCAATAGCCCGGGGATCTCTCGCTGACCAACCAGCCGCAGTCCTTGGTGACGCACCCGCTATCCGGTGGGTCACAAGACCGCCATCACCGGCCAGCCACGAGCCATTTGCTGCCGCTGTGCCGAACTCCCCTCGCCTTTGGTCTCGCTTCTTGCCTTCCCAGGGGAGCGCGGTGCATTTGCCTCACGGAAATGAGGCGATTGCCAGATTCTCTCTACGGCGATGAAGAACTAGGCTGCCGTGCGCGGGAGTGCGGCCTGGCGAGATTGAGGACCGGCTGATCTCCGCTCTTCTTACGAGCCCGGTCTGATGACTCCTGAAGCATAAGGAATTCAATCTGAACGTCATGAGTGCGCCAGTCCTCGATCCCTCCACGTCCTCACCCCTGGTCGTCCTCGCACATGTCAGTAAGTGGTATGACACGGGAGCAGTTCGAACCGCGGTACTCAGCGATGCCTCGCTCGTGGTCGAGCCTGGTCAATTCGTCGTCGTCCTCGGGCCGTCCGGCAGCGGCAAGACCACCCTGCTGAATCTCATTGGCGCGATGGACACGCCCAGCAGTGGGCATCTCATGGTGGCAGGTGTGGACCTGAGCGCCAGCTCCTCGGAAACGAGCGTCGCGTTCCGCCGCAACAAGATTGGCTTCGTCTTCCAGTTCTACAACCTCTTCCCCACGCTCACAGCAGCCGAGAACGTGGAGATCGCCCTGGAGATCCTTGACCTGTCCAGACAGGAGATCGCCCGCCGCACTCGCGTCTACCTGGACGCAGTCGGCCTTCTAGAGCGTGGCAACGCCTTTCCGGCCCAGCTCTCCGGCGGTGAGCAACAGCGCGTGGCGATCGCTCGGGCGCTCGCGAAGGAACCTCCCCTGGTCCTCGCCGACGAGCCCACTGGGAACCTCGACCGCCAGACGGGCGAGCGGGTAGTGCTGCTCATGAAGGAGCTGAACCGCCGAACCGGGGCGGCCTTCATCGTTGTCACGCACAACCCCCAGACCGCGACCGCAGCAGATCGGGTGGTTCATATCGCCCAGGGGAAGATCGTCGAGAAGTGAGCCCACGCTGATGCGCACGCTGACGCTCAAGATATCCCGGGACTTCTGGAAGATCCGCTGGCGCGCGTTGACCATTGTATTGACCGTGGCGTGCGGCGCGGGAATCTTCACGGGCATTGAAATGGCGATCGACTCACTCTTCAACACCCGAAACGTCCTATTCAACCGGATGCATTTCGCCGACCTGGAGGTCCAGTTCCTCCCGGAGGATGTGGCGAACCTACCTGGCTTGACGGGGATCCCTGGCATCCGGACCGTCGAGCGACGGCTGATTCTTCCGGGAACGGTGCTCTTGGGCGACAATCGGCGAATCCTCGGCACGCTCGTGTTCCTCGAGACCCCGGAGCCGACCGTCAACAGCCTTGAGCTTGTCGCAGGAACTCGCATCCAGGCGGATGACTTCGAATCCGCGGTGATCGAGCGTTCACTGGCCCTCTACCACGGCTTCAAGGTGGGCGACCGTCTCAGGGTCCAAGTCGGCGAGAAGATCTACGAGAGCCGGATCGAGGGCGTGGCGCTGAGCCCCGAGTACCTGGTCACCACGGCCAATCCCGACTACGTGATCCCGGAGAAGGGCGCGATGGGTGTCGTCTTCGCCAACCTTGCCCGCGTGAGCGACTCGCTCGGCTTCACGATGGTGAACGACCTCCTCTTCCGCTTCGAGCCTGCCGCCGACCCGCGCGTCGTGACGGACGCCGTGGTGGAACGCCTCGGCCGGCTGAACCTGGAGCGCGTGATGCCGAAAGAGGAGCATTTCATCTGGAAGTTCCTCCAGATCGACCTCGAGGCATTTCGGATCTACACCCCCTCCATCATCCTGATCCTCGGAGCCCTCGCCTTCATCCTCACCCTGATCACGGTGAACCGACTCGTGCAGGAGCAGCGGAAGGAGATCGGCGGTCTCCTCGCGCTCGGGTACCGGAAAGGACAGGTGGTCTGGGCCTATCTCACTACCGGAGCACTCCTCGGAGGGGCCGGGGCACTTATCAGCATGCCGCTTGCCTTCCTCTTTCGGAACCTCTTCGCTCAAATCTACGCGAACGCGATGGGAGTGCCGGACGTGGTCTACGTGGTAGAGCCCCAGCTCATGGCCGTCGGCTTCGCGGCGGCAATCCTGATTACGGCTGCTGCGACCGCCCTCCCGATCATCCGAATGATCCGGCTCACGCCCCAGGCGATCATCCGCGAGCCTGTGCACGTGGGCCTTGTCTCCCGGGGGTGGATTCAGTCGGCGTTCACGCGGATGGGGGCCCTCCCGACGCCCGTGCGCTTCGGGGTGCGGAACATGTTTCGGCGGCCGTGGCGGACACTGTCAACCGTCCTCGCCATCGCCTTCTCGCTCGGCGTCTCCCTCGCGTACATGGTCGCCATGACATCCATGCTCGAGACAATCCGGGTCGTCTTCGAGGGGGAGCGGTGGGATCTTGCGGTCGACTTTCTCTATCCGGTCTTCCTGGAGGACCTGGAGCCGATCCGCTCCCTCCCCGGTGTCGCGAGGGTGGAGCCGTACTTCCGGCGGTTTGTCGAGGTCGGGGCCAACGGGCGTTACGAAGGCGCCGGCATTCTCGGGATCCACCCGGAGACGGGGATGAAGCGCACGATGATCAAGGAGGGGCGGTTCCTGAGCGGAGCCCCGGACGAGGTTCTGCTGAGCCAAGACCTGGCCCGGCGGCTCCAGGTCGGAGTGGGAGACCGGGTAACCGTCAGGATCCGCCGGGGGGAGGAGTACCCCTTTCACCTGGTCGGCATCTCGGCAGAGATCGTCCTGAGCCAGGTCATGATGCCCTTCCGGCGGGCACAGGTCATTACGAACTTCAAGGACGAGGGAACCGGCGCCTACATCGAGACGGCGGGTCCCGCCCCGGACCTTCCGGCTGCCCTCACCCACCTGGACTACGTGGCGAAGGTTACCACCAAGGAGGGCCTGGTGGCCGCCTTCCAGCAGCTGATGGGCGAGATGATGGGGATCGTGTACATGGCCGCAGGAGTGAGCATATTCGTCGCCATGCTCTTCATCTTCACCAGCGTGAATTTCGTGATCACCGAGCGGGGAGCCGAGTACGCCACCTTCAAATCCCTCGGCTACAGCCAGCGCCGCCTGCGCGCCGTCATCTTGACTGAAGCACTGGGCCAAGGGGGCTTGGCGGCCATCCTCAGCATCCCGGTCGGAGTCGGGCTCGCCGTCTTCCTCAACGCTCGGATGAGCCAGGCGTGGTATGAGGTGATCAACATCTTCCGGGTCTTCGATTTCATCGGGGTCCTCGGCGCCGCAATCGCCGTCATGCCCATCTCCGCGTACCCGGGGCTCCGGATGATCGATCGGCTCAACATCGCTCACGCGATCCGGACCAGGATCATCGAATGACGCGGAGCCGGGTGCTGCGGCACGCCTTGGGGTATCTGGCGACGGCAACCCTGCTGCTCGCGGCCGGTCTCGCTGCCGGACAGCAACGCGACGCGGCGGAAGTGATGCGCCGCGTCCAACGCCAGGACACGGCCACCGACGAGAAGGTGGACTTCACCATGCAGCTCATCGACTCTTCGGGCCGGATCCGCGAGCGCACCGGGACCGTCTACGAGCGGCAGATTGCGCCTGGCTCGCTCGACGAGATGCGGCTGATCCGCTTTCACTCGCCGCCTGACTTTCGAAAGAGTGGCGTGCTCACGATCGAGCATTCCGACCGGGACAACGACCAGTGGATGTACCTGCCCGCCTACCACGCCACCCGCCGGGTCGCTCCCGCGAACCGCGGCAACCGATACATGGGGACCGACTTCCTGTACGAGGACATCATGCGCGCGAAGATCGAAGAGTACCGCCACACAAGCCGTGGGCAGGAGACGCTGGAGGGGGTGCGCTGCCTCGTGATCAAGGCTGTGCCGGTCGCCGAAAAGCTCCAGCGCGAGACCGCGTACTCGAAGACAGTCAGCTGGGTGGACCCCGCCCGCGACGTGATCCTACGCGTGGACTACTACAATCGCGACGGAGCCTTCTTCAAGCGTCTCACCATGGCCGGACTCGAGCGGGTGTCGGGCAACTATCGCTGGCGCCAGATGCGCATGGAGGACTTCGGCCGCCGGCACGTGACCATCGTGAACTACCACAGCCGGAAGATTGGCCTGGGGGTGCCAAAGCGCTATTTCACGGAACGATACCTGAAGCGTGGAAGGTGATCCGTGCGGTGCACGCTCGCTGGCCCTGGGTGCTTCTCCTCGTCCTGGGTCTGGGCGCCGGCGTGTTGCGTTCAGCCTCGGCCGAAGAGTTAGCGAAGGCGCACTTCCGGCTTCCGCTGGAGTACGAGCATTTCTCTTACCTGGGCGCCCGCGGGGGCGTCCAGACGGATAGCCGGAACGCCCTGACCGCGATCCCGGAGGTCGAGTGGGCACCCTCCGAGAGCATCTTTTTCCGCTTCTCCCTGGCCCTCCGGCAGGACTTCTCAGAAGAGGAGCGATCACGGATCTATCCTTACGAGGGCTTTCTTGACCTGGACCGCGAGACCTGGGCTGCTCGGATCGGCCGGCAGTTCATCACCTGGGGTCGGGCGGACAGCCTCAAGCCCACCGATGTCTTCAAGCGCCACGACTACACCGACCTGATCGAGGACCGGGAAGAAGCTATCGACGCCGTGAAGCTCGATCTCTTCCCCGGCGGCTTGACGTTGGAGGGAGTGTGGGTTCCGGTCTTCGACCCGGACATGACGTCCTTCAGGGCGGAAAACCGGTGGACCGCCCTCCCTGAGGAAGGGGAAGTGCCGGGTCTCGGCCGGGCCCGGCTGACCTTCCGCGAGGGTCGGAGAGTGGAGCCCTCGCGGACGCTCGAGTCAGGTCAGATCGGGGTCCGGCTGAACGGCTCATCACGCGGATGGGACTTCGCCGGCATGTACTATTACGGCTACGACCGGGTGCCAACGATCATCCGACAAGAGGTGACCCGGGTCGACCCTGTCGGCAGCGAGGCGACCATCACGCTCGTCCCCGTCCATAAGCGGATCCACATCGTCGGGGGAGACTTCGCGACAGTCATTTCGGAGTGGGGCCTCCGCGCCGAGGCTGCGTACACGCTTACGACGGACCTGGAGTCCGACGACAGCGAGGTCGGTGACCCCTATCTCCGCTTCACCGGGGGTGTGGACCGCACGTTTTCGCGGATCCCCGTGGGCCAGAGCCTCTTCGTGATCGTCGAATACGCCCTCGACACCGAGCTCCCCCAGCGGGGTGCGGCGAATCAGGAAGAGGTCGGCGGACTCCTCCACTTCTTTCGCCACGCCCTCCTGCTCAACACCACCTGGAAGTACACCGAGTTCCTTCGCGTGAGGCTGGAAGGGTTTGTGAACTTGGAGGAGGGTGACTTCGTGCTCCAGCCGGAACTCTCGTGGCAACCGATGGACGGGATGACCATCGTGCTCGGGGGAGATGTTCTGGGCGGCCGACGTGATACCTTCTTTGGGACGTTCCGGGACAACGACAGGGTGCGCGTCCGGATCTCCTACGCCTTTTGATCTTGGCGTCACCCAATCCAACGTTGGCACGAGCAGGCTCGGCCACTGGCTTTGGGCCCCTTGCAATTGTACCCTCAGGATTGCTAGGCTGGCGTTACTGAATTTCAGTCAACCCAACCCGGACCATGGCAGCCATCGCCCTTGCCGACCAGGACCCTCAGATCGTCACTCTCGTCCGTGAGTTCGTGGAGAAGGAGGTCAAGCCGGTGGCCTCCGCCCTCGAGCACGACGACATCTACCCTCACGACCTGGTCGCGCGGATGAAGGAACTCGGGCTCTTTGGATGCCTCATTCCGAAAGCCTTCGGCGGGCTCGGGCTCACCTCGACCGCGTACGCCTTGGTTATCGAGGAGCTCTGCCGGGGGTGGATGTCGCTCGCCGGCGTGATCAACAGCCACCTGATCATGGCCCTCATCGTCACGGACTTCGGCACCGAGGAGCAGAGAGAACGGTTCCTCCCAGCCATGGCCAGGGGAGACAAGCGCGGGGGGCTCTGCCTGACCGAGCCCCATGCCGGGTCTGACGTGCAGGCGATTCGGACGGTGGCGAGGCGCCAGGGAGAGGCCTACCGCATTACCGGCACCAAGATGTTCGTCACCAACGGCCGGGAGGGGAACACCTTCGCCCTCCTGGCCAGAACCGACCCGGCCGCCAGCCCGCCCCACAGAGGGATGTCCTGCTTCATCGTCGAGAAGGGGCATCCCGGGTTTCAGGTGGCCCAGAGCCTCTCCAAGCTCGGCTACAAGGGGTTGGACACCGTCGAGCTCGTCTTTGAGGACGTGTCAGTCCCTGCCGACAATCTCGTGGGGGGTGTGGAGGGGCGGGGCTTCAAGCACGTCATGGCCGGGCTCGAAACCGGACGGATCAACATCGCGGCCCGCGCCGTGGGAGTCGCCCAGGCAGCGTTCGAGGATGCGCTCCGGTACGCGCAGCTCAGGCCCCCGTCCGATCACTCCGGCGCCGGGCGCCAGGCTATCCAGCTCAGGCTGGCTGACATGGTCACCGAACTCAGCGCCGCCCGCCTGCTGGCGACCTGGGCCGCCAAGAAGAAGGACGCGGGCCAGCGGTGCGACCTCGAGGCCGGGATGGCCAAGCTCTTTGCCTCGGAGGCAGCGCAAGAGATCGCGATGGACTCCATGCGGATCCACGGCGGCCACGGCTCCCTCAAAGAGTACCGTGTGGAGCGCTACTACCGCGACACCCCGCTGATGATCATCGGCGAGGGGACCAACGAGATCCAACGCCTCGTCATCGCGCGCCAGCTCCTGGAGCGGTACGGCGAGCGGCATGGAGCCTTGCACGCGCTCGAGGGAGAGCCGGTGGAGCGGCGCCAGCTGGTCCAGCTTGTCCGGACCTTCGTCGAGAAGGACGTGATCCCCCTCGCGTCGCGGTACGAGCGGGCTGACGAGGACCCCTTCGAGATCGTGGAGAAGCTCAGGGAGCTCGGGCTGCTGGGCGCCACCATCCCCCAGGAATACGGCGGGCTCGGCCTGGACTCCACGACCTGCGCCATGCTCCTCGAGGAGATCTCGCGGGGGTGGATGTCACTCTCGGCAATCCTCACCGCCCATCTGAGCCTGGCCGCCATCGTGACCCGGTCCGGCACCGAGGCACAGCGCCGTCGGTTCCTGCCCGCTCTGGCCACGGGCGACAAGCTCGGAGGCCTGGCCCTCAGCGAGGCCAGTGGCGGCCCCGACCTCCAGGCCGTTCGCACAGTTGCCAGGCGCGACGGCGACTCCTACGTCATCACCGGCTCACAGATGTTCGTCACCAATGGGCGCCACGGCGCGATCTTCGCGCTCCTGGCCAAGACCGACCCCGAGGCGGGATCGCCCGAGAGCGGACTCTCGTGCTTCATCGTCGAGAAGGGCGGCCCGGGCTTGACGGTGAGCCGGGACCTGGCCATGCTGGGTTTCCGGGGGCTCCGGACCTGCGAGATGATTTTGGAGGAGTTCCGCGTCCCGGCCGGCAACCTGGTCGGTGAGCGAGAGGGGGAGGGCTTCGCGGTGGTCATGGCGGGGACCGAGAGCGACGAGATCGCCATCGCGGCGCGAGGCGTGGGGGTCGCACAGGCCGCGTTCGAAGCGGCCCTCCGGTACTCCCAGCAGCGGAGCGCCTTCGGCAAGCCGATCTGCCAGCACCAAGCCATCCAGCTCAAGCTGGCCGACATGGGCACCAGGCTGACAGCCGCCCGCCTCCTCACCCTCCGGGCTGCCGAGAAGAGGGATGCGGGCGAAGGCGCCTCGCTCGAGGCCGGGATGGCCAAGCTCTTCGCCTCTGAGATGGCGTATGAGGTGGCCCTCGACGCCATGCGGATCCACGGCGGCTACGGCTATATCACCGACTTCCCGGTGGAGCGCTACTACCGGGACGCCCCGCTGCTGGTCGTCGGGGAGGGGAGCACCGAGCTCCTGCGCCTTCGGATCACCCACCAGCTCCTCACAACGCATTCAGCCTAGCACCCCATGCCGTTCGGACGGTACTTCGAGGAATTCAAGACCGGGGAGGTGATCAAGCACTGGCCCGGCCGCACCATCACCGAGGCGGACGACACCTGGTTCACCCTGCTGACGATGAACCAGCACCCGGTCCACATCGATGCCCACTACGCCGAGACGTACACCCAGCATGGCCAGCGCCTGGTCAACGGAACTCTCGTCTTCGCCGTGGGCGTCGGGATGACGGTGGCAGACATCTCGGGTCGCGCCATCGCCAACCTCGACTACGAGAAGATCACTCACGACGCCCCCACCTTCCATGGCGACACCCTCTACGCGGAGAGTACGGTGCTGGACAAGAAAGGTTCGTCCAAGGACGATCGGGGCGTGGTGTACGTGGAGACGCGGGTGAGCAACCAGCGCGGCGAGCGGGTCATGACCTTCCGGCGCCATGTCCTGCTGCCGAAGAAAGGCCACGCCACCCTAGGCGAAGGGAAGCTTCCCTATTGATCCATCTTCACCAGGCCGGTGCCCTCGTCTGAAAGGAGTCGAACCGTGGACGAAGAACTCTTTCAAGGTATCACCCTGGAGGATATGAAGATGCCGGGGGGGTGGTCCGTCAGCGCGGGCCAGACCCACCTCTACGCCCCCGAGGAGCGCGAGCTGATGCTCAGAGCCCGAGCCTTCGCCCAGCAGGAACTGGCGCCCAAAGCGGTTGAGGCTCACGGGCAGGTGAAGGAGATCAAGGCGAAGCTCCAGGGCGCCGAGCGCCGGGAGAAGCTTCGCGCCATCGCCAAGGACTACTTGAAAGCCCTCGCCGAAGCGGGATTCACCGGGGCCCTGTACCCGGAGCAGTACGGCGGCAGCGGCGCCGGAGTCGTCGCCCAGTGCACCATCGACGAGGAGCTGGCCGCAGCGGGGCACCCGGGAGACTCGATCCGCTCCGTGTCGCTCACCCTGGGCACGATCTCCATCCTCCGCTACGGTACCGAAGAGCAGAAGCGGCGCCACATCCCCTCGCGGCTGGCGGGAGAGGAGCTGGCCGCCCTCGCCATCACCGAGCCCCAGATCGGCTCAGACACCTCCAGAATGCAGACGAAAGCGGTCTTGAAGGGCGATCGGTGGGTCCTCAACGGTCAGAAGCGATTCTGCACGGGGGGCGGGTTGGCCGATTACGTGACGCTCTTCGCTCTCACCGACTCCTCCATCCACCCGCACAAGGGGATGTCCTGCTTCATCGTCCCCATGGACCATCCCGGGATTCGGATCCGGCGGCAGCTCGACGAGGTGATTATGGCGGACTGGATGGATAACGTCCACTTCGAGCTCACCGACGTGGATATCCCCCGGGAAAACCTCCTGGGTCCGGTCAACGGGGGCTACCATGTCCTGATGGATGAGCTGGACACGGAGCGAGTGACCTACGCCATGGCCAGCCTGGGTTCGGCCCGCCGGGCTTTCGAGATCGCGGCCGAGTATTCCACGAAGCGGATCCAGTTCAAGCAACCCATCGCGATGTTCGAGGGCGTGTCGTTCAAGCTGGCGGAGATGTATGCTCGACTCGATGCCGCCCGTCAGCTGGTTTACCGGACCGCCAAGATGATCGACGCCGGGCTTCCGGCCCAGCGCGAGTCAGCGGTCACCAAGCTCTTCGCAGCGGAGGCGGTCTGGCAGGTGGCGGACCAGGCGATGCAGGTGCTGGGAGGGATCGGCTACACCACCGATTTCCCGATCCAACAGATCTTCCGAAACGCCCGGCTCATGCGGATCGGCGCGGGCTCGGACGAGATCATGAAGTTCCTCATCGCCCGAGAGCTGCTCCGGGAGATCAAGGGATGACCGGCAGGCGAGGAACACCCGATGGGACTGACCCGGCCACTTCCTGAGACCCTGGGCGAAGTCGAGGCCGCCGCCGGCCCACCCTGGATCACGGTCCTCCACAACTGTGACTGCCACACCTTCGAGGAGGTGGTGCGCCAGCTCATGAAGGCGATCGGCTGCTCGGAAGCCGAGGGATGGGAGCTGGCGTGGCAGGTCCACAACACCGGGAAAGCTGTCGTGAAGGCGGGAACCGAAGAGGAGTGCGTCCGGGTGGGGAGCATCCTGGCCGAAATCGGTCTGGTCGTCACTGTGACCCGAGCCTAGCCGGCGCCCGACGTTTCGCCTCGGTGCCGCCTTTCCCGTCGCGTTCCACCCGAGCCAGGGCGCGGAGCCCGTTCAGGAAAGTCACCGCTCCTCCCGGGACCATGGTCGCTTGCAGGGCCCCCAGCAGCTCCTTGCGCGTCGCGCCATGCCGGTAGGCCCTCCGGATGTGGTTCATGAGGGCATCGGCGCTCACTCCCCTGAACGCCAGGATCCCCAGAGCCACCAGCTCCCGGTACTTGATCGGAAGCCCGTCACTCTTGGCGAGCGCTTCGCGGTACAGTCGGTCGTAGGCCTCGAAGAAGTCGGGATCCATCTCGGCGGCCAGCTCCCACTCGGGGTAGAGATACCCCCGCGCCTGCTTCATCCTCTTGATCAGCGCCTGCGTGTTCTTGGCCATGGTTCCTCCCTTCACAGCAGATCAAGGAGATCCTTCGCGCCTCCCCGGCGGGAGGCGCCTTGACAGCGCCTCGAGCAGCCACTACACTGCTTCCCGCTTGTGCACTCTCGTTTCCGACGAGGATCTATGACTCGGCGCGATTGCTGGATCACGTTGAACGGGCTCAAGTTCCATTACCTCGAGTGGGGAGCCCCTGACGCTCCGGCCCTCGTCCTGCTCCACGGCTTCACGGGCCATGCCCGCACCTGGGATCACTTCGCAGAGGCCGTGGCCGATCGCTTCAGGGTCCTAGCCCTGGACCAGCGGGGCCACGGCGACAGCGTCCGGGCGCCCGATGCCGACTACCGCATCGCCTCCATGGCCGGCGATCTGGCGGCGTTCGTCGATGCCCTCTGCCCCGGCCGGTTCAGCCTTCTCGGCCTCTCGATGGGCGGCCGGGTGTCCATCGCTTACGCCGCCGCCCATCGGGAACGCGTGGACCGGTTGGTGCTCGTGGACATCGGCCCTGAAATCGCCCCCGAGGGGCTCAGGCGCATTCTGACCATGGTGTCCACCGTGCCCGAGGAGCTCGATTCAGAGGAGCAGGCCTATCAGCTCCTTCGCGCCGCGGCGCCGCGCTACTCCGAGCCGCTTCTCCGCCACCGGGTCAAGCACGGCTTCAACCGTCTGGCGACGGGCAGGCTCGCCTGGAAGTATGACAAGGCGCTGCGCGATCAGGCCCGGAGCGGGGCGCGCGACCTCCCGAACCTCTGGCCAGACCTCGCCACCATCGCCTGCCCCACCCTGATCGTTCGGGGCGGGGAGTCTGACGTCCTCTCCCCCGAGATCGCCAAGCGCATGCTGGAGACGCTCAAGGACTCCCGCTTGGCAGAGCTACCCGAGGCGGGCCACACCGTCGCGGGCGACCAGCCCGAGAGCTTCGCGAAGGTCGTGCGTCAGTTCCTCCTGAACGACCCTCCGCGGTGAGTCGCCGGCTTCGCGGCCATGTTCGAGGAAGTAGCGGGGCGACCGAGCGCCAGCGACTACTGCTCGCGAAGCTTTCGGGCGGCCTCCGCCCGCATCCGCTGCATGGCGTTGGTCTCCTGATCCGAGTAGCGCTCCTCCTTCCAGGGATCGGCGTGGAGGTGATAGCCGTTGACCTCCCAGAAGCCCGGCGCGTTGACCTCCATGAACTCGAACCCCCGCACCCACTTCGCGCTCTTCCAGAAGTAGAGCTTGGGCACGACTAGGCGGCAGGGCCCGCCGTGCTCTGGTTCAAGCTCCCGACCATCCGCCTTGAAGGCCAGGAGGACGTCGTCATCCACCAGGTCCTCGAGGGCGATGTTGGTGGTATAGTCGGGATACGCGTGGACCATGACCACACTGGCTTCGGGCTTGAGTCGCACGTGCTTCATGATCTCTCGAATGTGAACCCCTTCCCACTGCATATCGAGCCGGCTCCAACGGGTGACGCAATGGACATCCGAGACGATCTCGACCCGCGGGAGTTTCACGAATTCCTCCCAGGTCCAGCGCACTTCCTCCTCCACCAGCCCGAAGCAGCGGAAGGTCCAGCTCGCGAGGCCAACCCGAGGGTTCCTCCCGAAGGTCAGCACGGGCCACTTCTTGGTGAGGACTTGGCCCGGCGGGAGACGCCTGGCCAGCTCGGGATCCACTTCGCTCATGAGTCACCTCCAGGAGATCGGAGCACGCTCATCTTCTCCACTCCCGCTCATCGCCCTCCTACTATACACTACCGCTCGGCCGCGGTCTCGGGGTCCTGCCCGTGAGCAACACGTCGGCCCCATCCCGGCTCCCGGCCTGCAAGCCCACACCGGTACGTCAGCTATCGTGAGCTCTCGAAGAGAAAAGGCGATTGAGGATCTGGTCGAAGCGCTATAATAGCCGATGAGGTTTGCCGGAATGAGACATTCGGGCGGGGCGGCGGGCCGACTGGGATCGCGCCAGCACCCCCGCGCCTCCAGGAAGGTTAGGGTATGAACGAAGAACGCAAACTCGCACTATTCATCGACTTCGAGAACATCGCCCGCGGCGTGAAGGAGGCCCGTTACAAGGGGTTTGACATCAAGCTGGTCCTCGAGCGGTTGGTGGAAAAGGGCAAGATCATGGTGAAGCGGGCCTATGCAGACTGGAGCCGCTACGCTGAGTACAAGCGCCCCTTCCACGAGCAGTCGATCGAACTCATCGACATCCCGCAGAGCCGCTACAGCGGCAAGAATTCGGCGGACATCCGCATGGTGGTGGACGCCATGGACCTCTGCCACGCCAAGGAGCACATCGACACCTTCGCCATGGTCTCGGGCGACTCGGACTTCTCACCGCTCGTCTCCAAGCTCCGGGAGAACGATCGCTACGTGATCGGGCTCGGGGTGAAGTCCTCCTCCTCAGAGCTCCTGGTGGGAAACTGTGACGAGTTTATCTTCTACGAGGATCTGATGCGGGAGTCCAGGCAGACCCCACTGCTCCGCGGGCTGCCGGAGAAGAAGGCCGAAGCCTTCGGCCAGCTGGCGGAGGCGATCCACGCCCTCCGGAGAGAGAACAAGGAGACGCTCTGGGGTTCGATGGTGAAACAGACCATGATCCGGAAGAACCCTGCCTTCAACGAGTCCTACTACGGCTACTCGACGTTCAGCAAGCTCCTGGAGGATGCCGCCACGCACAAGCTCGTCACCCTCGAGCGAGACGCGAAAAGCGGCACCTATATCATTACCGCCCTGGCCGAGCAAGGCCGCGCCGCGTGATGGCGCGGCCTGATTCGTTCTAAGAACCGCGCGGCCCCGACCAGCCCGAGCAGAATAGCGGCGCCGCCACTTCCCTTGGGAGATCAGTGCCCGGCCGCTACCGGGGATTGGCCTCCCGATCGCCGGGGACTCTCCCGCCTGGTCTGAACGGAGAATGTGCTTGCAGGGCTCGGGAGTTCTACAGTATGGTCTGAGGTCGGACGCTCAGCTCTCGGCGGCGACCAATGTTTCCGTCGCCTGAACACCCCGGATGCCCCGGATCTGGCCGATCACCAGCCGCGACAAGGCGTTCAGGCTCTTGGCCTCGACTTGGACCACAGCGTCCCAACTCCCGAAGACGAGGACGATGTCCTCGACGCCGGGAATGACCCGGATCTGCTGGATGGCATCGGCTTCGAGACCAGGGAGCAAACGGACGAGCACGTATCCTTTGATCACGGAGAGGCATTGTAGCACACCCCTGTGAGGTGTTGACCGATGAACGCACCCTGCGTGCAGGAAATCAGTGGATTCCTTCTGGCCCTCGGCTTCCTCGGCCAGGCGTTCTTTTCGATGCGCTTTGTCGTCCAATGGATCGTCTCCGAGCGGAAGAGGCAGAGCGTGGTTCCCATCTACTTCTGGTACTTCAGCGGCGGCGGCGGACTGGCGCTCCTGACCTATGCGATCCTGCGTCAGGACCCGGTCTTCATTGTCGGCCAAGGCGCCGGCCTGTTCGTGTATGCGCGGAACCTCTACCTGATCTGGCGGAGAGGGCGGCCCACCGAGGTCCTCCCTTAGAGGTCCCACCCATACCCCGCTCATCGAGCTTGACCGTCACCGGACCCGCCGCTCGCCGATCCGCGACGAGGGCATAGACCTCTCACCGAGCTGAGAGAATCCCTCAGCGAACCCAGGTCCAGCTCGTGGGGCGCTCAGAAGGCTGTGGCGACGGCCCGAGCGGCAGGCTAGAATAGGAGCCTGAAAGGAGGGGCGAGATGGATCCTACCATCCGGTGGGGAGCTGGCAATAACAGACCGATCCTGATGATCCCGGGCCCCACGGAGCTTCCGTGGCCGGTGATCCAGGCGATGAACCAGCCCCCCACCATCCAGTACGACCGTCACTTCAACCTGAGCGTGCTCGAGCCCACCTGCCTCCGCCTGCGGGAGATCTTTCGCGCCTCCGGCGAGATCATCCTGATGCCTGGCTCGGGCCGCACCGCCCTGGAGTCCGCCGCTGTCTCAGTGGTCGAGCCTGGTGACCGCGTCGTCGTGGTGGTGGCCGGGCTGTTCGGGCTGCTGATGCGCGAGATCATGAAGCGACTGGGTGCCCAGGTGACCGAGGTCGCCGTGGAGTGGGGACAGCCGCTGGACACTGCCGAACTCGAGAAGATCACTGATCAGGTCAAGCCCAAGGCCGTCACGCTGGTTCACAACGAGACGTCAACGGGCGCCACTTACCCGGCCGCCGAGGTGGGGCGGGTGGCCCGCCAAGCCGGAGCGCTCTTCTTCCTTGACACCGTCTCCTCACTGGCAGGCCTCGACGTCAGGAGTGACGAGTGGAGCGTGGACCTGAACATGACAGGTTCGCAGAAGTGCCTGGCCGCGCCGCTCGGCATGGCGGTCGTGGGGGTGAGCCCGAGGGCCTGGGAGGCCATGGAGCGCCGGGCCAGGCCGGCGGCCAGCCTGGTCTACGACCTTCGGCTCTGGAAGGAGCTCTGGATTCCGGTCTCCCGGGGCGGCAAGGTCCCCGACGACTCTCGGCGCACCCAACCCATCTCGATTCCCACCCATCTGACCGCCGCCATGCGCGCTGCGACGGACCTCATCTTGGAGGAAGGGCTCCCCCACCGCCTCAGGCGGCATACGGTGGCGGGGCACGCGTTCAGAGCCGGGTTGGGCGCCATGGGGCTCACGCTGTTCCCCGACCCCGCCATCGCCTCAGACACGGTCTCCTGCTTCACGACGCCGGCCGGCATTGACTCCGCGGCCGTGGTCAGCCAGATGCGGGACGGCTACGGGATCCTGATCGGCACCGGTCTGGACAAGATCCGCGCCACGACGCTTCGCGTGGGGCACATGGGGATGACTGCGAGCCCCCTCTACATCCTGCCCACGCTCTCCGCGCTGGAGCTGGCGCTCAGGGATCTCGGCTATAAGGCTGAGCCTGGCGCGGCCGTGGCGGCTGCCCAGTCGGTCCTCTCTTCGGCGGGTGACTGACGATCCGGACCCGTCGCCGCGTGAGCGCCGCGCGAGCAGCGCGAACGGCCGCGGGTAAGACCGCGCATCTACCATCGTGAGGTCAAACGTCGAGATCGTCGTTCCGGACGACTTTCCGTCCGTCTTTCAGGGCACGCTGGCCCACGAGCGCGCAACACAGCTCGGAGAGGTCCGCGTGTTTACCGAGAGGGGCGCCGACCAGGAAGCGGAGCTGATCCGTCGGGTCGGCCAGGCAGAGGTGGCGATCAACATCCGGGCCCACGCCCGGTTCACGGGGGTGGTCTTCGCCGCGTCTCCCGCGCTCAAGCTGATCTCGGTTTGGGGGACCGGGGTGGACAACATTGACCTGGCCGCCGCGGCCCGCCACGGCGTCACCGTTGCCAACACGCCGGGGGTCAACGCCCACGCGGTAGCTGAACACGCCCTGGCGCTCATGCTGGCCGTGGCCCGCAGCATTCCGCTCCTTGACCGCGAGATGCGCGGCGGGGCCTGGCCGCGGGAACTCTTGACCCAGCTCCTGGGAAAGACGCTCGGGATCTTCGGCCTCGGCGCCATCGGAAGCCGTCTGGCACTCTTAGGCAAGGCTCTCGGAATGGACGTGCTTGGTTGGAGCGCCCGGGGGGACGATGGCCGGGCCGAGGCGATCGGCGCCCGAGCCGTCTCCAAGGAAGAACTTCTCCAGATCTCCGACGTGGTGAGCCTGCACATCAGGCTCTCGCCCGAGACCGAAGGGTTCCTCGGACGGCGGGAGCTTGCCCTCATGAAGCCGGGAGCCATCCTGATCAACACGGGTCGCGGGGCGCTCGTCGATCGTGAGGCGCTGCTGGAGGTCCTGCGCGAGCGGCGGCTTTGGGGAGCCGGCCTCGACGTCTTTCACGAGGAGCCAGTCAATTCCGGCGACCCGTTCCTGGCCCTCCCGAACGTGGTGCTCTCTCCCCACATCGCCGGGCAGACTCCCGAAGTCATCCGAGACGGCCTGCTCCGGGCCGTGGAAAACGTGGAGCATTTCCTTCGAGGCTCGCCGACCAACGTCGTGGCGGAGCGGAGTTCCACCCGACCTTGACACCGCCCGGCGGACCAGGATAATGGGGAGCGCGTGAAGCCCACTCCCGATTTCAACCGAAGGAGATCAGAGCCATGAAGCTCGTCAGATTCACGATCAACGGCGCCACCCCACGCCTCGGCACGCTGGTGGGCGAGCAGGTCCACGACCTCTCCGCCACCTATGAGCGCCTCCTGGACGGGCGCGGCGTCACGCGCTCTGCTGAGCTGGCCGCCGCTCTCTTCCCGGCCAGCACGCGGGCCTTCCTCCGGGCCGGCGAGGTGGCCTTGACCGCAGTCGCTGAAATAGAGGAAGAGGTGCAGGCGCGCCGGCTCGCCTGGGTGAGCCATCCCCGTGCCTCAGTCCGGCTCCTGGCGCCCATTCACGATCCGGAGAAGCTCATCTGCATCGGGCTCAACTACAAGGACCACGCCGAAGAGAGCAAGGCGCCGATCCCCAAGGAGCCCCCGCTCTTCGCCAAGTGGGCCAATGCCGTGCTCGATCCCGGCGAGCCGATCTTGCGCCCCCGAGGGTGCCAACAGCTCGACTATGAGGTGGAGCTCGGGGTGGTGATCGGGCGTCCATGCCACTTTGTCTCACCCGAGCAGGCGCTGGACTACGTCCTCGGCTACACCATCGTCCACGACGTGAGCGCCCGCGACTTCCAGTTCAGGACGAGCCAGTGGATGGCAGGCAAGGTCTCCGATACCTTCGCGCCGATCGGCCCGTGGATTGCCGACCGCTCAGAGATCCCGGATCCCCACGTCCTGGAGCTCCGCACCTGGGTCAACGGGACCGTGCTCCAGAACGGGAACACCAAGAACTTGATTTTCGACGTGCGCGCCCTGGTGAGCTATCTCTCCAACCTCATCACGCTCGCCCCCGGCGACCTCATCGCCACCGGCACCCCCGCCGGTGTGGGGTTCGCCAGGAAGCCCCCCGTGTTCCTCCAGCCCGGGGACTTCGTCCGAATGGAGATCACCGGGCTCGGCGTCCTGGAGAACCCGATCAAAGAGGCGTAGTTCCGCCTCTTATCGCGGAGTTGTGGGAGCAAGCGCCGGCCCCAGGGCGTACCCGGCCAACTCGCGCCCTTCCCAGCAGAAGGCAGCAGCCAGCCCTCGAGACCCTTGTCGCCCGAGGCCAGCCCCGCCGCGCTCAGGGGCTCCCGGGGCCTGCCCGAGCAGCGCTGCCGCCTTTATTGCTTGTGCTGCTTCATCTGTCCCCCATGTTTCATCTGTTTCTCGTGCTTCATGTGGCCGGAGCCGACCATGATCGTGTGCCGCATCTGGTCCCGCGATGGAGCGCTGACCCGAATATCAATCGCCCACTCTCCGGCCATCTCGAAGTGAAACCTCCCGTGATACACCCCCGGTTCGTTGCCTGGCATTCCCTCGACAGGAGCCATGTGATGCGCCATAGGCATCGACGGCATGCTGGTGTGCATCATAAGTTTGGCGTTCTCAATGGGCTCGCCGGTCTTGCGGTCGGTCAGCTTGACCGTGCAGTGGTACGTCAACGGCTTGTCAGTGGGTTTGCAGGCCACCTCGGAGTGCATGCGCGCTCCGGCCATCGAGGGCGTCCAGACTGCGAGCACTGCGAAAAACGTCGAGATTGTTGATACGATAAACCGTCGCATCATCCTCTCCTCCCTGTCACTCCCGAGTTCAGCCCCGTTTAACGCCGAGATAGGATTGTACCACCGTTTCATCGCGCAGCAGCGCGTGCGCCTCCCCGGACAGAATGACGCGGCCGCTTTCCAGGACATAGGCCCGGTTCGCAATGGTCAGCGCCTGACGCACATTCTGCTCGACGAGCAGGATCGTTATGCCCTGCTGCTGCAGGGTCCGGATGAGCCGGAACAGTTCCCGGACGACCTGCGGAGCGAGCCCTAGTGACGGCTCATCCAACAGGAGCAAGCGCGGTCGCGCCATCAGGCCCCGGACCACGGCCAACATTTGCAGCTCGCCACCGCTCAGGTTGAAGGCGCGCTCGCCGAGCCGGTTCTGCAAGCGTGGAAAAAGCTCAAGAACAGCGGCAATGTCGCGCTCTAGATGGCGCTGATCCGGTCGATGATACCCGCCCAGGAGAAGATTCTCCCGCAGCGTCATATTGGTAAAAATCTGTCGGCCCTCGGGCACGTGCGCGATGCCCATGGCCATGATGCGGTGCGCCGGCAGGCGGTCGATCCGCTCGCCATCGAATTCGATGCGGCCCGCCGCCGGGGGCACGACTCCGCAAATCGCGTGTATGGTGGACGTCTTCCCGGCCCCATTGACCCCCAGCAGGGTGACGATCTCTCCCTCTTCCACTTCGAGATCCAGGCCAACCAAAGCCCGGATCTTCCCATACTGGACTTCAAGGCCTTTCAGCTGCAGTAGGCTCATCGGCTTCCGATCCCATGTACGCTTCGATGACCGCCCGGTCTGCCTGCACCTGCTGAGGCGGCCCCTCGCAAATCTTCGCGCCGAAGTTCAGCACCACGATGTGCTGGCATAGCTCCATGACCATGCCCATCTTATGCTCGATGAGCAGCAACGTCTTCCCGGACGCGATGACATGCTCGAGGAGCTGCGTCATCTCATCGGTTTCCCGAGGTACCATGCCGCCAGTGGGTTCATCCAGCAGGAGCAGGTCCGGATCGCGCGCCAAGGCCCGGGCCAGTTCCAGCTTGCGCTGTTCTCCCAGCGGCAGGTTCCGGGCCAGGACATCGGCTTTATCGGCCAACCCGGTGAGCTCGAGCAGGTGATGCACCCGGGCGCGCCGCCTGCGTTCACCCTGCCGGTCGTGATGCACCAGACGCCAGCTCGGCATCCCCGGCAGCCGGTGTTGTGCCGCCCAGACGTTGTCAAACACCGTCATACGCTTGAAGAGGCGCAAATTCTGGAACGTACGTGCAATACCGAGCCGAATAATGCGATGTGTGGGCCAGCCCGTAATGTCCTGCTCCCGAAAGCAGATGCGGCCCGTCGAGGGGAGAATGACTCCGGTGAGGATATTGAACAGGGTGGTTTTCCCCGAGCCATTGGGGCCGATCAGCCCCACCGCCCGGCCGGCTGGGACCTCCAGGCTCAGCCCGACAAGCACCTCATTGGCGCCAAAGGACTTGCTCACCTCTTTGACCGCCAGCATGGAACCTTCATCAAGAGGCAGAAGGGGTACCGGCTCTTTCTATCGGCGATCCGGGGTTCGCGATCCGCGATCTGCCACGCCATGTCAGGCGTAGGCGGTGAATCAGCTCCTCATCAAGCAGCCCGCGATGGCGGAAGATCAGCAGCACCGCAACGAGCCCGCCGAACACGATCATGCGGTACGCGCTCAACCAGCGCAGGGACTCCAGCAGGCCAATATCGATGCCGACACCGATCAGCGGGCCAAACACCGTGCCCAGACCACCGATGAGACCATAGGCCAGGCTATGGACCCCGAGCATGATGCCGAAATTACGCGGTTCCAGGTAGGTCGTAAAGTGGGCAAACAGGGTCCCGCCCACGCCGGCAATGAGGCCTGAGAGCGTCACTGCCAGCAGTTTGGAGACGGTGACGTCAACGCCTTGCATCGACGTCGCCAGCTCATCCTCGCCCAGCATGCGGAAGATCGACCCCAGCCGGGTGTATTCGAGGAAAAAGAGGCCCGCCACCACCACGGCCAGCAGGCTATAGATCAACACCACGAACTCCCACGTGCTCACGTCGTTCTCAAAAATGTAGCGAATGTTCCGGAAGCCCTGCGAGCCTTCGGGCCCGACCAGCTCGCCGTCGATCTCGACCTGGTAGCGGAACACGATCAGCAGCAAGCGCACCATCTCGGCGAAAGCCAGCGTCCCGATGGCGAAATAGAGCCCGCGCAGGCGCAAGGTGGGAAGCCCCAGCAGGAAGCCGGCGGCTCCGGCAGCCAGCGTGCCGAGACAGATCGCCACGCTCAGGGGAAGTTGCCAGACCGCGGTGCAGATGGCAGCCGCGTAGGCGCCGATGGCAAAGAACCCCTGCTGGCCGAAGGAAATCTGCCCGACAACGAGCAGGAGATAGGCGCTCAGAGCCACGAAGGCGATCATGCCGATGTTGGCGAAAACGGTGAGAAAGTACTCCACGGCTCAGGCGCGTTGGGTCTGAGAGGCCCACTCCTCCCCGCCGGGCGCCCCGAACAATCCCGCCGGCTTGAGGATCAAGAAGGCGAACAGGAGAAAATACGCCACCAGATCCCTAAACTCATTGCCCAGGAACCACTCGGCCTGGATTTCGATTACGCCCAGGAGCATGCCCCCCATGATGGCGCCGGGAATCGACCCCATGCCGCCGATAATCATGGCGATCAACCCCTTGATGGTGGCCCACAGACCGAAGAACGGGGTCACTTGCTGCTGGCTGATGGCAATGAGGTACCCGGCGAGGCCGCCAATGGCGGACGCGAGCAGGAATGCCTGAAAGCCGACACGATGGACATTGAGTCCGAGCATCCGGGCAGCGTGAGGATTGTGCGCCACGGCTCGCATGGTCCTGCCGAACCGCGTGCGGTAGATGACCCACGAGAGCAGCACCGTCAAGATCACCGTTGATACCCATATCAACAGGTAGTCGGTGCGAATCAGGAACGGTGCGACCTCCAGGGACCCCATCGCAACAGGCGCCGGAAACGGATACTGGTACAGTTGGCTCCACGGCGATTGGATGACCATCTCCTCCAACTGCATCCAGATAGCGAAGCTGCTGACCATCGAGGCCAGCGCCGCTTCTTGCCGGATGGCCCGAAAGCACAATCGTTCGACATACACTCCGGCCACCATCGTCATCAGGATCGTGATCAGGAATGCCAGGAACGGCTGCCCAGGCAGAAACGCCAGCGTGGTCGAGCCCGCAAACACTCCGATGAGAATGGTCGGGCCGAAGGCCAGATTGAGCCGCCGCAAGACGCCGAAGATCAGGGAAAACCCCAGGCCGAGAAGGGCGTAGGAAGCTCCCACCATGATCCCGTCGAGGCAATTTTGAATGACGTCGATCAAGAGTTGCACAGCAAACAGCGCCTAGTCGCTCGTGCGCCCGAGGTACGCCTTGTGGATGACCTCCGAGGCGGAAAAGGCCGCCGGGCTGCCGTCAAAGGCGACCTGCCCCAGCTCCAGCACGACGACATGTTGCGCACACGAGAGCGCCCACTGGACGTTTTGCTCCACCAGCAGGATGCTTACGCCCTCCCGGTGCAAGGCACGGATGATCTCGAAGATCTCCGCCACGACGATCGGCCCCAGACCCAACGACGGTTCGTCGAGCATGAGCATCTTCGGCCGGGCCATCAGCGCCCGAGCCACGGCCAGCATCTGCTGCTCGCCACCACTCAGCGTCCCGGCTTCCTGGTCCAGACGCTCCCGCAGCGGCGGAAAATAGCCGAGCATTCTCCCGATATCTTCGGCCACACCACCCTTGTCCGTGCGCAGGCGCTGGTAAGCCCCCATGCGGAGATTCTCGCGCACAGACAGCCCCGGGAAGATCATGCGGTTTTCGGGCACCAGAGACAGCCCGCAGCCCACAATGGTCGGCGGCGACAGCCCCGTGAGGTCCTTGTCGCCAAACTGCACCCGCCCGCTGCCGGCGCGGAGGACGCCGGCGAGGGTGGCCAGGGTGGTGCTTTTCCCCGCCCCGTTGGGGCCGATCAGACAGGTCACCTCCGCCGCCTTGGCCTCAAAGGAGATGCCGTGCAGGACCTCGATCCTGCCGTAACTCACGCGCAGATCGGAGACGCGCAGCATCAGGGATGCTCCGTGGTCCCCAGGTAGGCGGCGCGCACCTCGGGGTTGGCTCGGAGGCTCGCCGGCGACCCTTCCGCCAGCTTCTGGCCGAAATTCAGGACCACCACCCGTTCGGCGACATTCATCACCAGATCCAGAACGTGATCGATCAGGAGAATGGTGGTGCCTCGCTGCCGGAGGGAGCGGATGGTGTCGATGAGCTCGGCGATCTCTGCCGCATTCATGCCGGCCGCAGGTTCGTCCAGCATCAGCAGCCTGGGATCGGCGGCCATGCCGCGTGCCACTTCCAGCCGGCGGGCCTCGCCAAAGCTGATGTGGCCGGCCAGGTCATTGCGACGGTGGCGCAGGTGGCAGTACCCCAGAATGTCATCGATCCAGGCGCGCGCGGACTGATCCATGGTGAACCAGCGTTTCCAGCCGGAACCGCCCTGCCCCCGGACTGCCACCCAGAGGTTCTCCCATACGGTCAGGTTGTTGAACAGCCGGATGTTCTGAAACGTGCGGGCGATGCCGGCGCGGATCACCTGATGCGTTGCCAGGTGTGTGATGTCACGGCCCTCGAAGGAGATGGCGCCGGAGGTGAGGGGATACACTCTGGTGATCAGGTTGAGCGTGGTGCTCTTGCCGGAGCCATTCGGGCCGATCAGCCCCACAATCTCACCGGCGTTGACCTCAAAGGACACCTGATCGACGGCCCGGAGCCCACCGAAATGCTTCGCTACGCGGTCAAGAACGAGCATCGGCACGCTCCTCGCGGACCTCGAACCTACGGTTCATGCGACGCTTGAGACGGTGAATGAGCGCTTCGTCAATGAACCCGCGGGGACGCACGTTCATCGCGATCACGACGACGACACCATAAATGATCATGCGATACTCGCCGAGGAAACGCAGGCCCTCGGTGAGAATCAAGAAGAACACCACGCCCGCCACCGGTCCCAGGAAACTGCCCAAGCCTCCGACGAGCGCATAGGCGACCGCGATGATTGCCAGGGATAGCCCGAACGCTTGGGGACCGAGAAAGGAGGTGTAGTGCGCGTACAACCCCCCACCCAGGCCGGCGACGGCGGCCCCGATGGCGAACGCCCCCACTTTGACCCACACCACACCGATCCCGACCATCGAGGCGGCCAGCTCGTCTGCGCCGACCGCTCTCATGGTTTTCCCCAACCGCGAGCGCTCCAGGAAGGCGTACAGCACCAGCACCAGAAAGACGACGACGCCCACCAGAATCGTGATATCCCCCATGGTCCAGCCGTGCGCAGGAAAGTACCTGATGTGGCGGAAGCCTTCCGTCCCGACCGGTCCTACCTCGGCATCGCCGACCTTACGAGTGTAGTAGAGGTTGAGAGCGCCGAGCCGGACGATCTCCCCAAAGGCAAAGGTGGCAATGGCCAGATACAGGCCCCGCACCCGCAGCGCCGGAAACCCGACCAGAAACCCGATTACGGCGCTGGCAACGGTTCCCAGCAGCAGGGCCGGCAGGAGAGGGACGCCCCAGAGGGTGGTGGCAATCGCCGAGAGATAGGCCCCGATGGCATAAAATCCTTGCTGGCCGAAGGAGATCTGTCCCGTCAGCGCGACGGTATAGACCGACAACCCCAGCAGAATGTGAAAGCCGGTTTGAATCAGGAGGGCGTTCCAGTACTCCATGACGACCCCAAGCCTTCCTCCCTGCGGGAGCAAGACCAGACCCGCGCGGTCACATTAGTGGTACACGGCCTGTTTGCCCAGCAACCCCCCCGGGCGCACGACCAGCACGGAAAACAGGACGAAGTACGCCACCATGTCGCGGATGGTGACGCCGAACAGATAGTTGGTTTCCATTTCCAGCATGCCCAGCACCAAGCCGGCGATAAGGGCCCCGGGGATACTGCCCAAGCCTCCGAAGACCGCCACCACCAGCCCTTTGACGGTCATCAGACTGGCCAGGGCCGGAATGATGGCGCCGACGGTCATGGCGACCATGAAGCCGGTGGCGCCCCCGATGGCCGAGGAGAGGATAAACACCATGGTGTTGACACGGTGGATCACGGCCCCGCACAGCTCGGCTGCCACGGGTTGCTCCGAGACCGCTCGCGTGGCCAGGCCGAGCGGTGTGTGAAAGATGACATAGTACAGCAGCCCCAGGACCAGCAGAGCCATGCCAGCGAGCACGAGATAATCGTGGCGCAAAATGATGTCGCCATCTGCAAACTCGAACGCCCCGTAGATGATGGGGTTTGGGAATTCGAAAGGCTGGGCATCGGTTGCGTGGGCGAGGACCTCCTCGATCAGGATCAACATGCCCATCGTGCTCATCAACGGGGCCAGTTCGTACCCCTCGGGGAGGAAGCGAAAACACGCGAGGTACACGATCCACCCGATGACACCGGCCCCGATCACTGCAATGGCAAACAGGACGAAGCTCGGCACGGCTTCGCCGCTGAGGCGATGCACGGCCAACCCGAGGTAAGCCCCGGCGATCGCCGTCGGGCCATAGGCGAGGTTGAATTTCTGCATCAGGCCGAAGATGAGGGTGAAGCCGATCCCGATCAGGGAGTAGCTGAAGCCATAGAGAAAGCCATCGATGAGCGATTCAAGCATCTCTCTACTGTCTCACGCAGCCTTCGGGGCCGCGGCGTCGGCCCGGGCTTCGGCCGCTGTCGGATGCCGTGGTCGGTCTCTGAGGCACTCGATGCCGGTCCGGGGGATGGCCCCCCGGATGATCAGGTGGCGCAATTGACCGTCGGAGTGACCAGGTTGTTGGGGCCGCCGTCCGTCGCCGAGGCCTGGATCGGCGAGCCGAAGTGGCGGGGTACCGCGACCGTCGCCGCTAGGCGTCCCGTCAGAGCCGGGATTGCCCTTGGGCGGCCCCCAATGCCCCTCGCCGCGGAATAACCGCGACGAGGGGCACACGGAAGAACGGTTCACAGCAGCGGCTTATTCAGCGCCCTTGAGGGGGCCCTTACCGCCTAGCACCTTGGGCCGCCAGTAGATCCCCCACTTGCCGCCTTGGGCCTCGGCCAGCAGCCAGGGCTTGCTGACGTCGCCGTCGTGGGATTGGGGCTCATTGTTTTTCGAGATGATCGTCCCCAAGAGGCCCTGCCACTTCCCAATCTTGGCCACGTAGTCACGAATCTTTCGCCGGTCCGACTGCAACGTCTCCGGCTTGAGCCCAAGCTCGACGTTTTCGAAGGCCTGGACCAACGCATCCATCACTTCCCAGACCGCCGCGCTGTGAATGTCCATGAAGCCGCCGTATTTGTTCACCAGCTTCGCGATACGTACCGCCTCGGGGTTCACAGGGGCGAAGGCCGTGGGGATGATCACCCCCTCGACCTCTCTCGCGCAACCCTGCAGAGTTTCGATCGATGACGAGGAGGTCAGGCCGAGCAGCAGCTTGTAGCGGATCCGCTGCCGCTTCGCTTCCCGCATGAAGCCGCAGGTCGTGAAGGGATGCGATGACAAGGCTAGGACGTCGGCCTTCGCCGCGCGGATCTTTCGGGCCTGAGTGCTGAACTCGGTGTCCGTGAAATGCCAGGCCTGATCGCTCACCACCTCGAGGCCGACCTTTTTCGCGTGCGGGCGCATCACCTTCTTGTAGGTGGCTGTGGAGTGGGCGAAGTCATCTTCGTAGCCGAAGGCGATGGTCTTGTAACCGAGGGCCTTCAGATGCTTCATGACATCCAGATACATCGCGTTCTCGTCCGGCGAGGCTCGGAATCCCCAGGCCGAGATCTTCCCCAACCCGGTCTTGATCGACGTGTCGGAGAACACCATGAACTGGAGCCCCGTGTCGCTGGGATCATCGAGCTTCTTCTGCAGGGTCCCGAAGATGGGTTCCAACACGCTCGAGCAGACGGGTCCCACCGCCAACAAGACCTTGTCCCGCGTGGCCATCTTCCGCGTTATGGCGATACCCTGCTCGGCGTTGCAGGCCGTGTCGTAGAACGTGGTTTCGATACGCCCAATGCGGCCGTCCTTCAGCTTGACGCCGCCTTTGGCGTGGAGCTCGTCCACGTACGCCTTGTAGACCGCCTTGGAATTCACGCCGAAGCTCTTGAAGATGCCGCTCATGACCCAGAAGGCCCCGAGGCGGATGGCCACCGTTTCTCCTGCCATGGCCATCGTTGGCACAAGGCCGGCCAGGAACAGTGCAGCTACGAGAGAGGCGATAAGTCTCTTCATGGTCAACCCTCCATTTGGACTAGGCGGTGATGGACACTCCCTTGGGCGAGGCGTCGAAGCGGCATCCAAGGACGCACCGGCCCTTCAACCTCTCACCATGGCCAAGGGCTGTAGAGTGCTTATAAGCGGGCCGTTCAACCATGTCAAGCCCAAAATGGCTGCACGTCCGGAGATCCCACCGAGGCACTTGCACAGTCCATAGCTTTCTAAGAGTAAGGATTATCTAGACCTTCCCTCCGCGCCGGCAGTGGTCTGCTACCAACACTGCGAGGGAAGAACGCCGAAGAAGGGTCAGGCGCTCAAAAGGCCTCAGGCCCCGTAGAACACGCGGAAAACCAGAAAGGCCCCGACAAGGGTCAGGAAGGCGAGCACGGCCCGGCTGAACGTCGCCTGGTCCACCCGGTCCTGGACGCGGAGGCCGAGCCAGAAGACGCCCAACCCGACCACGGTCACCACCACTGAGAGGCCGAGGAGGGAAGGCGTCACGAGGCCGGCCTGGGTCACCGCCACAAGCTGCGCCCCCTTGTAGACGACGAACCCCAGCGCCAGGGAGCGGACGAACTCTCCCTTCTCCAGCCCGAGCGCATAGAAATAGAGGACGAGTGGCAGGCCGGGGATGTTGGTGACCCCTCCCAGCACCCCGGCGAAACAGCCGGCCGGCGCCGACAGCAGTCGTTCCCACCGCGGCTCCACCCGGAAGGTGATCCGGCTCAGATTCACCGCCACGAAGGTCATCACCAGCCCGCCGAGAATCAAGAGCGCCAGCCTGGAGGCGATGACCTTCAGGAGGTAGGTTCCCACGAAGGTCCCGAGGACGCCGAAGCTGTACAGCACGGCGTGGCGGCGAACGGTCTGAGAGAGCCCGCGACGGCGCAGAGCCAGGATCCCGTCCATCACCAGATTGGGAAGGATCAAGATCACGACCGCGGCCTTAACGTCCATAAAGAGAGCGAGGACGGGAGTCGCAACAGTCGGAAAGCCGAAGCCGATGGCCCCCTTGATGAAGGAGGCCAGGAGGACCGTCAAGACGCTCAGGAGCGCGGCCATGCCCTCGGAATGAGGGGCTCCCCCCGGATCATCGTCCGAGGGATTCCCAGAGAACTTCCGCCGGATGCTTGGCCCGCCGCCCTGCCAGATGCTCGATCTGCTGGCGGCAGGAGATGCCCGGCGCCACCACCTCGACCTCGGCTCCCGCCGCCTTCACCTGAGGCACAAGCCGTCGATTGCCGAGGGAGATCGAAAGCTCGTAGTGTTCGCGCTCGAAGCCGAAGGACCCCGCCATCCCGCAGCAGCCCGAGTCCAGTTCCTGGACGTCAAACCCGGCCCACTGGAGTATGGCCACGGTGGGGGCGGTGCCGACCAGCGTCTTCTGGTGGCAGTGGCCATGGAGGAGGGCCTGGCGGCCGTTGCCACGGAAGTCGAGCGTGAGCCCGTTGGCGCGCTCACGCTGGAGGAACTCTTCGAGGAGGAGGCTCTGGCGGGCCACCGCTCCGGCGTCCTCACTCCTGAGAAAGTCCACATATTCATCCCTGAGCGTCAGGAGGCACGAGGGCTCCAGCCCCACGATGGGGATGCCGCGGCGCGCGTAGGGGGCGAGCAGTCCAACGTTCCAGGACGCATGAGACCGGGCCTCACGGAGCAGCCCCTTCGAAATCAGCGGCCGAGCGCAGCACTGCTTGTCCACGAGCCCCACCCGGTAGCCCGCCGCCTCGAGGAGCTTCACCGCGGCTTCCCCGATGCGGGGGGTGTTGTAGGTGACGAAGGTGTCGTGGAAGAGGATGACTTCCCCCCGCTCGCCCGTTCCGCCCCCCCGGCGTCTCTTGAACCACTCGGTGAAGGGCTCGGCCGCGAACGGCGGCAGCGGGCGTCTGCGGTCAATCCCGAGGACGCGCTCGAGCAGCCATCGGCTCAGCGCCGAGTTGGCCACCCAGTTCGAGAGCGGGGCCAGGCGCGAGCCGATCCGGGAGGTTCGCTCGATCCGCCCGAAGAACCGGTTCCGGAGCGGCAGCCCGTTCGCCGCATGGTAGTGGGCCAGAAATTCATACTTGAGCTTGGCCATGTCCACATTGGACGGGCACTCGGCCTTGCACGCCTTGCACTCGAGGCAGAGATCCATGACCTCGTAGAGACGCTTGCCTGTGAACTCCGCGGCCGGCACCTGGCCCGAGAGCACCGCCCGCAGCGCGTTTGCCCGCCCGCGTGTCGAGTGCTCCTCATCCCGGGTCGCCATGTAGGAGGGACACATGGTCCCCTCGAGCTTCTTCCGGCAGACGCCGATCCCGTTGCACATCTCCACAGCGGCGGCAAAGCCGCCCTGCCCCGAGAAGTCCAGGAGCGTCCGGGGCTCCCAGGCGCCGTAGGCCGGGCCGTAGCGGAGGTCATCCGCCATCCCAGGCGCGTCCACGATGTTGCCGGGGTTCATTACGCTTTTCGGATCCCAGGCGCGCTTGACCTGGCGGAAGGCATCGTAGAGGCGAGGGCCGAAGAGCCGCTCGTTGAAGGGGCTCCGAGCCCGCCCGTCGCCGTGCTCCCCGGAGAGCGCGCCGCCGAACTCCAGCACCAGCTCAGCGACCTCACGGGCGATAGCCTCCATCTGACGGACGCCCCGCTCCTCCTTGAGGTTGATCAGAGGCCGGATGTGGAGGCAGCCGACCGAGCAGTGACCGTAGTACCCAGCCCGGGCCCCGTGCTTGGCCAGGATCCCGCTGAAGCGGGGGACGAAGGCGGCCAGCCTGGCTGGATCCACAGCGGTGTCTTCGACGAACGCGATCGGCTTCTTCTCCCCTTTCATTCCCAGAAGCAGGCCGAGTCCGGCCTTCCGGAGCTTCCAGATCGACTGCTGCTCGGCGGCGTCATAGGCGATGTGGGCGGCGTAGCCGAACCGCGCCCGGGCGCGCCGCTGCTCCAGGGCCTCGACCTTGGCGCGCACCTCGCTCGCGCTCTCCCCGGCATACTCGACGATCATGATCGCCGCCGGGTCACCCTGAACGAAGCCCATGCGCTGGGACTGCTCGAGATTGCCCCGGGCCAGGTCCAGGATCAGCTTGTCGCTCACCTCCATGGCGTAGGGCCCGGTCTCGAGGATCGCCTCGGAGGACTCGAGCGCCTCCTGGAGGCCAGCATAGTGGATCACATCGAGCGCGGTGTGTTTCGGGTGCGGGACCACCCGCACCTTGGCCTCGACGACCGTGGCCAGGGTCCCCTCGGAGCCGACGACCAGGCGTGCCAGGTTGAACGGCCGGGCCGCGACGAACTCGTTCAGGTTGTAGCCGGAGACGCGACGCATGATCTTCGGATACCGGGCCAGGATCTCCTCCCGGTGCTCTCCCACCAGACGGACGACCTCCCGGTAGATCTGCCCTTCGAGGCCGTCGCCGCGGCATTTGGCCTGGAGGGCCTCGGGCGCCAGGTCCTTGAGCACCACTTTGCTTCCGTCAGCCAGGAGCACGGTCAGCTCGAGGACGTGGTGAACCGTGAGCCCATAGGCGATGGAGTGGGCGCCGGCGGAGTTGTTGCCGATCATCCCCCCCAGGGTCGCGCGGTTCGAGGTGGAGGTGTCCGGACCGAAGAGCAACCCCAACGGCTTGAGATGAGCGTTCAGCTCATCCTGCACCACACCCGGCTCGACCCGGCACCACCCCTCCTCAGCGCTCACCTCCAGCACCCGGCTCATGTGAGGGGAGAAGTCCAGCACGATGGCCCGGTTCACGGCCTGCCCCGCCAGCGAGGTGCCTCCGCCCCGGGGCAAGATCGGCGCGCCGTGGCGGTTGGCGATCTCGACGACCGCTTGGACATCGCCGGTATCGCGTGGGAGCACCACTCCCACGGGCTCCACCTGGTAGATGCTGGCGTCCGTAGAGTAAAGGAGGCGCGTCATCTTGTCGAAGCGCACCTCCCCTTCGACGACACGGCGCAGATCCTGCTCGAGATCGGTCACGAGCGGCCTCCGGCAACGATGGTCCCACTGACTCTGCTCATGCTCTGGCCCGGCGCTCAATCTCGTACAGAAAGAGCGCAACACCTCCCCGGAGCGCCACGCGCTTGTCCAGGGAGAGCACCTCGAGCCGGGTGGCTCCGAGGGCGCGAGCAAAGGTGTAGTGCTCCGTCCAGTGGCGAATCGTGGTCTCCAGGGGCTTGAGCGATTCCGCCACCCCACCCGTGACCAGCAGCACCTCAGGGTTGAGGCCGTTGATGATGGCGCCGAGCCCCGCGCCCAGCGCCTGGCAGACCTCCTCGACCAGAGCGACTGCCAGCGCATCCCCGGCCTCGGCGGCCCTGAAGACATGGGCCGCCGTGACCGCTTGGGCGTCGCCGCCGGCCAGCCCGAGCAACCGAGAGTCCGCCACGTTTTTCAGCCGTTCCTGAGCGTTGACGGCGATGTCCGGGCCGGCCACGTAGGCCTTGAGACAGCCCTGCCCCCCGCAGAAGCACGGACGGCCGTCGAACTTCACGGGAATGTGGCCCAGTTCGCCGCCGTAGCCCGCCGCACCCCGCACCAGTCTGCCATCCAGGACGATTCCTCCGCCGACCCCGGTGCCGACGGAGAGGAGCACCAGCGACCTACTTTCGCGCGCGGCTCCGAACCGCCACTCGCCGAGTGCCTGGGCGTTCACGTCATTGTCAACGAAGGCGGCAAGGCCAAAGCGTTCCTCGAGCCTCTCGGCGAGGGCCACGTAGGCCAGTTCGGGGACATTCTGGATATCCTCGCCCACGACCCCCTCGTCGGCGTCCACGGCCCCGGGCACCCCCACGCCCATCCCCTGCAAGCGAAGGCCCTCCCGCGGCGCCGCCGAGAGCAGCGAATCCAGGAGCGCTTCGAGGGTGACCAGGGCAGTCCCGGGCCCGCGCTCATGCGTCCCGGCCTGGGCCTCGGTCAAGACCGTCCCCTCAGGGCTCACGAGACCGCCGGCAATCAGGGTGCCGCCGACATCTACGCTGACGATCGCCTCGCGGCTCACCCGAGCTCCCCGAAGTGGCAGAGCCGGACCCCGTGGCGCTCGACAGCCTGACGGACCGCGGGATCCGTGAGCCCTTGGAGCTCCACCTCGCGCTGTTTGCCGTAGCGGCTGTACGCGAGGTCCTGATCATAGAACCCGGGATGAGTCATGAACTCGGAGACTCCGTCGGGCAGCGCCGCGAGGTGAGCGAGCGTCCGCTCCGTGGCCCAGTAGGGGTCGGGACCGGACTCCCCGAAGAAATGGTCCGGCGTCCTGAGCCCCGCCGCCCGCACCGCGCGTCGGACTTCCTCATCCTGGCTTCGCATCGGAACCCGGAGCTCCTTGCCCACCCCGAGGACGATCTCCCGGATCGGGGAGTGCCGGCCCACGTGGTGGTGGCTGTCGAGGTGGGTGGGCAGACGCCCCATGAGGGTCATGAAGGCGGTCAGCTGAGCCCTGAGCTCGGTTTCGATCTCGTCCGGTCTGGACCGCGCCGCGACCTGCCCGGCGTCGCGGATGAACTTCCCTTCGGAGCCCACCAGCGAGGGCACCGTGGACGGGCGCGACAGCGGCGCACCAAGAGTGAGGTTGACATGAAGGCCCACGCCGAGCCGGGACGCCTTGAGCTGGGCCAGGAGCACCACATCCAGAGGCCGATTCACGAGCAGCGAGGTGCTGGTGACGACGCCCCTCCGATGTGCCTCCAGAATCCCCCGACTCACTCCGTCCGTCAATCCGAAGTCGTCGGCGTTGACGATCAGGAGCTTCACGACGCGTTGTCGCCCTGGATCACGAGGCGCTCGACCGTCTTGGGGAGGCCGGTCTTCGGGAGCACACCCTCCCGGTCCAGGCTCCGGATGTGGTCCAGCCGCTCGTAGCCGATGCGCGGGAAGACCTGCACCTCGCCGGCGATAATGCTCGGCTTGAGTCCTACGGCCTCGAGCTTCGAGCAGGCCGCCTTCTGTCCCAGGAACGCGAAGATCGTGAAGACGAGCCGCCCGCCGGGGTTCAGATGGGCCCGGGCGCCCTGAATGACCCGGTCCAGGACCTCCCAGCCATCCACTCCACCATTGTCCGCGGCGGCGACGGAGTCATCCCGATCCCGCCCGGCAGGGGTTGGCATCTGGGGCGGATTGCTGCAGATGAGGTCGAAGCTCTTCCCCCTCACCGCGTCATAGCAGTCGCCGAGCAGGACTTCCACGCGCTCGCCGACCCCGTTCAGCAGCGCGTTTTCCCGGGCGCACCGAACGGCCTGGGGAACGATATCGGTGGCGACCACCTGACACCCGGCCTTGGCGGCAAGGACCGCGGCGACGCCCACGCCGGTTCCCAACTCCAGCACGCCCTCCCCGGGATGGAATTCCAGGTGGCGACAGAAGTGGAGCGAGCCAGCCTTGGGCACCTGCACCCCCTCGGCCACCTTGAACAGGAGGCCCCGGTAGACGTAGAGCAGGAGCCCGTCCTCTCCCGTCATGGTTCTCACTGAGCCTCGCCCTGGACTCGCCGGAAGTAGAGCCGGATCTCTTCTTTGAGCTGGGCACGGGCCCCAGAGTTGGTCTTGGCATCTTCCATGAGGTCCAGGTCGAGCTGGAGAGGGATCCCCTCCTTCTTGACGCCGTCAAGCTCCGCGGTGAGCCCGCACCGCTCGTCCGATTCGGTGAAGACGACCTTGGCTCTGCTGAACTTGCGCTCCTCCTGGGCCAACTGCTCGATGGTGTCTACCAGCATCTGCTTGAGCGCTTCACCCTCTGCCGCCGGGACGGTGGAAAATGCTGCGGTGAGGTTGATCTCTGCCATGCATCCCCCCTATCGCTCGCCATCCCAGACCTTCAGGATGTCGTTGTGCGCCTTTGCGGCATTGGCCCGGATGGCGAAGCTGATGGCTTCCCGGATCTCCTCCTCGGAGGCGCCGGCGGCCCTGGCACCTGCCAGGTCGCGCTTCGCTCAGTTGGTGTTTCCCGCAGCGAGGTTCGCCGCGAGGTAGCAGAGGGAGGCGCTCTTGGGATCCAGCACCCCTTTCTGATACCGCCAGCTAGCGATCACCTTCTCCTCAGGCATGGCCTTCTCCTCCCGTGCATTTCCCCATCCATTCTCTCAGATCGCGCTCGCCGCGAGGACCACCCCTCAACGGAGAGCCAGTCTACCACCTGGCTGGTCGCGCGGAGTTAGATCAGGGCGGACTCGAGGACGACCCCGCGGTCAATGGCCCGGGCGGCCTGGCCGAGAAGCGTCCCGAGTGGCGATAGCACCTCAGGGGCCTCTGCAAGCTGGCGGAGCAGGTCGATCAGCCGGCGCATGGCCCGGATCAGGTCGCCCTCGTGGCCACCGAAGTCGTTTTCGACGATCCCGGCCCAGTCGTCGTCCCCCGACGCCCAGCGGTAGACCGCCGGCATGAAGCCGGGCTGAACTGAGCACGGAAGCCCCAGGTGATGCTGGCGCTGGGCCTCCAGGACAATCTCGCCAACCGTCTCGAGCTGGCGGAGCGTCTTCCGGAGCCGGGAGCGCTGTTTCAGGAAGCGCCGGACAACGGCGCCGTCGCCGGAGCGCGCCTCCTCGATCAGGCAGGAGCAGAGGGCCGCGGCTTCGGCCAAGCTGGCGCCGGCGAGAAGCCCCCGCCGGACCGTTTCGGCCACGAGGAGCTCGTTGTCGTGGCGCAGGGAGGCGATGAGCCGCCCCTTGGCCAGGAGAGCCCCGGCCTTCACCGCGTCAAAGCGCTCGAGCACCTCCACGACGCGACAGAACTCCTGCCAGTAGGCGTTCCTCAACGCCTCGAGGATCTCGGTCCGCTGGCCGAGCCTGGTGTCGAGCTTTTCGATCTCCTTCCAGGCCTGATCGCACCGGGACTGGGCCCCCCACGGGCAGCGGTGGCACTCGATGGCGGCGAGCTTCGCCTCAGGCCCGTGGCCTTCCTCCCGCTGGAGGAGGTCGGAGAGAGACAGCTTCCTCAGCTCCGCCAGGATCCCGCTCTGGCGCTGGCGCCAGTCCCGGGGGAGCGCGAGAGGCGAAGTGGCCCAGAAGATCTTCTTCACGTTCGCCGGCTTGATCCGGACCAGCGAGCCGTGGGGGAGGAGCGCGTCCGCCAGGACGCGGTGACCCCTTCTCGAGTGGATGGAAACGATGGCCGCCAGGCCCCCACCGCCGCGTCGGCGGACCAGGACCAGCCGCCCCGGCTCAGCCTGGGCGAGCGCGACCTGGCGCCGTCTGGTGCCCCCACCCTGAAGCCGCCGTCGGGCCTCCACCTCCTGGCGGAGCTGGCGGTAGCGCCCGATCCGGGAGAAGTCACCGCACGGGGCCTCATAGGCGCGCACCGCGGCCAGGGCCGCCTCGGTCTGGCTCGTCTCCGACTCGAGTTCGCGGATCCGCTTGAGATTCTGATGCTGGCCGAAGGAGGATTCCACCACGCGGCGGATCGTCGCCGGGTCGCTTGTCGTCGCGAGCAGGAGCGTCACCGAGCCGTAGCCCAGGCGGAACTGGCTCTCGACCGGCTCGGAAGGTCCGTCGACCGTCCAGAGCGCCTCCTCGAGGCTATCCCGGCGGTCCAGGGCGACGATGCACTTCCCTTCCGTGTCAATCCCCCGACGCCCCGCGCGGCCGGCCATCTGGGTCAGCTCGTTATGGGTGAGGCGCCGGAAGCCCCGGTCCGTGCGCTTGCTCAGGCCCTGGAGGACGACGGTCTTGGCGGGCATGTGAATGCCGAGACTCATGGTCTCCGTGGCAAAGACCACGCGGCAGAGGCCGCGTTCGAAGAGACGCTCCACCAGCCGCTTCACGCTCGGGAGGACGCCCGCGTGGTGGAGCCCCACTCCCATCCCGAGAGCCTGGAAGATCGTCTGGTTCAGGGAGGACTCGACCATCCCCGGGCTCTCCTGAATCGCCTCGCGAATGGTGGCGTCGACTTCCTTCCGCTGCGGGCGGGCAAGCAACGGCTTCCCCTCGGCCAGGTACTCATCCAAGGCCCGCTCGCACCCCGCGCGGCTGAAGATGAAGTAGAGGGCGGGAAGCCAGCCTCGTTCCTCCAGGCCGGCGATCACTTCAGTGGGGTCCGCCACCGGCCGCGCGTGCCAGCGGCCTCGGGCCCGGCCTTGCCGCCGAATGGCGCCTCCCTCCCCATCGAGCCTCACCGTCCCCTGCCGCACCGCCTCCATCGCATGGAGCTCTCCGGAGAGGTCGGCGACCAGGTAGCTGAGCGGCACCGGCCGGTCGAGGTTGGTGACAACAACGATGGGCCGGTGGACCAGAGAGATCCACTCCGCGATCTCGCCGATGTTGGCGACGGTGGCCGACAGCGCGACGAGCGCCACCTCCTTGGGGGCGCTGACGATGATCTCTTCCCAGACCGTCCCGCGCCCCTCGTTCCCGATGTAGTGGCACTCGTCCAGCACGACGTATCCCAAGCCCTCGACGCCACCCGTGTAGAACATGTTCCGGAGGATCTCGGTGGTCATCACGAGAACAGGAGCCCGCGGGTTCACCTTGACATCGCCCGTCAGAATCCCCACCTCCGCCGCGCCGAACTGGCGGCAGAAGTCAGCGTACTTCTGGTTTGAGAGCGCCTTGAGCGGCGTGGTGTAGGCGATCCGCTGCCGACGGGCCAGCGCCTGGAAGATGGCGAACTCGGCGATCAGGGTCTTGCCAGCTCCCGTGGGCGCTGACACGATCACCGAGTCCGCTTCCAGGATGGCGCGCACCGCAGTGACCTGGAACTGGTCCAGGGGAAAGGGATAGCGAGCGGCGAAGCTCCGGTAAAGGTCGAGGTGCTCCGCGTTGAGGCGGCCGGCTCGGTAGGCCGCCTCCAACTCCCGAGGCAGGATGTCAGTGAGTATCGGAACCCTCCGTGTCTCTCCTAGGGTACCACGCCTCCTTGGCGCCGAGAACGCCGCCCGCCTTGCACCCTGCTATAATCCATCCCCATGACCGTCTACCACGCCATGATCAGCGCGGCCCCCGACTACCAGCAGCGCCGCGCCCCGCACCGCCAGGCTCACCTGGAGCGGCTTCTGGAGCTCAGGGCCCGTGGGCTCGTGATAGGCGGTGGACCGGCGCCGGATGGGCAGACGGCAGAGCTCTTCTACCGGGTGCGTCAGCCCGATCAGATCACGCCCCTCCTCGAGGAGGATCCGTACTACGCCCACGGTGTCTGGACCGGCTACCGCCTTCGAAGCTTCGGCCAGGTCGTGGAGCCTTGGGGTTCACCGCCGGTGGTCACCGACGGCTCCCGTACCGCCACCCTGGCGGAAGGCGTCGCCGCCGAGCCGGAGATGGCAACCTTCGCGCTGATCGAGCTCCGGGGAGCGGGACGTCTCGCCTTCGGAGGCTTCTTCGAGGGCGGGCAGACGCTTGGCCTCTTCCGGACCGCCGATCCTGATGAGGCGCGGAGGTGGCTCCAGGAAACGGGCTTCTGGAAGCCGGAAAGCCTGAGCGCCCGTCCGCTGCTCTGGGTGCTCTAACCTCACGGAGCCTTCTCAACGCCGTGAGGCGGCGCGTGATATCTCGCAGCAGGATCCGTTCCGGAGCCGCTTTCTCCTAATCAGTGCCGTCCCAACTATTTCGAGCTATCTGTTGCGCATGGTCGAGACATCATATTCGGCGGAAGGCGTTCGGGAGTCATTCGTCCATTAACTTGGAACAGTGCTAGAGGCGTTATGCACCATTCCCGGAAAGGTGATAGCCTATTTGAAGTAGAGCCTATAAGGAGGGGGCTGATCATGCCGGATGTCACGGTGAATCTTTCGGATGAAGAGGTGCGGCGACTCGAGGAACTGGGCGGGCAAGTTGGCCTCACGGTGGCGCAGCTGGTACGGCTCGGTGTCAGGGATCTCATCAGCCAGCCCGATGAGGCGTTCCACGCAGCCGCTCAGCGCGTCTTGGAGAAGAACGCTGAACTGTATCGCCGCTTGGCGTGACCCGGTATCTCAGCGTCGCCGAGGTGCTCGAGCTGCATCGTCGTGTCCTAGAGCGTTGGGGTGGTGCCAGCGGCCTGCGCGACACCGGGGCGCTGGAGTCCGCCATTGCTCAACCGCGCATGAGCTTTGGTGGCGAGGAACTCTACCCAGATCTGCCTGCCAAGGTTGCTGCCCTTTGTTTTTTCCTGATCCGTAACCACCCCTTTGTCGACGGCAATAAGCGCGTTGGCCATGCGGCGATGGAAGTCTTTCTCGTGCTCAATGGCTACGAGCTCGACGCGTCTACGGAAACCCAGGAACGCCTGATGCTCCAACTTGCGGACGGGAGCGTTGGGCGGGACGCCATGGTTGAGTGGGTCCGGCGGCATGTGCGGGCCAGCGGTCACCAAGCGCCACGGCGGGACCATGCCTAACAACGTGTTCGCGCCTCCGGCCTTCGGTCTCCGCCAAGATGCCTTCGGCACTTCGCCAACCCGCCACCTCCGAGCCGATGTCGCGCGTTACCCGAAACTGGCCAGATTGAGATTGAGGCTTCGGCCTACAAACGCGCTTCGGGTGGGGCCAAGACGATTTTCGGCGCCTCTATCGTGCCTATGGCTTCGAAGTAATCGAAGGAGCGCGACATATCGTAGTTCGGCATCCCGATCATCCAGATTTGAATACGACAGTTCCCAGGCATGACGAGCTCGACCCAGCGTATGCTCGAACAGCCGTACGACTTATCGATGAGCTGCTGCGGCGAAGGAACATGATTTCGCAAGGAGGGCATGAGGCATGAAGGACGTCAACTACTACGACTCTCTTCCGTGGGAGGTTCAAATCGAACGGGACGTCCGAGCGGACGGCTCGATCTACTATGTAGCGCGGCATCCGGAATTTGGCGCGGTGTCTGGTCCGCTCGGCACCGGCGCTTTCCCAGAGGAGGCGCTGGCGGAGCTCAAGGAGGCTCGGCGGAGCCTTATTGGGGTGCTGCTGGACCGGGGTGACTCCATTCCAGAGCCCCGACCAGTCAGGACGGCTGCCACGTAGGCCTGCATACTCGCCCCTCAAAACATGAAATCGAGTTCCGATACGCCCGACCAAGTCTGGCTGCTGCGCACCTCAGTTCGCATACGACCTGTTCGCGTAACCGTCAATGAAAGCACGGTCTGTAGGGTCTGGAGCGATGGCAGTACCTGACTACCAAACGATCATGCTTCCACTTCTGCGATATGCCGCCGACACGCAGGAGGCCTCACTTCGGAACGCCATAGACCACCTGGCCAACGAATTCGGTCTGGCCGAGGAGAACCGAAAACATTTACTGCCGAGTGGGCGGCAGCCGACGTTTGACAATCGCGTAGGGTGGGCACGGACATATATGAAAAAGGCGGGCCTCCTGGAAAGCACACGCCGCGGTTTCTTCCGGATCACAGAAAGAGGCCTCCAGGTCCTTGCACAGAATCCTGCCCGAATTGACGATAAATTCCTGAGCCAGTTTCCCGAGTTCCTGGAGTTCCAGTCCAGGAAGGAAGAAAAGGAAGGCCAGCTAGCCTCAATTGGGGGCCAAGTGGCGGAAACGCCGGAAGAGCAGCTAGAGTTTGCGTACCAGCGTACGAGGGAAGAGCTATCGCGCGAACTTCTAAAACAGATCATGACTTGGCCAGCGACGTTCTTCGAAAAGCTTGTGGTCGAGCTACTGGTCAAAATAGGGTACGGCGGTTCTCGCTTAGACGCGGGCCAGGCCATCGGCCGAACCGGAGACGAGGGGATCGATGGAATCATCAAAGAGGACAAGCTCGGTCTAGATATCATCTACATTCAGGCAAAGCGTTGGACCAACACCGTAGGAAGGCCGGAAATCCAAAAGTTTGTTGGGGCCCTGCAGGGACAACGGGCTAGAAAGGGGATCTTCATCACTACGTCGTCGTTCAGCAAGGATGCCGTTGATTATGCCGCGAGCATCGAGAGCAAGGTCGTACTTATAGATGGCCAGAAACTGGCCGAGCTGATGATTGATCACAATTTGGGCGTCTCGACGATCGCAACCTACGAGCTGAAGAAGATAGACACAGACTATTTCACAGAGGAATAGGGGTTGCTCATCAGGGCCAAGCCCTCTTCCGCGACGATACGGCTGGTTAGCTTGCCAATCTGATCTCGTATGCGGTCGCGATGAGGAGAGAGGTGGAACACGGAAGGGCGGATCTCTTCACCGAGGCCGCGGAGACCTTCGCCAACAAGATACGACAGTTTTCCTCGGTGCGTGAGGTTGCGCTGACGGGCTCCCTCGCCGCCGGCGATCCGTGGCCTGGAGACCTGGACTTGGCGCTGGCCCTTCAAGACCTTGAGGACCTTGTCGCGCTGGCGAAGGCGGCTCGTCAGATCAGCTCGACCACCCACGCCTGGGAGGTCTTCGTCTTTGGATCGGGCCCCGTCTACCTGGGACGGCTCTGCCACCGTCGGGACTGTCCAACGCTCAAGGCTCGATGTGACGCCATCGACTGCGGGCGGACGCCGTTCCTCGCCAACCTGCCTGATTTTCGCTTCGACCCGATCCACTTTCTCGGCTCACCCCTGCGGATCCTCTTCCAGCGGGACCCCGAGAGCCTTTTCCTCGCCTGGCGCGGTCGCTTCGGCGTTCAGGAGCGTCCACCAGAGGCGCCTCTGGAGCCAATTCGCCAGCGTTGTACTGTCTGCGGGCGGTCGTTTCTCTTCGAGGTCGGGGAGCAGAAGCACTCTCGTAAGATGGGCTTTCAGCCTCCGCGCCGCTGCCCGTTTTGCCGAAACCGGTTCGGCATGAGGTAACCCACCGACACCGGCAGAGCTCGTAAACCTCTGGAGGGGGCACGTGATGCCGCGAAGAAAGCCGGCCACTCAGTCGGGGACCATTCAGCGCAACGATCTGCTCCGCCTCGGCGAGGGAAAGCTCGTCGAGCTCCTGGCCGAGCAGATCTCGACCCTGCCGTATCACCAGCAGAAGCGGTGGGCTCGGCGCCATCTGCCGGAGAGACCGAAAGGCCAGTCCGCTTCGGCATCCCGGCCGGCCGCGCTGCTCAATGAAATCGAGGCGTTCTGCGCCCAATCGCGTTCGGGAGCCTTTGTCTCCTGGGAGGACGATCGCGGGTGGTACGACGAATACGACTTGAGCGACGATGGAGAGGAGTTCGAGGAGTGGATCGCGCTCTTCAGCGATCTGATGAAAGGGGCGTTAGAACTGACCCGATCGGACCGACACACGGAGGCGGCCAAGGCCTACCGGATGCTCCTGGAGCTTCTCAGGGAGGCCGGGCAGACCACCGATATTCTCGGCAACCACGGCGCGCCCGAGGATTCGATCCCCCTGGACTTCGGTAAGGTGATTGAAGCCTACACCCGAAGCCTTCTGGCCTCCCGCTCCAGCCGAAGCGTGGACGAGGTCATCACGGAAATCCTCCCGGTCGCAAAGAAGCATCGATATGCCGGCGGCTTCATGGGACTGGCTAGGGCCCTGGACGCGGAGGGGAGAGAGCGGCTCAAGGCGCGCCTGTTACCAGCGATGGAGACAGGGCTCAAGACAGATCGGCTGGGCTCTCCCGACGAGGTGGAGGGCCTGATCGCTCTGGCCAGGGTCCGGAGGAATCAGATCGAGGTCCTCTCGCTGAAAGAGCGGTTCGCTTCCCGGAACGCCGTCTATCTGAAGGAGGTCCTCGCCCACTATGAGCAAAAAAAGGAGTGGGACAGCGTGGCGCGGCTGGCTCAGATGGGGGCGAAGCAGTTCGGCCACTCCGGGGAGTTTGCGAAGGCCCTCATCAAGGCCCGCGAGGCCCGCGGGGATCGCTCCGCCGCCCAGGAGGCCCGGATCGCGCACTTTCTGGAAGCGCCCGGCGCCGCCGAATTCGCCGCGCTGAAGCGGCGGTCAGAGGACCTCTCCAACTGGGGCGCGGTGTTCGAGAGACTGCTGCGGGCCTCGGCATCGCCGCAGCGAAGCCTCTGGCATCCGCCGGACCTGAGAACGCGGCTCCTCCTGGCCGAAGGCAGAGAGCGCGAGGTCCTGGATGGGATCGCCAGGCGGCGCGGTCGGATGGGTTTCGACGAGATCAAGCTCGTCGCCAAATACGCCGTCGCCAGACTGTCGGAAGGAGTGGACCTCGCCCGATTCAAAAAGCTCAGGGAACTTCAGAGCAGGCTGAAGCGGGACAAAGAGAAACCGTACGACTGGCTCCGCCTGATCCTCCAGAAGCCTGGGACCTTGAGTCGAGCGGAGTATGCGCGCTTGGCCGGTGGCATGTACCGGCAGCTCGTGGATCTGCACCTCAACTCCGGCAAGCCCTCTCGAGCCACGCCGGCCGCCCATTACGGTGCGATCGTGGCCGAGCTCTCCCAGTTGCTGGACGAGCCGAGGTTGTGGGCGGATCTCCTGCGCCACCTCAGGCAGGCGTACGCGAAGAAGCGGCTCATCTGGGAAAAACTTAGAGCGGACTCTGCGGGCTCGGAGAAAAATGAGAGATGGCTAGTCACAGGAAACGCAAGGTGACCAGTCGGCGATTCCGTAAATTGATCGAAGAAGCCGTCGTAGACTGCTATACGGCGGACGAGCAGCACCAGGGATTCTTGGTGATGTTTGAGGATCACGTCGCCTGCCCGTTCAGGGCGCTCGTCGTCGGAGAGGAAGTCGAGGTTCGTGGCTTCGACTGGGATGGGACGCCACAGGGCATCATGGCCATCTGCAGGCGGAAGGGGCGGACGTACCGGGTCAACGCAACTGCCCTCGAATGGGCTGCCCGCCCACCGGTCGGCGCGGAATGGTTCGACGCCTACCGGGCCTGGCTCAACGGCAAGTGGTAGCTGTTGCTATTGGGCGAAACTGGCCAGATTGAGTTTGAGGCTTCGGCCTATGGCTGGCGATCTCTGAACGCCTCGAGCCGGGGCATGAGATCGCGCAGCAGGATGCCGGTCGTGTACGGCAGGACGGCGGCCGGCAGGGTCCCCACCTGGAGGGCAAGCGACTTCCTGACCGCGACGATGAGGGCTACGCGCTTGACCTCGGCGAGCTTCCCAAGTTTCTCCTTCAGGTACTCTGGAGTCCAGTAGCCCACGATCTCCAGCGCCACTTCGGTGCCATCCTCGTGGGTAAAGACGAAATCGGGGATGAGGAGGGCCTCCCCCGCCTCGAGGATGGCGGCCTCACGCCCCAGTCGCCACCCGCCGCGCTCCGCACCGAACTTGCGGGCGAACGTCTCCTCCAGCGCGGAATCGAACAGCACGGGGGCAGGGACTCGCGAGCGCAAGCCGTCAGCCGCCGAGAGGGTAAATGTGAACGGCCGCCACCCCTTCCGGAGCACGATCTCGGCCGTCATCCGCCAGCCCCGCGCCTGGACGAGAGCGGCCAGGAACTTGGCGAAATCGACGCCGTAGGCATGGGTGTGCCGCAGCACGGAGTTGGGTCCGTCGAAGATGATCCGGTAGCTGCCCTCCCGCCGGCGTTGGATCCGGTGCAGCAGGCGGGAGAGCCGCGCATACCGCACGATGTGCTTGAAGTCAGCCCGCGCGTCGACCGCGACCTCCGTGGCGGAATACAGAAGGGCCTGGGCCTGGGCCAGGTCATAGTCCGCCCGGAGCGCCTGGGCCGAGTAATCCGCGGGAAACGCCCGGAGCGAGTGAAACTCGGGATAGTCGGCATAGAGGTGGGCGACAACTCCGTCGTGTCGGTCGGGCGCCGCGTCGAGGGCCATGCGCAGGAGGCGCCTGGCCTGCTTCCGCTCGAGCACAGGGTGCTCGCGACTCGCGGCCTCGAACACTCTGAGCCGCCGCTCGGCCTGGCGCCCGCCCCGCGGCCAGTCGTAAGTGGCCGCCTCGTCGAGGAGCTTGATGGCCGCCTCGACCCGATCGGGCCGGAGGCCCTCGAGGGCGGCGCGGGCCGCGTTCCGGACGCGACCTCTCGACTCCCCGATCATCCCGCGGTAGACCGCGATGGTCCGGGCGAGGTGCGGCAGGCAGTCGTCTTCCAGCCGATCAGAAGAGATCGAGCTGGCTGGCCTGTCCCACTCGTAGACGCGTAGCTCTTTGGTAAGCATCGGTCCGAGAGCGGCGCCGGGCCCTCGCCACCTCAGGCGTCTCCTGGACCACGACCTCGTAGAGGCGGGCCGAGCGATCTCCCGATCTGCGAAGGAGCCGTCCGAGCCGCTGGACAGCCTCCCGCATGCCCCTCTCGCCTCCGAGCACCACCCCGACCTTGAGCGCGGGGGCATCCCACCCCTCGTTCAACACCTCGCAGGCGGCCAGGGCACGCATCCTGCCATCGGCGAAGGCGTCGAGCACGGCGTTCCGCTCCCGCTTGTCGGAGTGGGCTGTCAGGGCGGGGATCAGGAAGCGCGCCGACACGTCCAGGGCCATCCGGTTGGAGGCGGTGAAAATCACGCACTGGTCGGTCGGGTGAAGCCGCAGGATGTCCTCCACCACGCGGAGCTTCTCGGATGATCGGTGGGTGAGGGCGAGCTTCCGGCGGTAGCAGCGGAGAATCTCCTTGGCCTCGGAATCGGTGCGCGAGAGCTTGGCGAGGTCCTCCTTCCAGTCGAAGCTCCCGCCCTCGCGGCTCCGCCGCGCCACGTAGGCGCGGATCCTCCGGGAGAGGTCGTCGAACTCGGCCTGCTCCTCCTCCGTCAGGTAGATCGGCACGCGGACGATCGAGTAGTTCGCCAGGGTCTTGCCCCGGGCCTGCGAGATCCGCTCTTCGAAGACGGCGGGCCCGATCAGCTCCGCCAGCATCCGGTCGCTGCCGTCGGCGCGATACGGGGTCGCCGTGAGCCCGAGCCGCATGGGGGCCAGGCAGTCGAGGGCGCTCTCGTGCAGCGTCGGCCCCGGCAGGTGGTGCGCCTCGTCGTAGACGATGAGCCGGTAACGGTTGCCGATCTCCTTCATGTGGATATAGGCGCTGTCGTACGTCGTGACCGTGATCGGCCAGACTTCCCGCCGGCCATCGCCCAGCACGCCGGCGTCGAATCCCAGCCCCTGCCTGATCCGCCGCTGCCACTGATACATCAGGTCGCGCAGCGGAGAAACGATCAGGGCCGAGACTCGATGACGGGCGATGATGGCCAGCGCGATCTCGGTCTTTCCCGTGCCGGTGGGCTTGACGATGAGGCCGCGCCGGCCCGCCCGCTCCCAGACGGCGATGGCTGCCTCCTGGTCCGGCCGCAGGGGTGGCAGGTCGGGTCGAAGGGGCGGGCAGTCGAAGAACCGCTCGGCCTCGTCGCGGAGCACCAGGCGGTAGGCAGCGCAATCCTCGCGGAGCCGCGGGTGGTTCACGGCCTCCGTGCGCCAGGCCTGGACGCGCTCGTCCCACGTGAGATAGGCCGGGACGCGCGCGGTCCGGGGCGCGTTCAGCCGCAGCGAGCCGCGATCAAATCGGAGCGTGCGCCGTCGCACCGCTACCTGCCGTTGAGGACGGCGAGCGCTCTGTCGTGGAGGACGCCGTTGGTCGCCAGGGCCGTCCCCGAGTAGATCGTAGGTTTCCCCGCGAAATCAGTGAGCCGACCCCCCGCCTCCTCGATCAGAATCCTCACGGGAGCCAGGTCCCACGGCTTGAGGTCCACCTCCACCGCGATCTCCGCTTTCCCTTCAGCCAGGAGCACATAGTCCAGGTAGTCACCGAAACCGCGCTGCCTGGCGGTGACGTCGACCAGCCGGACGAACCCCTCCCAGTGATCCCCCTGGCGAAGGAGGTTGAGGCTCGCATGGACCAGGAGTCCGCTCTCCAGTGCTGAAATCTCCGAAACGCGGAGGCGCTCGCCGTTGGCAAAGGCCCCCTCCCCCTTCTGCGCCGTGTAAAGATCGCCGGTGACGGGGTTCAGCACCACGCCGGCCGTGACCTCTCCGTGCTCCTCCAGCGCGATCAGCACGCCCCACAACGGGATACGGCGAACAAAATTTCTCGTGCCGTCGATGGGGTCGATGATCCAACGGACCTGGCTGTTCCCTCGCGCGCCGAACTCTTCGCCGAGGAACCCATACTCGGGGAACGCTGCCGTCAAGGTTTCGACGATGACCTGCTCAGCCTCCCGGTCCGCCTGAGTCACAGGACTCCGGTCTGGTTTGATGGTGACTTCGAATCCGCCCCGGTAGTACCTGAGGGCCACCTCCCCCGCCGCGCGCGCCGCCTCGATCGCCACTCCCAGGACTTTATCCAACTGCTCCTCCCCCCACCACGTGTTCGAGCGAGTTGTCCTCCGGCGCGAGCCCCTGCGCGGGATCGTGAGGGCATTCCTCGCGGACAAGGTCCAGCTCGCGAAGCCTGCACGGAGGAGTCTGCGCCATGGCTATCCCTTCGGGAGACCGAGGATGCGCTCGCCGATGATGTTCTTCTGGATTTCGGTGGTGCCGCCGGCGATCCCGAAGCGGTGGGCGAAGAGCGCCTGAAACGCCCAGCGGCCTCCCTCCGGCGCCCAGTCGGCCCCTTTCCAAAGCTGGTGGTACGGGCCCACGATCCGGGCGGCTGCCTCGGCCATCTTCTTGTACGTCTCGGTCAGCGTCAGCTTCAGGACCGACCCCTCCGGTCCAGGGGGCTCGCCGCGAAGCTGCCGGGTGATGTACCGGAGTCCGGTGAGACGGAGCGCCCGCCCCTCCAGATAGATCTGCGCCAGCTCCTGGCGGAGGTGAGGATCAGCAGCGGCGACAGCCCCCTGGCGCGGCTGGCGACGGGCCAGGTCCAGCAGGCGTTGGATGTAGTGATGGAGGATCACGGTGCTGCCAATCGCCATCCGCTCGTGCATGAGCACGGTGATGGCCACCCCCCACCCGCCGTTCTTCGGCCCCAGGAGGTTCGCCTTCGGCACCCGGACGTGATCAAAGAACACTTCGTTGAACTCGGCGTCCCCGGTGATCTGGACCAATGGGCGGATCGTGATTCCAGGGCTCTTCATCTCCATGAGGAGGCAGGAGATCCCTTTGTGCTTCGGCGCCTGGGGATCGGTCCGCGCCAGGAGGATGCACAAGTGCGACCGGTGGGCGTTCGAGATCCAGACCTTCTGCCCGGAGACGATGAAGTGATCGCCGTCCTCCACCGCGCGCGTGGAGAGGTTGGCCAGGTCGCTCCCCGCGCCCGGCTCGGAGAAGCCCTGGCACCAGATCTCGTCAGCGGAGAGAATGGGGGAGAGGCGGCGCCGGCGCTGCTCCTCCGTGCCGTGCGTGATGATCGCCGGCCCCACCAGAGTGAGGCCGATCATGTTGACCCCCGGCGGGACGCCGGCCGCGATCAGCTCCTCGGTGAAGGTCATCTGCTCGAGGAGGCTCGCGCCCCGCCCCCCGTACTCCTTCGGCCAGTGGATCCCGACCCAGCCCCCCGCCTGCATCCGCTTGTGCCAGGCCAGGCTCGAGTCGAAGGACCTGTCCGGGTGGAGCGTCAGCTCATCGTCGGAGGGTCGGAACTGCCGTCGGTGCTCGGCGAGGTTGACCTCCAGCCACTCCCGGAGCTCCCGCCGGAACCCCTCTTCGCGATCGGTGTCCGAGAAATCCATGGTCTCGCTCCTGGCTCTCCATATTAATCCTTCCACTCGCCTCGTTCCTGGAGCACTCGCTTGGCCACCCGGAGCCCGTCGACCATCACGGGGGCGCCGCCGTACACCAGCATCTGGAAGATCACCTCGGCTGTCTTCTGGGTCCTCTCTTTCAGGGCCTTCAGGTCGTCGGTCATGGTCGTCTCCCTATATGCGGTCCAGAACCCGCGCCACCGCCTCCGGCGCCGAGAGCATCACGTCGTGGGCCGCGGCCATGTCAAGGGGTGTCACGCCCAGCCGTTGAGCATAGCCGAGGGCTTGCTCCGGCGTCACCGCCACATCCTTGAGGCACCGGATGTATGTCCGGGGAACCGTCATGGCGTAGAAGCGCTTGAGGTCGAGCCGCTCCAGCCACGGGCGGAGAGGTTGAGGAGTGAGCCGCGGCAAAGCAGCCTGGACAGCCGGGTGATGACGCGGCAGGTCATTCATCCACCGGGCCCAGGCCGTCTCTGCCGAATAGTGGTAGCTGCCGTTCCCTCTGCCCCGGGCCAATCCCTGCATCATCGTCGAGGTCGGGGGGGTCAAGTGGGTTTCGAAGAGATTTCCACCGTGCGGCACGACCACGGAAGCCACAAAGACCAGGTGGGCCACTCGCTCCGGAGCCAGCTCCGCCACCTTCGGGATCACCAACCCGGCCATCGAGTGCCCCACGACGATCCCACGGCTGATCCCCTCCAGAGCCATGGCATCCAGGACCGCGCGGGCGTAGCTCTGCAGCGAGGCCCGGGCGCGCTCGCTAGCCCGGCGGCCGTGGCCCGGGAGGTCCATGGCCACGACCCGGTGGCCCCGGGCCGAGAGCTTCTCGGCCACGGCCTCCCAACACCAGGCGCCATGGCAAGCCCCGTGGACCAGCACGAACTCCTTCGTCATGGGATTCTCCCTGTTTCATCCGTCCACTCGATCGGAGCCTCGCCACCGGGGGATTGACTCGGAGCCCCGCGAGCCCTAGCGTAGAGCCGCTGGTTTCACCATACCCCATCGGAACGGAGCCCGGCAATATGAAGGCGGCGATTCTGCGCGAACGGAACAGTTCGCTGGTGGTCGATGAGGTCCAGCTCGAACCGCCCAAGACGAACGAAGTGCTGGTGAGGATCGTGGCCAGCGGGGTCTGCCACTCGGACCTCTCGGTGATCGACGGCACCCTCCCACTCCCCACCCCCATCGTGCTGGGCCACGAGGGGGCTGGCGTGGTGGAGGCCGTCGGGCCGAACGTCGCCAGCATGAAACCAGGCGACCACGTGGTCCTCTCCTGGCGTCCCGCGTGCGGCGGCTGCGCCGACTGCCGGGGGGGCGAGCCGTACCTCTGCGATCTGGCGAGCCAGATGAGCCTGGCCGGCGCCATGCTGGATGGCACGAGACGCCTCCGCTGGAAGGACCAGGAGCTCTTCCACATGACCCAGACCGCCTCAATGGCCGAATACGCCGTGGTCCCCGAGAGCGGCGCGATCCCGGTTGACCACGACATCCCCCTGGACAGAGCGGCCCTGGTCGGGTGCGCTGTCACCACCGGCGTCGGCGCGGTGTTCAACACAGCCAGGGTCGAGCCCGGGGCCAGCGTGGCGGTCTTCGGGGCCGGAGGGGTGGGGTGCTCAGTGGTCCAGGGGGCTCGGATCGCCGGCGCCGACCCCATCATCGCCGTGGACCTCGTGGACTCCAAGCTGGAGGCTGCCAGGCGGCTCGGCGCGACCCACACCGTCAACGCGAAAGGCGGAGATGCCGCCAGAGAAATCCGGACCCTCACCGGCGGGCGTGGCTCGGACTACGCCTTTGAGGCGATCGGCAATCCCGAGGTGGTCAGCCACGCCTTCGACGCGGTGAGGCGGGGAGGGAAGGTGATCGTAATCGGGATCGCGTCCCCGGCAGCCCAGATCGCCGTTCCGCACCTGATCCTCGTGCTTCAGGAAAAGGCGGTGCTCGGCTCCTGCTACGGCTCGGCCCGTCCGCAGCTGGACATGCCGATGCTCCTGCGGCTCTACAAGGCCGGCAAGCTCAAGCTCGACGAGATGGTGACGCGGACCTACCCCCTCGAGGAAGTCAATCGCGCATTCGAGGACCTCAAGAGCGGCGCGAACCTCCGCGGCGTGCTGCTGTTGCGGGGATGAGGCCGCATTGATCGAGCGGCTCCGGGTGGGAGCCGGGTTACACTGAAGCTATGGCAGGCCGTCGCGTCAACCCCCACATCTTCCGGGCCTATGATGTCCGCGGCACCGTGGGAGGGGATGTCACGCCCGAGGTGTTCCGCCTGATCGGCCACGCCTACGGGAGCCTGATCCGGCGCACAGGCGGACGGACCATCGCTCTCGGTCAGGACAACCGCCTCTCCTCGGCCGAGCTTCGGGCCGGCTTCGCCGAAGGCGTGCGGGCGGCCGGGGTCTCCATCGTGGAGATCGGGCTCAGCCCCACTCCCGTGCTCTACTTCGCCACCGCCCACTGGAAGCTGGAGGGCGGAGCCAACGTCACCGGCAGCCACAACCCCATCGAGTACAACGGGGTGAAGATGGTCCACGCCGGCGCGCTCCCGCTCACCGAGGACGAGATCCAGTCCCTCCGCACGACGATCGAGGCCGGAGAGTTCGAAAGCGGCTCCGGGAGCGTTCGCGAGCAGGATCCCCGAGAGGACTACTTCGCCACCATCGTGAGCCGGGTCAAGCCGGCCCGCCAGCTGAAGGTCGTGGTGGATGCCGGCAACGGCGTGGCCGGCCGCTATGCGCCCGAGCTCTTTCGCCGGCTCGGCTGCGAGGTGGTGGAGCTCTACTGCGAGCTGGACGGCCGCTTCCCCCACCATCTCCCCGACCCCGAGATGGAGGCCAATACGCGGGACCTCCAGGCCCGGGTCGTGGCTGAGCGCGCCGACCTCGGGATTGCCTTGGACGGCGACGCGGACCGGATGGGGCTGGTGGACGAGCAAGGGCGCCGGCACGAGGCTGACCTCGTCCTGATGCTCCTCGCCCGGGATTTCCTCGCCCGACACCCCGGAGAACGGGTGCTCTTCGACGTGAAGTCCTCCCAGCTCCTCGTCGACGACATCCAAGCCCACGGAGGCGTCCCGGTCATGTACAAGACCGGCCACTCGCACCTCAAGCGCAAGATGCGGGAGGACAGGATCCTGTTGGGAGGCGAGGTGAGCGGCCACATGTTCTTCGGCGAGGACTACTACGGGGTGGATGACGGGATCCTCGCCGCGGCGAAGATCATCGAGATCGCCTCGAGAATGCCGGAGCCGGTCTCGGCCCATTTCGCGGCGCTCCCCCATCTCCACGCGACCCCTGAGCTCAAAGCCCCCTGCCCCGACGAGGAGAAGTTTCGGGTCGTGGAGGAGCTGGTCAGGGAATTCAAGGCGACGTATGAGACCATCGACATCGACGGAGCGCGGATCCTCTTCCCCGGCGGGTGGGCCCTGGTGCGCGCCTCCAACACCAACCCGTATCTCACCCTCCGCTTCGAGGCGAGGAGCAAGGAAGAGTTCCGGGAGATGAAGCGGGTTGTCTTCGGCGCCCTCGCCCGCTACCCGTTTGTGACCTTACCCTCCTAGGGCCAGCGCCACGGCCTCGCCGAGTGTCGGCGCCAGAGGGCAGTCGCGATCCCCCCACACCCCGCCCGGGTCCAGCAGGATGGCTTCGAGCCCGGCTGCGCGGGCACCCACCACATCCACTGAATAGAGGTCCCCGATATGGACCGCCTCCTCGGAGCTGACCCCGGCCGCCTCCAGGGCCAGCCGGAAGATCCGGGGGTCCGGCTTCTCCACCCCGACGACAGTGGAGTCGAGGATGAAGTCGAGGGAAGGCGCCAGCCCCAGCTCCTCCAGGATCGCCCGCACCGAGCCGTTCGAGTTGGAAATCACCCCGGTCACCACGCGCTCAGCGCGGAGCCGGCGGAGCACGGCCTCGGCCTCGGGATCCGGCTGGTTCCAGGGCCCGACCGGGAGGTTGTAGCTCCTGCGCCACCGGTCCATCGCTGCGATGACCTCCGGGTCGCCAACCCCGAGCTCCTCCACGAGGTACCGGAAGTAGTACGCGGCCACTGACTGGCTCTCCGTGCTGGCCCCGGGCGCGAGGTGGGGGTCCAGCCTGACGCGGGCGCGGTACTCGGCCCGGGCCACCGCCTCCGGCGCGAGGCGGATCCCGTGAAGGCCGAGCTGCTCCACGATGGCGCCGTAGTTGATCTGAAGCAGCGTGTTACCGGCGTCGAAGAAGATAGCCCGAGGCATGCTGCTTCACAGTATACCCGGCAGAGCCGTTGCGACGGCGGCATGCCTGTCCCGGGCCGCTGCCGGTGTATACTGATCGCCGTATCCCCCAACCCGATGCAGCTACGCGGCTCCGAGCACGATCGCTGAGATGGATGAGTAGCCGGAATGAGCGCTCAGCTGGCGGCGTTCCTGGGCTCCTGGGGTTTGCGGCTGGATGTCCTCCTGGTCCTCACGACGCTGGGCGCTGGCTACACAGTGGGATGGGTGCGGATGTGCCGCGCAGATCCTCGCACTGCTCTCGTCGGGCGGCTCTGCAGCTACCACGCTGGGCTCCTCCTGGTGGCCGTGGCGCTCCTCTCCCCCCTGGACACATTCTCGGCGCTCCTGTTCTTCATGCACATGACCCAGCATGTGCTCCTGATCATGTTCGCCCCGCCACTGCTCCTCCTGGGCAATCCGCTGCCGGTCTTCCTCTGGGCGCTGCCCGAGCCGGTCCGGCGGCGAGCGGGACGCTTCATGGCCCCGGGCGGCCGAGGCTACACTGCGCTCCGTCTGCTCACCTGGATGCCAGGCGCATGGGCCCTCTACGTGGTGAACCTCTGGGCATGGCACCACCCCGCCGTGTACCACGCCGCGCTTCAAAGCGAGCTCGCCCACAACGTCGAACACCTGAGTTTCTTCCTGACGGGGCTCCTCTTCTGGTGGCCCGTGGTCAATCCAGCGCCCCAGCCCCGAGGCGCTGTTCCTTACGGCTTCCGCATCTTCTACGTCCTCGGCGCGGCCCTCCAGAACACTTTTCTCGCTGCCTTGATCACGCTGAGCAACCGGATCATCTACGCTCACTACGCGAGCGTCCCGCGGCTCTGGGGCCTCACGGTGTCGGACGACCAGACGATCGGAGGGCTCATCATGTGGCTGCCAGGCGGCATGATGTACCTGCTCACCATCCTGATCCTGGTTGCGCGCCTGCTCTCGCACGAGGAACATTTGATGGGTGCCGAAGCGTGAACGCGGCCCTCCCAGGCTCTTCCCACCCGCGATGAGGGGCTGAACCGATCCCATGGCCACGCGCTGGCGAGCTCTCTTCCTGGCCGGCGGCGGAGTCTTCGTCACGCTGGCCCTGGCTGTCTCCGCGGGGGGCATCTTTCCCCTCGAACGTGGCCTCTACGAGTGGATCGTTGGCGCTACCTCGCCAGGAGTGGTCGCCGCGTTCGAGTGGATCAACCAGCTGGGCGACTGGCGGTTCCTCCTCCCGCTGGCCCTACTGCCCGCCGTGCTCCTGATCTTCGTGCTCCCCCCCACCCTGCGGCAACGGTGGTGGCTCTGGGCCGGGGTCATGCTGAGCGTCCCGATCCTCGAAGGGATCGCCAAAGAGATCGTGGGACGCCCGCGACCTGAGACCGCGGCGCTGGGCTTCCCCAGCGGCCACGTCACCGCCGCGACAGCGTTCTTTGTGATGGCCGCCCACTTTCTGGAGAAGCTGTTCGCGAGCTCTCAGGCCAGGACCGTCATCTGGATACTCGCGGCCCTGCCCATCCTCCTGGTTGCCATCGCCCGGGTGGTGCTGCGCGCCCACTGGCCCCTCGATACCCTCGGGGGATTCGCGCTGGGGCTCACCTGCGCTGCGGCAGCCATCTGGTGGTCCGAGCGCCGTTCCTGACCTCGGCCGCGGCTCAATCCTGCACCCCCCCGGCAGCTCGTGACCGCGCTCGGCGGTGCGTGCGACCCGGGGAGATAAGGCACCTGCCTCATTCCAAAGCCTCGCCGCCCGCCGAGAGTGATGCCAGTCTCAATACGGTAAGAAACAGAACCACTTCGGCGGGAACATCACCGGAATCTCCGCGCTCCACGCCCCCGCCTGGCGGCTGTCAAGGCAGTGCTTGACCCCTACGGGCCCTGGGGCTAGCCTAGCAGCACCGTTTCCCGCAGGGGCACTCCCTGCTGTAGTCCGGGTTCATGTGAAGTCAGAAGGACACCATGTGGGCATTCCGTTGGTCAAGTAGGCTCCTGTGGGCGCTGTTCCTTCTAGCCCCGGTGGGGACCGTCTGGGCTAACCTGCAGTTTGAGCAGGAATGGAATGGCGCAGTGGAAATACCGCCGATCCGCGCTGGCTCGTCGTGCTGTTGACACGGCCAAAAATATGGAGCGGCCTATGGCGAAGGATAGCAGTCGTGATGCAAGAACGCATATGGACAGCGCCTTCGAAGGAAGCCTCTTGGCGCTGAGGCTCAAGCGGTACTGCGAGGAGTCGGGCCGGAGTCTGAACGACGTGGCAAAAGAGGCGCTGACTCACTTCCTCGACGGGAGAGGAGGAGCGGCGATGACGTATTCCGAAAGCCTACCGGTTGCGTGGCTGCTTGCATGGCGTGGACTACTGCTAACTATTGTGATGGGAGTCCTCATCGCCGTTCCCTCCTACCTTATGGGATTACGCGAGTTGAGCATCCCTGCCGTTTGGCTTGCTGGTGCCCTTCTCGGGGTACTGTTCATTGGGATGTTTTTCGTTTATCCGCTCGTCGTACGCATGATGATGCGGAAACATTTTGCTGGCTTTCGATTGGAAATCGTTCGCGATTAGGACAAGCCTCCAGCTTGACCAGAGGCGCCATGATTCCCCCCACCCCCTACTTCTCCCTCACGCGGCCCGCGTGGTTTCCCGCCCTGCCGACGTGGGACCCGGAGACCGGGTTCTTCCCCCGCCTGGAGGGCCTCGCGGGATTCGCGGACTATCCGAGGGCGCCGGAGGCTACGCGCTTCTTGGTTTCGTCCACCGCGTGTGTGGTGAGGCACGGAGGGGTAACATGATGAGGCTCAAAGCATTTGGGGTCATCGTCACCCTCGCCCTCGGCCTGCTCGCCGCGCCGCTGCCCGGTGAGGCGCAGAAGGCAGAGACGGCCTCGCGGATAGGCTTTCTCGCACACAGGCCCCTGCCGCTCCATGAGTCTTTCTGGCAGGGGCTGCGCGAGCGCGGCTGGGTTGAAGGGCAGAACTTCATCATTGAGCGGCGATGGGCACAAGGGAGGAACGAGCGGTTCCCCGATCTCGCGGCCGAGCTGGTAGGTCTCAAGGTCGACGCGGTCGTTGCGGTCACGTCGGCAGCAACCCGTGCTGCGATGCGAGCGACTGCAACGATTCCCATCATCATGGTGGCCGTTGGAGATCCCGTAACGTCCGGGTTCGTTGCCAGCCTGGCGCGACCGGGCGGGAACGTGACCGGGCTGTCATTCTTAGCCGGTCTGGAGATAGAAGGCAAACGTCTCCAGTTGCTCAAGGAGGTGGTTCCCCAGGCCACCCGTGTGGCCGTCCTCGTAAATCGGAGTAATCCAATCCATCCGCCCATCATCGCCCAAGAGCTCCCGGTGGTGGCAGAGAGATTAAAGGTGAGACTCCAGATCTTGGACGTACGAGGGCCCGGCGAATTGGAGGGCGCCTTCGAAGCTGCAACTCGGGAGCGCGCCGAGGCGCTCCTGGTGTTCGCGGACCCCCTCACCTTCATTCACCGAACACGCATCGCGGCGCTCGCGGCCAATAACCGGCTCCCGGCCATGTACTTACTTCGGGCGAACGTGGAGGCCGGCGGCCTCATGTCCTACGGGGTGGACCTAGAGGACCATTTCCGGCTCGCGGCCACCTACGTCGATACGATTCTGAGAGGCGCCAACCCCGCCCACCTCCCGGTGCAGCAGCCCATGAAGTTCGATCTGACCATCAATCTCAAGATCGCCAACGCCCTCGGGCTCACGATTCCCCCGTCCCTCCTCTTCCAGGCGGACAGGGTGATCA
>JBHIBG010000007.1:0-79071 GCA_046758965.1 Methylomirabilia bacterium | reverse complement strand
GAGCGGCCGTCCTATCCAGCGTCCCGTCGTTACCGTGTCGGTCTTCATGGACTAGCCGCGGGGAACCGAGAGGTCAACCTGTTGGGGTAGCTCAATCGGGAGCTCGTGGCGCTGCGGAAACCGGAGGCCGCAGCGCACCATCACCGGGCGGATCGAGTCCAGATAGGCCGCGGCCATTTCCCCGCTATCGCGGGTCTTGAGCCCCACTGTGAGGCAGTACCGGTTTCCGGGGATCCCGGCGCGACCGAACATGCGCCTGGGAAGATAAGCGTGCAGCCGATGGCCACGAGAGAGTAGGAGGCCCCGAGCAGCAGGCCGTTGATCAACTGTTGAACGAGCATCGCCCCTCCCGCCCGGGTCTGACGAGAAATCTAACCCCTGTCTTCTCAAGATCCCGCGGAGGCGAGACCGCTGCGCACGCTCGGAACCGGCGTTATGATCGCCCGGTGTTCCCACCCCCCCGACCCTACCGAAAAGGTCTAAATTCTGTCAACGACGAAGCCCGCATTCGGCCCATTGTCGAACCGAGGTGTTTATGTATTCCTCATCCAGCCGCGGATCACATCTAAGCTTGGAGGCGGACCGCCAGGGTTTCCACCGCCATCCGCAACTCGAAGATCTCCTGCACGCCCTGCGGAGTGAGGAGCGCTACGAGCGACGGAGAGATGATGTCACGCATCAACCCCTCACAATGCCCGGTCGTCTTCGCATTGGCGGTGTAGACAGTATGTCGACTGAAAGGTCCTGTCAAGGGCGTTTGCTGCGGCGGCAAGAGGACTGGTGGAACCCCCGGAGATCAGATCCCGTCTAGGCCGTATTCCTTCCAGCGTTCAAGAACGCGGGCTTCGTCTTCTGGGGCCGGCCGCACCGTAGGGGGAAACCGCTCGCCCCCCCACTCGGGCCGCCGCTCGAACTCCCAGCTCCGGGTGGCGTCGACCAGCACGCGGTTCCAGAGCCCGGAGCCTAGGCGGTTGACGTCGCGCTCCTCCAGGGGAGTGCTGGGATCGATGGGCGAACCGAAGATCCCCGGGAAGACCACGATCCCGCCTCGCCCGGCGTTCACCCGGTACGCGATGGCCCAGTCCAGCTGCTCGTAGGAGGAGACGTCAATGTCCTCCTCGACCACGATGACGTTCTTGTAGCGGTACTGGGCCGCGCCGCTTCCCCAGAGGGCCGCGGCGATCTGCTTCGGCTGTCCCTGGTAGTGCTTGCGGATCTGGATGCAGATGTTGGTCCCGTTGGTGATGGGGTGGATGAAGACGTCGCGGATCCCGGGGATACCCGCCCCGGTTAAGATGTTCCAGGCGATCGCCGCCCGCTGGACGGAAGACATCACACTGTTCTCGCTGAACGATCCCGGGAGCGTTCCTCCCAGGGTCCCGCGGAAGATCGGGTCGCGGCGGTGGGTGACGCAGGTCACCTGGATCGTCGGACGCGGGGTGGGGATGTCAGAGACGTAGCCCGTGAACTCGCCGAACGGTCCCTCCAGCTCGTAGGTCGCCGGGTCGGCGTGGATGAGGCCCTCGATGGCGATTTCGGCGCCGGCCGGTACCTCTAGGTCCACGGTCTCACACCTGACCAGCTCGACAGGCTCACTCCGATAGGCCCCCATCACATCGTACTCGCAGATCCCCGCCGGGATCGGGCTCCCGCCAATGAAGCCCAGGATCGGATCCCAGCCGATGACACAGGCCACCGGCATGGGCTCGCTGCGCTTGGCGTACTTGAGGAAGTGCTGGCCCCAGTGCTGACCTCCCTTGATAAGGAGTGACGGGATCGTGTGCCTCTTGCCGATCATTCCACGGTAGATGCCGACGTTCTGGACCCCCGTGTCCGGATCGCGTGTGACGATGCCGACGAACGTGTTGATGTACCGCCCGCTCTCGAGGTAATGCCACCTGGGGACGGGGAACTCGGTGAGGTCTACATCAGACCCTTTGACGATGTGCTCCTTCACCGCCCCAGTGCGCACCACGACCGACCGGATGGTCTCGCGGTTCTTTTTCATCACGTACTGGACCAGCTCACGGTTCGGCACGTCCTTGGGAAGCCCCAGAGCCAGGGCCAGCCGGCCTCGGCTCCCGAGCCCGCTGGTGAAGAGCCGGGTGCAGCGGCCCTGCTCGTACCCCCGGATGTTCTCGAAGAGGAGCGCTGGCCCCTTCTTCTCAAGGACCTTCCGGGTGACGGTGCCGATCTCTCGATCCCAATCCACGGGCGCAGAAATTCGGCGAAGCTCCCCCTCTTTCTCTAGGAGCGCGATCCACTGGCGCAGCTCCATGAACCCCATCACCAACTCCTTCCTGCCTTGAGCTCCCCACCCCCTCTGGGCCTTGCGCCCTTCGGGGTGTCGTCGCGGGACATAGGACCGCCAACGGACGCCCTCGGCGGATGGCTGTCGTGCATCCGAAGCCTCCTTGGTCGGTCAGTGCCCGGTGAACTTCGGAGGGCGCTTCTCGAGGAAGGATTTCACCCCCTCCACGTAGTCGTGGGTGGAACGGAGCCAGGCGTAGGCCTTGCGCTCTAGCTCGAGCGCGCTCTCCAGCGGTGCCTCGACCCCTTTGTTCAGCACCGCCTTCAGGGTCCGGAGGGCCAATGGGGCCCGCTCAGCCAACTCCTCCGTCAAGGTCGCGAGGCTGGCCTCGAACCCGGCCAGCGGCACTGCCCGGGTGATGAGCCCCCACTGTTCGGCCACAGACGCGGAAATCCGCTGGCCGGTCATCATGAAGAGCTTGGCTCGGGTCATCCCGATCAGGCGGAGCGCCCGCTGGGTGCCGCCGCTTCCCGGGATCATCCCGAGCCGGATCTCCGGGAACGCAAACTCCGAGCGGTCCGTCGCCACCCTGAAGTCGCAGGCGAGGGCCAGCTCCAGACCCGCGCCCATGGTGTAGCCGTCAATGGCTGCCACCACCGGCTTCCGACAACGCTCCGGCCAGCTCAGCGAATCTCCCCACTGCTCTAAGTCGGCCGGGGCCAGAGAGAGGAACTCGGCCACGTCCCCGCCCCCGCTGAACGCCTTCCCACCCGCGCCGCGGATCACCACCACCCGGACGGCTTCGTCGGCGTCGAGGTCCTGAAATATCCTCGGGAGCTCGCTCCGCATAGCGACGGTCAAGGTGTTCATCTTGGCCTGGCGATCGATCCAGACCGTGACCACCTGCCCGTCCCGCTCCACGCGGAGAAACTCGCTCACGCCGCACCATCAGGGATCAGGAGGATCTTCTCGCGGTTCTTCCGGTCAGTCAGGTACTGGACCGCGTGCTGGGCCTCCGAGAGCGGGAACTTGCGGTCGACCACGGCCCGGGCCCAGCCCGCCCGCATGCATTCCACAGCTGATCGCCTCGGGAAGCGGGGTGCTGTCTCGATCTCCGGCTCCAAGTAGGGGGACGCGGGCGCCGCCCTGCTCGGGGAGAGTTTCCGCGCCCCGGTGTCGCGCCACGGCGCCCCGGAGCGGCCTCGCGGCATCAGGTGCCTCCGAGCTGCTGGGCCATCCGCGAGAAGAATTGGTCCAGCATCATCTTGGCCACTCCGCCGAGCATCCGCTGGCCGACCCCCGCGATGAGGCCCCCCACCTGCACATCTGCGGTATAGGCGACCGTCGTGCCCCCGTCGGTCTCAGAGAGTTCCATCGCCGCTTCCCCCCGCACGAACCCCGGGCCCCCGCTTCCCTCCACGGCCATTTTGAAACGCGTGGGCGGCGCCTGGTCTGAGAGCCGCACCTTCCCCTGAAAGGTCCCTCTCACCGCTCCCACTCCGATCTTCAGGGTGGCCTTGTACTCGTCCGGGCCCGTCGCCTCCAGCCTCTCGCAGCCAGGGATGGCCCTGACGAGCCGCTCGGGGTCCAGGAGGGCGGCCCAGGCGCGCTCGCGCGGAAACGGCAGCTCATGAGAGCCTTCGATCCTCACCGGGTGTCCTTTCCGATCAGACCGGTCTGAACTTCTGCCGGCTGATCGCGACGAAGGCGATGGGCCCCTCGGAAACGACCGTGTCGATCACCAGAAGTTGCTTGGCGAAGTCAATCGAGCGAACGACCGCGAGCCCCAGCGTCTCACGCTCGGCGTTGTCCAGCCCCGCGAGGGCACCCTGGAAGTCGTCCAGAGAGTACCCGACCACCAGGGAGTCGTCGAAGCGCTTGGCGATCTGGCGGGTCTGGACATCCCTGAGCGGATCCGGAGTGACGACGGTGAGCTCCGCCCCTCGCCGCTCCGCCCACAGGACCATGTCGTCCAGGAGGCCGGAGAGCTCCTCGAGCTGGCGGCTCGGGAGCGGCTGGCCCACGTAGAGAGGGGGGTGACGCAGGACCACACGCGTGAGGTCCAGGTGGAGGGTCCGAGCCCCGTGGAAGTAGGCCTGCAGCGCCCGCTCCCGATGCTGACGGCGCTCCTCCTGGGAGCGCCTGCGGCCGGCTGGGCCAGGGCTCAGCCGGAGGACTTCGGGCCGCCGCCCGAATCTGTAAAGCTTGAGGATATGTTCGCATTCATCCGCGCGCTGCAGGCAGAAGAGGAGGTCCGGGCTGATCAGGTCGATCTTGTGCTGCTTGAGGGCCCGCCCTAGCTCGCCCTGGACCAGGCCGCTGGTGTCCACGAGCACCCGCTCGATTCCCATGGCGATGGCCTTCTCCATCATCCGTCTGGTCCCGATGACAGCGGAGAGGAGATGCCCCTGGGGAGAGGTGGACCCGACAAAGTGGAGTCCCTGCACCTCCGCCTCCCCGAGATGAGCCACCGGCCGGCTGATCACACCCAAACCCACCGTGGTGGGGGGCCCAATGTCTGACTGGCCCAGGTCCGCGTCCACCACCCCCACCCGGAGGCCGCGCTCGAGAAGGCTGTTGGCCAGATACGTCGTGAAGGAGGTCTTGCCGCTGTCAGTCTCGCCGACGATGAGGATCACGCGGGCCTCGAGAGCCCGCCGGACCGCCGCCTCCCAGGAGGGATGAGGAATCATCCGTCCCGTAACCGAACAGCGGCCATGCGAGTCGACCCCGGGGTGAAGCGCGCCCTGCCGTTCCCTGACCGGAGTCGCACTGAACGGCGTGATAGGTGGTCGATCCCGGGCGCCGCCGCTCCCTGCGCCGGCTCACTTCGAGCGCCCAGGGTAAGCACCTGCCCGGGGGTCGCCGGAGAGCCGCAGAACACGAGGGGGTTGGGCAGGTCGGCGAACATCCGGAAGGCTACTTCCTGGCGTACTTCTCCTTGAGCCGCTTCTCGACCGCGGTGGGAACCATGCCGGTCACCGAAGTCCCGTAGCTGGCGACCTCCTTGATGAGACGGGAGGAGATATAGGTGTACCGCTCGTGAGGCATCATGAAGACGGTTTCTACGCTGTCCCGAAGCTTCCGATTCATCAGCGCCATCTGAAACTCGTACTCGAAGTCGGAGACGGCCCGAACTCCCCGGACGATGACGTCGGCGCCCTCTCGAGCCACCAGGTCGACGAGGAGGCCGTCGAAGGCGGTGATGCGGAAGTGCGAGAGCCCACCCGTCGCCTCATCGATCAGCTCCAGTCGCTCCTTCACGGTGAACAGGGGCGCCTTGGAGGGGTTGGCCACGACGGCGACGATCAGCTCATCGAAGATGCGCAGGCTGCGCTGGATCAGATCCAGGTGCCCGTTATGGACCGGATCGAACATCCCGGGATACACAGCTCGCTTGCCCACGCAGCTCTCCGTTCGGGTGGCTCGGACGCCTCCACAAACGTCGCCTATCTTACGCTCGGACGCGGAAAAAAAGCAAGGTCGTTTCCCCGAACCGCCGGCGCTTGAAGGCAGTCAGGCACCCCAGGTGGTCAGGAGGCGGCTGTTTGGTGAAATGCTGGAGGACCACGACGCCGGCTGGGGCGAGGAGCACCCCGTCGGCAAGCCGCCCCAGCGTCTCCTGGGCCAGGAGGCGTTCGTACGGCGGGTCGAGGAAGACCAGCGAAAACGGCCTCCGCTCCGCTTTGAGGAGATCAAGGGCGCGGAACACATCCAGGTTCAAGACTCGGCTCCGCGCTTCGAGGCCGAGGTCTCTCAGATTCTCACGGAGCGCGGTGACCGCGGCGCGGCTGTCCTCAACGAACACGCACTCAGCGGAGCCGCGAGAGAGGGCCTCGATGCCGACCCCCCCGGCTCCCGCGAAGAGGTCGAGGAAGCGCACACCGCAAAGCCATGGCGTGAGGGTATCGAGGCACGCGATCCGCACCTGGTCGGAGGTAGGCCGGGTTTGCCTCCCTCTGGGTGTCCGGAGTCGCCGGCCCTTCAGCGCCCCGGCGATGACCCGCATGCGTGCTCCGCGATTCTGACGCTCCCCTAGCCGACGCTCGCGAGGTCCAGCTTCCCCCTCCACCGGGAGAGCAAGGCATCCCGAAGCTCTCGATGCGCGGGCGCCACCAGAAGCGGGTCGGCTCCCACCAGGGCGAAAGCTTCCCGGCGGGCTTCCTCGATTACCGGGGCGTCCTTCAGCAGATCGGCAACCCGAAACTCAGGAACCCCGGCCTGGCGGGTGCCGAAGAACTCGCCGGGGCCGCGGAGCTCCAGGTCCTGCTCGGCGATCCGGAAACCATCCTGGCTCTCCGCCATCGCGCGGAGCCGCCGACGCGCCTCCGCGCTCGCCGTTTCGGACGGGAGCAAAATGCAGAAGGACTTCCAGGGGCCGCGCCCCACTCGCCCGCGGAGCTGGTGGAGCTGGGCCAGGCCGAACCGCTCGGCATGCTCCACCAGCATCACCGTGGCGTTCGGGACATCGATGCCGACCTCGATCACGGTCGTCGAAACGAGAATCTCGATCTCCCCGCTCTTGAAGGCGGCCATGACGGCCTCCTTCTCCTCGAACCCCATCCGGCCGTGGAGGAGCCCCACCCGGCGCCGCGGGAAGATCTCGAGAGCCAACCGCTCGGCCATCTCGGTGGCAGCTTTGAGGTCCAAGGCCTCCGATTCCTCCACCAGCGGGCAGACCACATAGACCTGCCGCCCCTGCCGGATCTGCTCGCTGAGGAAGGCGTAGACCCGGCTCCGGCTGGCCTCTGTCCTGAGCATCGTGACGACAGGCTGGCGGCCGGGCGGCATCTGGTCAATGACCGAGATGTTCAGGTCGCCGTACAGCGTGAGGGCGAGGGTGCGGGGGATGGGCGTGGCGGTCATCACCAGGAGGTCCGGGCGCTCACCCTTGGCCCTGAGGCTCGCGCGCTGAATCACGCCAAAGCGATGCTGCTCGTCCACCACGGCGAGGCCCAGTCGGCGGAACGCCACCCCCTCCTGAATCAGCGCGTGCGTACCGACGACCACAGGGGTGGCGTCACTCGCCACCTCGGTCAAGCGAGCCTCACGCTCCTTTCCCCTCACCCCGGAGGTGAGGAGCGTCGCGCGCACGCCCAGCGGCGAGAGCAACTGGGCCAGGGTGAAGAAATGCTGCTCGGCCAGGATCTCGGTCGGCACCATGAGTGCGGCCTGATAGCCCGCCTCAACGGCGGCGAGCATCGCCATGACGGCCACCAGGGTCTTCCCCGACCCCACATCGCCCTGGAGGAGCCGGTTCATCGGGACAGGCCGGGCCATGTCCCGGCGGATCTCCTCCCATACCCGCTCCTGGGCAGCCGTTAGCGGGTATGGCAGGGACCGGCGCAGGCTGGCGACCAGCGTACCCGGCGGCGCCATGGAGACTCCGCGCTCCTGCCCCTCCCGGTGTTGTCGGATCGCCAGGCCGAGCTGGAAGATGAAGAAGTCCTCGAAGACCAGGCGACGGCGAGCAGCCTCCAGGGCCTCATGACTTTCAGGAAAGTGGATGCTCCGGAGAGCCTGCGACACCGGAACGAGCTTCAGTCGGGCCCGGATCGCCTCGGGCACGGTCTCGGGCGCCTCGCCGGCATAGGCCTCGACCACCCGCCAGAGCAGCGAGCGTAGCTGCCGCTGGCCGAGCCCTTCCGTGAGGTGGTACACCGGCACCAGGCGTCCGGTATGAACCGGCTCTTCCTCATCGTCCTCCACGATCTCGAAATCGGGGTGGTGCATCTGGAGGGGACCGCCCCTGTACTCGGTAACCTTCCCGTAAAGGATCAGCCGCTGTCCCCGTTTCAGCACCTTCTCCAGGTACGGCTGGTTGAACCAGACCGCGGCGAGGTCACCCGAGCCATCGTGAAGCAGCGCCTGGAAGGGCTGCCTGGATTTCCCCCTCGGGGCCGGGCTCACCCGAACGATCGTTCCCGAACACGCCTGGGAGACGCCGGTGTTCAGTGAACGGAAGGGGGTCAGGCGGCTTCGGTCCTCGTGCCGAGCAGCAATGAAGAGGAGGGCATCTTCAACGGTCAGGAGAGCCAGGCGGGAGAGCAGTTCCGCCCGCTGGGGCCCCACCCCCTTGAGGTAGCGAAGCGGGATCTTGAGGCCCTGGACCGTCTCGGACGGAGTCGAGCACGAGCGCGTCAACAATTTGCCTCGCTCAGGATGCATGGTATAAGATGCCGCTATTCGCAGCAACCACGACCTCCTGCTTGCAAGGAGCCTCCATGGCGCGGCGGTGTGATCTCTGCGGGAAGGGCCCGGCTGTCGGCCACCGAATCAGCCATGCCCACAATGTGACCAAACGGCGGTGGCAGCCCAACCTGGTTTCGATCCGGGCCCTGATCGGGGGGACCCCCCGGCGACTTCGGATCTGCACCCGTTGCCTCAAAACCGGGAAGGTGACCAAAATCGTCTAGGCTCGCTGCAGTGAAGGACCTGCAGCGCGGATGGTCCCCTGTGGGGGGCGAGAGTATGAGGTGAGGGGGTGTGGCACACCCCCCTTCGTCAGTCTCGGTGGGGGGTCGGGCCCCCCACCGAGAGGCATCCTTCGTTACCGCTTCTTTTTCTTGGCCGCCTTCTTCTTCTTCGCCATAATGAACACTCACCTCCTTCCCCCCCTGAGGGGGATATCCCGGTCTCACGTTCCCCCGGGTATCCCCCTCAGGCCTCGGTGAACGGGAGGTTCTACTTCTTCTTTTTCGTGGTCTTCTTGGCCGCCGCCTTCTTCTTCTTGGCCATACCCGGTCTCACCCCCTTTCAGGCTCAGTACCCAATAGCCTGCCGGCGCAAGTATTCGGCCTGCTCCTTGCCACGCCGCTCGTAGTGGTAGAGGTCCACGTAGAGCTGGGGCAGGCACACCACCGCAAGGCCCCCTTTCTCAAGGGGGTCATAGAACACCCCCTGGTCGTACGGAGCCAGGAGGTGCAGATTCCCTTCACGCTCTCCCGGCCGGAAGCCCAGGGATCGGGCCAGGCCGTCAGAGTCGCCCTCCACGTAGCAGTAAATGGCAGGGAAGCGGACGTTGGGAGCCACCAGCGCCGCTCCCGAATGGAGGGTGAACGCATAGCGTCTGCCATCGGCTTGAGCAACCCGGGCGATCTCACTCATGAGCTTTCGCGTAATTCGCTCCGGTGAGAAGTACGTGGTCAGCCCGTTCTGGCGATAGGTATAGGCGTCGCACCAGGCCTCCAGGAGGTCGGCAGGTTTGCCCAGGCGGATGCGCTGCTGTTCACCGCGCTCCGCCCATGACAGCTCTTCCAGCCGCTTCACCACGTTGTGCGCATGCCCCAAGCTCACGCCGGCCGCCTGTGCCAGCTCCTCGAGTCGCCAGTTGCGAAGGGGATGGACCAGGAGCACGCGCGCCACCCGGGTGGCCCGGGACGCGAAGAGCGACTTGAGGGGGTGGGTAGAGGGGCGGAGGTTCGGTTTCCCCTCCTTCTCGATCAGGACGTTCTCCAAGGCCAGATAGCAGTTTCCGGACAGGTCGAGGTGGCCGAGACCGTTTTGCCGCAGGATTGCGGCGCTCTGGGGGCTGATATAGCCAGAGACGGCAACCGGGTAAGCTCCGGGGAGCTCGCGTCGAATCTCGCTCAGCCGCGTAATCGCTTCTCTAATCTGCTTGGGCTGACCGAGTCCTGTTACTTCCAGCACCAGCGTATGATCGACCTGGCCCATTTGGAATTTCACTATGAGATCAGCCGGTTGGCTTCCGACTCGGCTGTCAGCCACTTCCTCCCACGACTTCGCCTTCGGAAAGATCTCCCGGAGCCGTTGAGCCGCCATACGCCGGATTTCCTTGGCGTGAAGCATCGTTTCACTTGCACCGCGTCTTTCAGCATTTGCTGAAACATTAAGAAAAAATGAAAGCCTTGTCAAGCAAAAAAGATTTTGGGTCTGATGTGCAGTTTGAGTTTCTGTGAAATGTGAGACCACAAACGGAGGTTCAGAGATGCCTCAGCGACGGGCAGAACGAACGCAGGTCCGATCGCTCTGCCTCACGACTCCAGCTCCTCCATCCGCTCGTCATCGAGGCCGAAGTAGTGGCCGATCTCATGCACCACCACCTCCCGGACTAGCTCAGCCATTTCGCTTTCGTCGGCGCAGTCATGCTCAATCGGCTGCTGGTAGATGGTGATGGTGTCCGGAAGTGTGTTGGCATAGGAGGAGCCGCGCCGGGGGAGATCCACCCCCCGGTAGAGGCCGTAGAGCGTGTCGGGAGGCTCGATCCTCATCTCCTCGAGGGTGGCCGCGTCAGGCCAGTCTTCCACGACGACAGCGACGTTCTTGAGCATCCGCTTGAAGCGACGCGGCAGAGACTTGAGGGCGGACTCGACTAGGGACTCGAACGCCTCTCGGGTCACGCTGCTCCAACGTGTGGGCGCGGCTAGAGCCCCGGCAAGCGCTCCACGTTGATGACGCCGCTCACCGCGCGGATGCCCTGCATGATCTCCTGAAGCTGGGTCAGGTCGGCCACCTCCACCACGAACCGGTTAATGCCTTTGCGGTCCTCGGTGACGGTGACCTCAGCCTTGGTGATGTTTCCTCGGCGAGTGGAGATCGCGCCGGTGATCTCGGCCAAGAGCCCCGGACGGTCGCGCCCGATGTAGACGGCGATCTTCACCGGGCGGAGCACGGGGCCGGCCACTTCCCACTCTACGCTCACGAGCCGCTCCCGCCCCAGCATCCCCTGGGTCACGGTGAGGCAGTCCGTCGTGTGGACGGTCAGGCCGCGGCCGCGCGTGATGAACCCGACGATGGCATCTCCGGGAACCGGTCCGCAACAGCGGGCAAAGCGGACCAGTAGATCCTCCACGCCCCGGATCTTGACGCCCCCTTCTCCCGTCGAACTGGGCCTGGTGGCCTTCTGCCGCGCGGCGGCGGCGCCCCGCTCGGTCTCGAGGACCTCGGTGGGGGCCAACTTGCCGAGCACCTGCTGGGCCGAAGTCTTACCGTACCCGATGGAGGCCAGGAGGTCATCCGGAGTGGACAAGCCAAGGTCGGCGAGGAGCTTCGGGAGAGCCTCAGAGTCCAACAGCTGCGTGGAGGAGAGACGATACTTCCGAGCCTCCCGCTCAAAGATCTCCCGGCCCAGGCTCAATGAGCGCACCCGCTCCTCGCCTTTGAGCCACTGCTTGATCTTGGAGCGGGCGCGGGAGGACTTGACGATCTTGAGCCAGTCGCGGCTCGGGTGCTGGCCGGACGAGGTGAGAATCTCGACGATGTCGCCCTGCCGGAGGGTGTAGCGAAGGGGGACCAGCTTGCCGTTGACCTTGGCCCCCATGCAGTGGTGCCCTATCTCGGTGTGGACGGCGTACGCGAAGTCGACGGGCGTGGAGCTCTCGGCGAGCGCCTTCACGTCGCCCTTGGGGGTAAAGACGTACACCTCGTCGGGGAAGAGGTCGAACTGGACTGAGTCCATGAACTCCCCCGGGTCCTTCATCTCCTGCTGCCACTCCATGAGCTGGCGCAGCCAGACGAACGTCTGATCGAACTTGTCCGTCTCGCTCTTCCGCTCTTTGTAGCGCCAGTGCGCCGCGATCCCCTCCTCGGCCACCCGGTGCATCTCCCACGTGCGGATCTGGATCTCCACCGGGTCGCCCGTGGGGCCGATGACCGTGGTGTGGAGCGACTGGTACATGTTGACCTTCGGCATGGCGATGAAGTCCCTGAACCGCCCCGGCACCGGCTTCCAGAGCGAGTGGAGCACCCCGAGCGTCCCGTAGCACTCCCGCACGGAGTTGACCAGCACCCGGACCGCCGTCAGGTCATAGATCTCGTCAAACTCACGCCCCTGCTCGTGCATCTTCTTCCAGATGGAGTAGAAGTGCTTGGGTCGCCCCTGAATCTGTGCCTCGATCCCCACCTCCCCCAGCTTCCTCTCCAGAATGGCGATGACCCGATTGATCTCCGCCTCTCGCTCCAGGCGCCGCTTGGCGACCCTCCGCTGGAGATCCTCGTAGTCTTCGGGGTGGAGTACCTTGAGGGCAAGGTCCTCGAGCTCCGCCTTAACCTGGGCCATACCCAGCCGGTGGGCCAGCGGGGCGTATATCGCGAACGTTTCCTGGGCGACCCGTCGCGCCCTAGCAGGAGGCAAGTAGTGGAGCGTGCGCATATTGTGGAGCCGGTCGGCCAGCTTGACCACCAGCACCCGGATGTCGCGGGCCATGGCGACCAGCATCTTGCGGAAGTTCTCGGCCTGCCGTTCCTCTCGGGAGGCGAACGCCAGCTTGCCGATCTTGGTCACCCCGTCCACCAGCTCCGCGATCTCCGGGCCGAACTCCCGGACCAGGTCCTCCTTGGTGGTGCCGGTATCCTCCAAGACGTCGTGGAGCAGGCCGGCCGTCACCGTGGTGACGTCCATCCTGAATCTGACCAGCAGGCTGGCCACCTCCAGCGGGTGAGAGAGATAGGGCTCTCCGGAGGCTCGCTGTTGGCCCTGATGGGAAAGCTCCGAGAAGCGGAACGCGTGCGTGAGCAAGTCCAGGTCCGCGCCCGGCTGATACTTCGGAATCTCCTCGATCAGGCTCTGGAGCTTGGTCACGGCGATCTGCCCTTATCTTCCCATTCTGCCACCATTATAGGCGTTTGGAAAGCAGTCTCAACACCCGTTGAGGGGCCTGAAAGGGGGCCGCCGCCTCGGAGCCCCCGTTGGCTTGCGGCCGACGGTCTGTTCACGATGGGCTTCGGGCAGCGAGAGCGCGTGGGACGAACGGAGGTGATGACCGGTCAGCCCCTCACGTAGGAGCCGCCGGAGATACAGAACGCCTCGCCGGTCATGTACGCGGAGTCATCCGAGGCGAGGAAGAGCGCGAGGCTCGCCACCTCGGTCGGCTCACCTAGACGCTCCAGGATCGCCCGAGTCCTCCGCTCTTCGAAGTAGCGCGCGGGATAGATCCGGTTCAGGAACTCGTTGTAGATGACGCCCGGCGCGATCGCGTTGGCCCGGACCCCGAACTTCCCCGCCTCCGCCGCCACCGAGCGCGTAAAGGCCATCACCCCTGCCTTGGCCGCGCAGTAGTGTGCCTGCCCGTCGCCCGAGGCGATCCACCCCGCCACCGACGCCATATTGACGATCGCCCCCTTTTTCTGTCTGATCATGTGCGGGAGAACGGCGCGGGTCACGTAAAAGGTCCCGGTGAGGCAGACGCCCAGCACCAAATGCCACGTCTCGTCGGACATCTCCCACACCGGTTCCAGCTTGTTGATGCCGGCGTTATTGAAAAGGACGTCGATCCGGCCGAATCGTTCGAGGGCACCGGCAACCATCGCCTCCACCTGCTCCCGCCGGGTCACGTCCACGGCGTAGGCCGGCACTTCGCGGCCGTAGTCCTTCGACATCTCCGCGGCCACCTCCTGAACCCGCCTGGCGTGGGCGTCGGAGATCACGACCTGAGCCCCCTCTTCCGCGAACTTCCGTGCCACCGCCTGGCCGATCCCCGCTCCAGCGGCTGCCGTCACGACTGCCACCCGATCCTTGAGCTTCATGGCTTTCTCCTCCGCGGTAACCGCCCCTGTTATCGCCCACGGCGAAACCGCGAAAAGTCCGGCGGGCGCTTCTCGAGGAAGGCCCGAGCTCCCTCCTGCTGTTCCTCCTCCCAGAACTCCCGGGAGGTCATGTAGCGGCGGAGTTGGTCCCCTTGCCCGAAGAGGGAACTGAACTCCTCCACGAACGATGCCTTGAGGATCTTGAGGCAGGTGGGGGAGAGGGCCAGGAGCTCCTGGCACCAACGGTCCACCTCCTCGTCGAGCGTCTCGGACGGGACCACCGCGTTCGCGAGCCCCATCTCCAGCGCCTGGCGAGCGGTATACCGGCGGCAGAGCATCCAGATCTCGCGGGCGCGCTTGGCCCCCACCACGCGGCTCAGGTAACTCACGATGGCGCCGCTGGCCGGGCTCCCGACACGGGGACCGTTCTGGCCGAAGATGGCGTGCTCGGCGGCAATGGTGAAGTCACAGAAGTAGGCAATGTGGTTCCCGCCGCCGATCGCGTAGCCGTTCACCCGGGCGATGATGGGCTTAAGGCAGCGAGAGAGCGTGACGTGGAAGAGGTAGGGCTCCAGCGCTTGCCGCTCGAGCCCGCCCTCCCTCTCCCAGTTCACGTCCCCCCCGGCGCAGAAGGCCTTGGTCCCGGCCCCGGTCAGCACGATGACCCCGACTTCGTCGTCGGCGCCGGCGGCCTCCACGGCCAACGTCATCTCCTTCAGGGTGTGGCCGGTGAAGGCATTGTACTGCTTTGGCCGATTGATCGTAATCCGAGCCACGTGGTCGCGCACCTCGTATAGGATGTCCGTATAGCTCACTGGAAGCCTCCTCTCATCATGCCCCTCGGAGCCCGCTTCGGGCTGGATCCGCTCCCCAGGAAGTCGCCGTCTCCCTCATCGACCTGACGGCGACGCGGTCGGGATGCGGACGGAGTCACCAAGGGGCATGGTATTCGCCTCGTGCAGAATCCGACACAGGGTCATCTCCGCGTCCCCGAGCGAGGGGCTTCTGAGCGACTCTCTCGGGCGCCCGGGAGCACGCTCAGGAGAACCTGTCTCCCTTCCGAGGAAGCGGCCTTAGCGATCAGTACGAGCGGGGCAAGCCCAGAACGTGCTCGGAGAGATAGTTGAGCACCATTCCTTGGGAGATCGGGGCGATCTTGTAAAGGCGGACCTCGCGCCAGAGCCGCTCCACGTAGAACTCCTTCGCGTACCCGAAGCCACCGAAGGTCTGGAGCGCCGTATCGCAGGCCTCGAACCCGGCCTCGGCCGCCATGAGCTTGGCGGCGTTGCACTCAGCTCCGCAGGGGCGCCCCTGGTCGTACAGCCAGGCGGCCTTCCAGCAGATCAGCTCAGCCGTTTCCAGCTTCGCCCAAGCCTGAGCCAGGGGATGAGCGATGGCCTGGTTCTTCCCGATCGGCCGATCGAAGACGATCCGCTCCTTGCCGTACTGGACCGCCCGGTCCAGGGCAGCTCTGCCGATTCCCACGGCCTCGATGGCTGTGAGGATCCGCTCGGGATTCAGCGAGTCGAGCAGGTGATAGAATCCTTCACCGACCTGGCCCACCACCTCGTCGTCCGGCACCTCCAACTCTTCGATGAACAGCTCGTTGGAATCCACGGCAGCCCGCCCCAGCTTCTCGATCTCCCGCACCGTGATGCGGGAGCGGTCGAAATCGGCGAAGAAGAGCGTCATCCCCTTGAACGGTCTATTCCCGGTTTGCTCCCGAGGCGTGGTGCGGGCCAGGAGCAGGATCTTGGTGGCGCGCTGAGCGTTGGTGTTCCAGACCTTGCGTCCGTTGATGACCCACCGATCGCCCCGTTTCTCAGCGCGGGTCTGGATCCGCGAGGTGTCAGAGCCGGCGTTAGGTTCGGTGACGCCGAAGGACATGACGGTCTCGCCCGTGGCGATCTTGGGAAGCGTCCTTCGCTTGAGCGCCTCACTCCCGTGCTTGATCAGCGGCATCGGGGGAAAGACATAGAAATGGATCGGGGAGGCGCCGGTGGTCCCCGCCCCCGAGGCGCAGATTTCGTGGAGCAGGATCGAGGCCTCGGTGACGCCGAGCCCCGATCCGCCGTACTCCTCGGGAATGCTGATCCCGAGCCAGCCGTTCCGGGCAAAGGCGTCGATGAACTCCTTCGGGTATTCGGCTTTCCGGTCCTTCTCCAGCCAGTAGTCCCAGGAGAAGGAGCGGGCGAGGGCCGACACCTCCTTTCGGATCATCTCCTGCTGCTCAGTGAAGGCGAAGTCCACGGCGCTCCTCCGGTGAACAGAGTGCTGGTCGCCCTAGTATACCCGGAGCTGAACAATTCTGCCACGCTCCGGCAGGAATCAACCCGAGGTTGGATACGGGGCCCTGCTGTGCCATAATGCGCCTCGTGCCGGTCAAGGGCCTCTACGCGCTCCAGAACGGGTTTATCGGCTTCGAGCGGAGCGGCCTCTTTTACGGGGAGCGCTCAGGCGAGCGCGTGCAGATCCCTGTGGCCTGCTACCTGGCCAGGACTTCGGATGCCACCATTCTCTTCGACACAGGCTTCGCCCCTCGTGCGGTGCCCGGCCTTCTCCGCGACGATCCCCTGGCCCGCTTCACCGACGCTGATCTCCTCGTCAGGCGCCTGGAGTCCGTCGGGCTCAATCCCGACTCGGTGGATCTGGTGGTGATCTCGCATCTGCACTTCGACCACGCCGGGGGCGCCGCGCTCTTTCCCCGCTCTCAGCTGATCGTGCAGCAGGACGAGTACGCGTACGCCCACCACCCGGCCGCATTTTTCGCCTCCATGTACTACCGGAAAAACTTCGACCTCCCTGGCTACCACTGGAGGCTCATCGAAGGTGACCTGGAGCTGGTTCCCGGGGTGACGGTGCTCCGGAGCGACGGTCACACGCCGGGGCACCAGTCGCTCCTGGTGGAGCTCCCCGAGTCCGGCCCGATTATCCTGGCAGGGGACTGCTGCTACTGGCAGGAGCATATCGACCTGGAGCGCGTCCCGGGCGTGGTCTGGAACCCGACCCAGGCCCTCCACTCGATCAAGCGGCTCAAGACGCTCGCGCGCCTCGTGAAGGGCCAGATCTTCCCCGGCCACGACCCGGCCTTCTGGCCGTCCGTGAGGCAGCCCCCCGACTGCTACAGATGAGGACGGAGCGTCAGTTCAACGGGCCAGCGAACCCTCAACCCGAAGGAGTCTCTCATGGCGGGAGTCTTAGCCGGCATCAAGATCCTGGAGCTGGCGCGTGTAGCGCCGGGCGAGTTTTGCACCATGATGTTGGCCGACATGGGGGCAGAGGTCCTGAAGATCGAGACCCCGCCCTCTGACCGGGAGCCGGAGCCTCAGGACGAGAAACGTCGCGCCGCCCACGCCTTTGTCAACCGGAACAAGCGCTCGATCGCCCTAAACCTCAAGGCCCCCGAAGGCCAGGACATCTTCCACACCCTTGCCGCCGCGGCGGACGTGATCGTCGAGGGGTTCCGCCCCGGGGTGATGAACCGCCTCGGCGGCGGCTACGAGACGATCCGGAAGACGAACCCGCGGATCATCTACTGTTCGCTCTCCGGATTCGGCCAGGACGGCCCCTACAAGAGCTATCCGGCCCACGACATCAACTACCTCTCGCTGGCCGGCGTCCTCGGCCTGATCGGCGAGCCCGACCGGAAGCCCGCGATCCCCCTCAACATCGTCGCTGACTACGGCGGGGCGAGCCTCCACGGCGCCTTGGGCATCGTCCTGGCGCTCTACGCTCGCGAGCGCACCGGCAAGGGACAGCACGTGGACATCGCCTACCTGGACACGACCCTCTCCCTCCTCGCCGCGACCCCGAACCTTCGCGCGTTCTTCAGCGACGGCCTCGCCCCGCGGCGCGGCGGGGGCTTTCTCGGCGGCTCCTACCCCTACTACGCCGTCTACGAGACTCGCGATGGAAAGCTGCTCACTATCGGCTGCACCGAGCCGTGGCTCTGGGAGAATTTCTGCAGGGTGATCAACCGTCCCGACCTCGCCAAGTACGCCCGGAAAGCCGACCAGTTCGTCCGCGCCGCCAACGCCGAGGAGGTGCGGGCGCGCGAGGAGATCCAGGCGATTATCCGGACCAGGACCCGCGAGGAGTGGTACGAGTTCCTGGCGAAGCACGACGTCTGCGTAGGGAAGGTGTACGACGTCGAGGAGGTCGTCGAGGATCCGCAGGTCCAGCACCGCCAGATGGTGGTGGAAACCGAGCACCCCGAGGTCGGGAAGGTGAAGCAGTTCGGCATCGCCATCAAACTCTCGGAGACGCCCGGCTCGGTCCGTCGGGCCGCCCCCTACCCGGGCGAGCACACCGACGACGTGCTCCGGGGTCTGAACCTGGCGCCTCAGGAGATCAAGGCGCTGCGAGACAAGCGCGTTGTCGCCTGACCCGGCTCACAAGAAGGTGGGGGATCGACCGCGGTCCGCCTCACTCGCCCCTCCCCCACTCGAGGCCACCTATCACTCTCACCTTCCCCTCTCCCCCAATGGAGGAGAGGATATCGGTGAGGGGGAGGAGCAGTCGATGGCTAGAACCGGAGACGCACCCGGTAGGTGAGCTTCGTGCCCCCGTCCTTCGGGACGGGAATACGGAAGCGGAGCGTGTGCGCCTCGATCTTCTCGTGAGGGTGGGTGGAGCGGAGGACCTCCCAGTCTCCAGGCATCGGCTCGATGACGGTCACGGTCACGTCCTCCTCCTTATGGTTCCGGAGTGAGATCTCCCACTCCACCTCGTACATGCCCCACCCGATCTTCCTCCAGTCCTTCTGAGTCCGCTCGCCCACCACGTCGAAGGCTTCCCCCATCTTGATCTTCACGCGCTCGTCCTTAGGCGTATGGTCGATCCAGTCCTCGCCGATGAACTGCTGGCTGCCTGAGCGATCGGCCTTGTACACGCGCACCTTTCCCTTGGGGAGGGGGATGCCCAGGCCGTTGGCCTCGCTGTTGGGAATCTCGATAAAGACGCTTACCTTCTGGTTGGAGATCGGAACGCCGTAGCGGTTCCGGTAGTAGTCCTGCGCCCCGTAATAGATGAACTGCTTGGTGACCGGCACGCCGTTGGCCGCCATGAGGGCGAGTTGCTTGGTCTGGTTGTCCTTGATCGTGGTGCGGCCGTCGAGGGTGTAGAGGTGGTACTCGAAGAACCCCTCGGAGGCGAAATCATGGCTCGGCTCGCTCGCCCTGGCCTTGGCCGCCATCTCCAGCATCCGACGGACCGCAACGCGGTCCGGCGCTCGGTGGACGTCCCCCGCCACGAGCTTCAGCGTCGCCTTCCGGTAGGTGGCGCCGCTCTTGTTATCGATCGTCACCCAGCCCGAGAGGTCGGCCCGGTCATCGGCAGGGTTCAGGACCATCACGTAGTCCGCCTTCCACGTGATCCCGCCGGCCAGGTAGGAGGCCTCGATCCGCTGGGGCGCAGCCTTCTGGTTCCGGAGTAGCCAGACGAGGGTCGGTTTGGACACCAGGTTCTCCGGCAACGAGGGAAGCACCACTCTCCCGGCGTGGCCCATGTGGATCTGGCCATTGATCTCGTAGATAGGGCCGTTGGTGGAGAGCAGCGTGCCCTCCAGGTACGAGCCGTTCCCCTGGTAGAGCCGCACCGTCCGCCCCAGATACTTCTCCAGGAGCTTCTGGCGGGAGAGCAAATCATACTCGTAGTTCTGCTCCAGGATCTTCAGCCCGGCCGGGTCAGTCAGGGACTTCAGGTGCACCGTGGTGGGATCGATCCGCGCGGCAACGTCCATGAATTGGACAAGGCCGCTCCCCACCGCGAGGCGCACCTCGCGAATGTCTTTCACGAGGCCGAAGTTGCCGTTGTAGATTGTCACCGCCACGTCGCGCTGATCCTGCTGCGTGATCGCCTGGCGCCCGGAGGCGGGGCGCGCCCAGGCTGTGCCCGTAGCAGCCAGGCTCACGATAAGGGCAAGGGAAACCCACACGGTACGCATCGTTCGCTCCTCCTTGGTGGGATGACTCGGTCTGCCTGGTTAGACAGGGCGGAGGAGCGAAAGTTCCTGGGCTGTGATGGGAGGTCAATCCGCGATCTGAATCGTCACGTGGACCGGGTCGGGGAGAATCCGGGGTTCCTTCTCGACGGTGAAGTCGCCGATCTGGCTGAGTCCAGCCGCAAGCCCGGGGTAGTCCTCCCGGGGAACCACCACGATGATCGTCCGTCCTGACTCGACATCGCCACCCATGACATCGCGACGAACAACGCCGCCGACCCGCTTCAAGAGAGTGTTGATCTGGCGATCGACGGCTTCTGAATCTTTGGCCCGCAGCCGCCCGACGACGTGCAGCGGGGCCCGAGCCCGGGGCGCTCGCTGAGCCTCGGGAGGAGCCGCAGCGGACTTGCGAGCCTCGCCGGCGATCTCCAAACGGCCGCCTCTGGACTCGGCCTCAGCCGGCGCGACTCCCTCATCCTCCTCTGGCCGCTCCTTCTTTCTGACGATGTCGAAGGCGCGGCGCTGCTTGAGCTCAGCCGCCTTTGGTTGAGCCGGCGGCGCGGGCTCCATCAGCTCCCGAGCTGGAGGCGCCTCGACGACGCGCTGGATCTCAGGCGTCTGGCGAAAGAGCACGATCACAAGCGTCGAGACGAGGACCAGCGCGGCGGCCTCGAGGGGGAGCTTGACGTAAAGCGGGAGGAAGATGCGCCGGAACAGGCGCCGGTGCCACGGGCCCTGGACCGCCGCCTCGATCACTCGCCGGGAAAAGCCTCCCGGCGCCTGCACCTCCTCCAGCGAGTGGAGCACGGCCAGGGTCTGGCGGAAGCGCTCCCACTCCCGCGGGCACTCCACGCATCTCTCGAGGTGGCGGTCCAGGAGAACGTCCTGCTCCGGCGTGAGCAGCTCATCCGCCCTGGCAGAGAAGAGCCCGCGGGCCTCGGAACAGTTCATCGAAAGTGCCGCTCCAGGCGCTCCTTCAGCTCCATGCGGGCTCGGTGAAGGCGAGAGCGTACGGTGCCCAGCTCCAGGTCGAGGGCGGCCGCGATCTCCTCGTAGGCAAGGCCCTGGAGATCCCGCAGCACCACGACGATCCGCCGCTCATCGTCCAGTTCCGCGATGGCGCGATAGAGCGCCGCCCGCAGCTCGGACGCCTCCAGGGTCGCGCTAGCATCGGGGTGGCCGTCGGCGATCTGCTCGAGCGCGGCCCCCCCGGCCCGGCGCTGGCGCCCGGCAGATTTCAGCTGGTTCAGGCAGAGACGGGAGGTGATCGCGTACAGCCAGGTGGAAATCTTCGCTTCACCGCGGAACTCCCGGATCGAGCGGTGAACGCGGAGGAAAACCTCCTGGGCGATCTCCTCAGCCTCTCCCCGATCGCGGACCATCCGGAGCGCGATGCTGAAGATCCGGTGCTGGTAGGTCACCACGAGCGCCTCGAAGGCCTCCGGCTCTCCCCGCCGCAGAGCGTCCAGAAGCTCAACGTCGTCAAGGTTCCCCGCTCGGAGTTGGACAGCGCGGGGTGAGGAAAGTTCCCGTTCCACTCAGCAGCGCTCGACCAGCCGCCGGAGCGCCACGGAGCCGTCCCGCAGGACGACCGATTCGGCGACGAGCGGGAGGCCGGCCTTCGAGAGAGAACGGGTCGCCAGCATCTTCTCCATCCTAGGGCTGCTCGGTTCTCGGCGCACCCGGTACTGGCTCGGATCTCCGGAAGTCGGGCGATCCAAGGCCCTTCAGCTATCATCGGCGAAATCAGCTGCCAGCGCAAACTTCTCCGTGCGACCACGGCGGCCCGGGAGACCCTGACCAGCCTGAGTCCTCTACTTGAAGCGGGGGATCACCTTCGAGGCGAACAACTCCAGGTTCTCCAGAACCCGCCCGTGAGGCGAGAGGCCCTGGTTCAGCCAGATAAAGAGGTCGTCGCGCTGGCCCGCCATGCCCTGGGTGAGTTCGTGGGGCTGGCCCACGGTAGGAAGCATGAGCAGGCGGAATTTCATGGGGCCGCATCCTACGCGATGGGGTACATTCTGTCAAGAATAGGGCTTGGGCCGGCTGGAGGCCGGGCGCGTGCGACCGAAACCTTGCCAGCCCTATCCCACTCCGTGCGTTCTGACTTATAATTGCCAGGAGCTACTCGCGGGGGAGAGACCACCCGCGCCAAAGCGCGAACAGCAGAAGAAAGGGATGGCAAGCATGAGAGAGCCGGCATGCGATTGAAAAACAAGATTGCCGTCGTGACGGGCAGCGGTACCGGGCTCGGCCGCGCCATCGCCCTCATGTTCGGACGGGAAGGCGCCAGCGTGGTGGTGAACGGCCGCCGCCCGGGGCCGATCGAGGCCGTTGCCAAGGAGATCGAAGCTGCCGGAGGGGGCGCGCTTGCCGTTGCCGCTGACGTGACCAAGGTTGCCGACATCAAGCGCCTGATCCGGCAGGCTGTGGATCGCTTCGGTCAGCTCGATCTGCTCGTGAACAACGCCGGAGTCATTACCTCCCGCACCCCGGCGCAGCAGTGCGCCGAGGAAGATTGGCAGAAGATGATCGAGGGGAACCTCACGAGCGTCTTCCTCTGCTCGAAGTATGCCCTTCCCGAGCTGATGAAATCGAAAGGCAACATCATCAACATCGCGTCAATGGCAGGGCTCAAGGGCACTCCCAACCTCGTGGCGTATGGAGCGACCAAGGGCGGGGTGGTGATCCTGACTCGCGGAATGGCGATCGAGTACGCCCGGCACGGGGTGCGCATCAATGCCATCTGCCCGGCCTTCGTGGAGACCGAGATCAACCGGGAGTACCTGGCGGCACTCAAGCGGGCGGGAGAGTACAACACGGTGGTGAAGCGCCACCCGCTCGGGTTCCTCGGCGACCCGGACGACGTGGCCTACGCCGCGGTGTACCTGGCCAGTGACGAGGCGCGCTGGGTGACCGGGATCGCTCTCCCGGTGGATGGCGGGATGGGCGCAGGGTTCGCCTAGCAGAACCCAAATCGGAGAGGAGGAAGGGCTGATGGCGAAACTTCGGATCAAAGGGATTGCCTTCGACATGTACGGCACGGTGGTTGACGTCGGGGCGGTGGCAGAAGCGTGCAAGGAAGTGGCTCCCGATCCGGTCGCGTTCAATATGCAGTGGCGGGCCAAGCAGCTGGAGTACACCTTCCTCAGGAGCCTGATGGGGAAATACCAGGACTTCTGGAAGGTGTCAGAGCAGGCCTTGGAGTTTGCGATCCAGCGGTTCGGACTCGCCGTGAGCCCGGAGCAGCGGCGAGAGCTCATGGAGGCCTGGCTTCGCCCAACCCCCTACCCCGAGGTGGCCTCAGCCCTGCCCCGGCTCCAGGAGCGGTACGCACTCGCTGTTGTCTCCAACGGCAGCCCCAAGATGCTTCGGGTCGGGTTGGAGACCACCGGACTCCGCCGCTACTTCCGCTGGGTGATCAGCGCAGACGCCGTCAAGATCTTCAAGCCATCGCCCAAGGTCTATCAGCTTGCGCCGAAACAGATGAGGCTCCCAAAGCAGCAGATCCTCTTCGTCTCCTCCAACGGCTTCGACGTGGTGGGAGCGAAGACCTTCGGCTTGAAGGTTTGCTGGCTGAACCGGGCTGGAGCGCCGCTCGACCCCATGGGGGTAAAGCCCGATCTCCTCGTGAAAAGCTTCGACGAGCTGTGGATGGCCCTGGAGTGAGCGGGAACGCGTGAGGTAAGCTTGAGATGATCCAGGTCATCAGATCCGGCGACCGGTATCACCACCAGACGGACTGGCTTTCCACCTACTGGCATTTCTCTTTCGATCACTACTGGGACCCCGACAACGTCGCCTTCGGGACGCTGAGGGTCTTCAACGACGATGTGATCCAGCCCGGCACCGGCTTCCCGCCCCACGGCCACCGGGAGATGGAGATCATCACCTACGTCCTGGAAGGGGAGTTGGAGCACGAGGACGACCAGGGGAACCGGGGACTGCTTCGAGCCGGCCAGGTGCAGGTGATGTCAGCGGGGACGGGGATCGTCCACGCCGAACGTAACCCATCGACGACGGTCCCCCTGCATCTCCTCCAGATCTGGATCCTCCCGCGCACGAAGAGGCTCCGCCCGCGGTGGGAGCAGCGCAAGTTCACCGCTGCCGAGCGCCGCGGGCGGCTCTTCCCCGTAGTCTCAGCCAATGCGGAGCGGGACTGTCTCAGGATCGATCAGCACGCGACGATCTTCGTCAGCGCCTTGGATCCCGGCCAGGCGGTTACCCAGCCGCTCGCTCCTGGACGGCGAGCCTATCTTTTCGCCATCAGCGGCGCCCTTGACCTGAATCGCATCCCGCTCTCGGCGGGCGACCAGGCCAGGGTCGCTGACGAATCGCCTCTCCCCCTGACCGCGACGGCCCCCACCGAGCTCATCCTTCTCGACCTCCCGTAACGCCTTTCTGCTGTCGCAGGGGCGGCCGCTGTCATCCCCCGACTCACATGGCGAACATCGTGGACGGCAGCCAGAGGGCGATTTGCGGGAAGAGCACGATGATCCCGATAGCCAGGACCATGGCAAAAAAGAAGGGGAGGACCCCGATGTAGACGTCCATGATGGTCGGGTTGAGCTCTTCCCTGGCTCCTTTCTTGCGGAGGCCGTGGATGACGTAGAGGTTCAGTCCCTCGGGCGGGGAAATCAGAGCCGCCTCTGTGAGAATCACGATGATGATGCCGAACCACACCAGATCGATGTTCTGCGTTTTTAAGATGGGGAGGATCACCGGGATGGTGGTCACCATCATGGCGAAGCCATCCATGAATGTCCCCAGCAGCAGGTAGAAGCCGATCAGGATGAGCAGGGTAGCGGTCTGGCCCAGCCCCATGGCGACGACACCCTGAGACAGGGCGTGAGGGACGCCCAGAATCGACAGGGTGAAGTTGAGGATGAAGGCGGCGGTCAGGATGAGCATGATCATGGCCGTCGTCCGGGAACCCGACAGGGCGGCGTCTCTCAGCATCCTGAAATTGACACGTCCGGCGAGCGCGGCCAGCACAAGCGCCCCGACCACGCCGAAGGCCGCGGCCTCGGTCGGGGTGGCCACGCCGAGGTAGATCGTTCCCAGCACCAGGAAGATCAAGATGAAGGTGGGCCCGAGGGCAATCAGCCCGACGAGCCTGACCCGCCAGGGCGTTGCAGCTTCGCGAGGCGCAGCGCCTCGCACGATTTTGGTGCCGAGAAAGATGACGGACATGAAGAGCAGCGTGAGCATGATCCCGGGGAAAATCCCGGCGATATACAGCCTGCCGACCGACTCCTCCACCAGGACGCCATAGACGATCATGTTGATGCTGGGAGGAATCAGGATCCCCAGGGTACCCCCGGCAGCCAGGGAGCCCATGACCAGCCGCTCGTCGTAGCCGCGTTCGCGAAAGGCGGGGAGCGCCACCGAGCCGATGGTCGCTGAGGTCGCGATGCTCGAGCCGGAGACCGCGGCGAAGATCGCGCACGCGGCGATGTTGCTGTGCATCAGCCCCCCCGGCAGCGGGTTGAGCCATTGGGAGATGACCGTGTAGAGCCGCTCGGTCAAGCCGCTCCGCAAGAGGAGTTCCCCCATCAGGACGAACAGCGGGATCGCGACCAGGACGAAGTTGATGTTGGTATTCCAGGTGATGAGCCCGAACATCCCCCACATGGAGACGTCACTGAAGACCGAGAGGAGCCCCAGGCTCAGCACGCCAAGGGCGGCGGCCACGTAGAGGCCGAGCATGAACGTGACCAGCATCAAGCCGGAGGCGACGAGAAGAGCTGTCAAAGCAAATTGCTCCTGATGTTCACACGTTACCGGGTAGCAAGCGGCGGCAGGCGATTCGAAGTTGGAACGGCACTAACCAGGTTCCGGGGCTTCCGGCTCCTCGCTCGTCCCGGGAGCTGGGAGGGTTTTCAGGGGAGCTAACTGTCGCAAGAGGACTGATTCCACCAGTCCCGCTCCGAGCATGATGGCGGCCTGCACGGTCAACGCGCTCAGCCCCACTGCCACCAAGGTCTGGGGCAGCCAGATGGGTGTCTGGATGTAGCTCATCGCCTTGGCTTTCATGGCGAAGGAGTCCAGGGCGAGTTGCCAGGTGTAGGCAGCAAGCACAGCCGAGAAGAACCCCATCACGATCATGGCCGCATAGTTGAGCACCCATCTCGTCCTGCGCGGCAGATACGGGAGGAGGACGTCGATGCGGACGTGGCCCCCGGTTCTGAGGGTGTATGCCAACGCCCACACGCCGCCGAAGGCCAGGGCGTAGCCCCCGATTTCATCCGAGACGCCTGTGGTGATGCCAAAGAACTTGCGCCCGACGACGTCGATGGTGATGTAAGCCGAGATCAGCAGGAAGACTGCGCCGCTGAGATAGGCCATGCCGGTCGCCAGGCCATCCGTCACCCGGATGACCTGGCTGACCGTTTGAAGAAGACGGGCAGTGAGAGACCGCTCGTCAGGCTCACGCCCGGGCGTGGGGTTCACCGGCCTTCAGGGAATCTTGTATCCTGCATATGGCGCGATGTACTGGTTGAACACGGGCTTGGCCTCCGGCCCGGCCCGCCTCACCCACCCCGGGATCACGGCGTTGATGACAGCCTTCCGAGTGCCCTTGAGAAACTTCGGTCCCAGATTGACATACTCAATTCCCTTCTTTGCAGACTCGTCGATACCGAGCTGAGAGGTTCGCCGGCCGACCTCCGTCCCCCTCTCGGTGAACTCTTTTCCAAGCTGGTTCAGCGTGGCCTTGAGCCCCGGGGTGAGCTTGTCCCAGGTCCGCTTGCTCACGGTCAGGGTTCCGATCACAGGCCCCAGGTTCATCTCAATCTGGTACTTGCTGACCTCGTACCACTTCAAGGCATATCCCGAATAGGTTCCCGTAATGGCCGCATCCACGGTGCCCCGCTCCAGCGCCGTGTACACCTCGGCAAAGGCGATGGAGACCGGCACGGCGCCGAGCGCCTTCAGGAACTCTGTCTGCGCGGTGCCGTAGACCCGGACCTTCATTCCCTTCAAGTCGTTCAGGCTCCGGACCGGCTTACGGCTCCACATCACCTGGTGAGGCCAGTAGTAGACCCCGATGACCACCCCACCGGCGATCTTCGCCAGATGCTTGCTCAACACTGGCATGAAGGCATCGTGGGCCTTCACGGACGTGTCAAAATCGGGGAAGAGCCCCACCAGGTCGACCCCCTCGATGATCGGCACGTCCCCGGCGACATAGGTGGGCAGGATGTCAGCGACGTCGACCAAGCCCGCTTTGATCACCCGTACCAGCTCAAAGCCGGTCAGCCCTAGCTCGGGCAGGCTCACCAGATTCACCTTTATCTGCCCCTTGGTTCGCTTCTCCAGCTCCGCTGCGAACCATTCCCATGGCTTGAATTGGGGGGTGGCGCGGTTGAGCCCCACAACTTTCCAGGTCATGGTTTCGGCAAAAGCTGGCAGCACCCCTGAAACCAGCAGCGCCAATGAAACGATGAGAACCCCGAACAACTTCTTGTTCATGGTGGTTCCTCCTCTGTCGAGTCCGGTCCTCGGAGAGTGCGTAACCCCGCGCCGTGCCGCGGGGAGCCTCTGCCTCGGCCGGAGCGTGGTGAGAGGGTAGCGAGGTGATGGGGGTTTGTCAAGAACGACCTGGCCCCCCCGCTCAGACCACTCCAGAGTCCCTGAGGGTCGCAAGCCGGGAGGGACCGAGGCCGAGATACTTTCCGTAGATCGCCGCGGTGTCCGCCCCCACAGGCCGGCAGAGCCACTTTACCCGTGGTGGGGTGGCGGTCATCTTCCAGGGCGGGTTCTGGATCAGCATCTCGCCGTAGTAAGGATCCCGGAAGCGCTGGAACACCCCCCGCTCCCACCAGTGAGCCTCGGCCACCGTCTCCCGAGGCTCGTTGACCGGTCCCGTGGCCACGACTCCTCCGCCCTGATAGCGCTGCACCTGGTCGAGGATCTCCTCGAAGGTGTGCCTCGCGGTCCAGGCCTCGATCTCGGGATGGATCTCCCTGGCATGTTCCAGGCGTCGCCGGATCGTGGGGTAGCGATCCCGGAGGTCTGGTCGGCCCATGATCTCAGTCAAGGCAGCCCAGTTGGGGTCCAGAAAGCCGGCGATGAAGACAAACCCGCGCTTGCAGCGGAAGTAGGTGTAGGGGTAGACGGCAATGTCCAGGTTCCCCAGGCGCTCCCGGCTCTGCCCCTCGGCGTGGTACCAGAGGCAGTTGAAGTCCGCAAAGCGCATCGCCGCCTCTGCCGGAGAAACGTCCAGGAACTGTCCCTGGCCCGTGAGACGACGATAGCGGAGCGCCACGAGGGTCCCGAAAGCGGCGTAGGCCCCGCCAGCGTACCAGCCGAACCAGCTCCCCTGCCTGGTCGGGACCGCGTACGGAGCCGGCCCCTCGGCTGGCTCCGGCTCACCGGTGAAGGAGGTGATCCCGGAGAGCGCCTGATCCACGACATCGGCCGGGGGCTTGCCCGAGGCGGCCTTGGAGCCGAACTGGCCGTACGTGTAGACAGCGCAGTACAGCAGGCGGGGATTCAGCTCCCGGAGCTGCCGGTAGCCGATCCCCCAGCCCTCCATCATCCCCGGAAGGAAGGTCTCGATCAGCACGTCCGCGCGACGGGCCAAGGCCCGAAACAGCTCCTGTCCCTCGGCGTGCCTGAGGTTCAGCGTGACATGAAATTTGTTTCGCCCCTCGGGGAGGTACCCGAGTCCGGTCCCCTCTTGGAGGAGCCCCCAGGGGGTGAAGTGCCGAGCGAGGTCGCCTTCGGGGGGCTCGAACCGGATCACCTCGGCTCCAAACTCCGCCAGAAGGGAGGAGCAGAAGCTGCCGGCCAGGCTCCCGTAAGAGCAGTCCAGCACCAGAAGATCATCGAGGGCTTCGGGCTTCTCCTTGGCGTTGGTGGGATCCGTTGCCGCCTGTGCCCACTCGGCCCACGCTTGTTCCGGACGATCCGGCCCCCCACCCACTCGGCCGCCCGGCTTCAAAAAATCCTCCCCTCTCCTGCCCATCCCTCGGGAGGCTTCCGGCCGATCGCGTCGTTCCACCTCCCGATGACGCCTTTCGCCTCGAGCTTCTCGATCTCTTCCCGGGAGAGGCCGAGGATCGCCGTCAGGACATAGTCGTTGTCCAGGCCGACGGGCTTCCCTGCCCACTTGAGCCTCCCGGGGGTGTCGGAGAGCTTCGGAACCGGGCCGTACTCCACCACCTCGCCGTAGATGGGGTCGTCGAGCTGCCAGACCGCCCCTCGCTCGCGGAGGTGAGGGTCATGGTAGTGATCGCGGGAGGTTTGCACCGGAGCCGAGGCAAAGCCGAAGCGGCCTCCGAGGGCATCTACCTCCCCCACCGTCCTGTCCCTCGCCCACTCGGCGATGAGGGCGACGAGAGCCTTCGCGTGCTCTTCCTTCAACCGCTCGAGCTGGGTGGAGAAGCGCGGATCCTCGGCGAGCTCGGGGCGGCCCATGGCCTGGCAGAGACCCCTGAAGGCGTCATCGGAGGGCGCCGCAACGGCAGCCATTCCATCGCGGCATCGCACGATGTCCGAGGGCGCGATCGCCACATCCCGGTTCCCATAGCGGCTCCGGCTCTCTCCGGTCAGAGCGTGATGAACCCAGGTCCAGTCGAGCGCGCGGATCAGGCTTTCGGACTGCGCGAGGTCGATGAACTGCCCCTCGCCGGTCCGGTCCCGCCAATGGAGCGCGACCAGCACGGCCACGGCTGACATGAGGGCCCCGAAGTAGTCGCCAATCCAGGCCCCGGATTTGACCGGGTCCCGCTCCGGAAAGCCGGTGATGGTCGCCATGCTGCTCACCGACTGGGCGATCGCATCGTAGGAGGCCCGGCCCTGGGAGAACGAGCCCCACTGCCCGAACCCGGTGTTGGCCACGTAGATGAGGCGGGGATTCAGCTCCCGGAGCTGCCGGTAGCCGATCCCCCACTTGGCCTCCATCGTCCCGGCCTTGAAATTCTCCACGACGACGTCGGACTTGGCGGCCAGGGCCTTGAACAGGGCCTGCCCCTCCGGGGCTCGGACATCAAAGGCCACGTGGTACTTGTTCCGAGCCTCGTTGAGCCAGGCCAGCGCCGCGTTCTTCCAGAAGCGCGCCCGGGGAGTGATGGAGCGGAGCGGGTCGCCGATGCCCGGCAGCTCAACCTTGATCACTTCAGCTCCGAACTCGGCCAGGAAGGAAGGCGTGACGGGACCGAGGATCAGGGTGGCCAGCTCCAGAATGCGGAGCCCGCTGAGAGCTTCGGGCTTGGCGAAGATCCGATCGCGCCGGAACGCTTCCCTCGTCCAGGTGAGGTAGTCAGCCTGCGTCGGATCGGATTTCACAGCACCCCCTCCGCCTGAAGGGCTTTCTGGGAAGCGGAATCCAAGCCGAACCGTTTGGCGTAGATCTCTTCATTGTCAGCGCCGACCGGCCGGCAGACCCACTTGACCCGCGGCGGGGTCTCGGTCATCTTCCACGGTGGATTCTGGACGAGTAGCTCGCCGTAGTACGGGTCCTGGATCCGCTGAAAGACCCCCCGCTCCCACCAGTTCTCCTCGGCAAGGGTCTCCTTCGGCTCGTTGATTCGGCCGGTGGCCACCACCCCTTTGCCTCTGTAGTTCTGGACCATCTCCAGAATCTCCTCCGAGCTGTAGTTGGTGGCCCAGGACTCCAGCTCGCGGTAAATCTCCTTCTCCTTCTCGTGCTCGAGGCGCTGGAAGATCGTCGGGTAACGCTCGCGGAGGTCAGGCCGGCCCATGATCGTGGTGAGGGCCGCCCAGTTGACGTCGGAGAAACCGGCGATGAACGCGAAGCCATCCTTGCACCTGAAGTAGGTGTAGGGAAAGACCGCCATGTCGAGGTTCCCCACGCGCTCCCGGTTTTTCCCCTCGGCGTGGTACCAGAGGCAGTTGTAGTCGGCAAAGCGCATCGCGGCCTCCGCGGGGGAGACATCGATGAGCTGCCCCTCTAGGGTGAGGACGCGGTGATGGAGGGCCAGCAGGGTCGCGAACGCTCCGTAGCCGCCTCCTGCGTACCAGCCATGCCAGTTCCCCTGCTTGGTCGGCACCGCGTAGGCGGCCGGCCCCACGTCCAGGTCCGACTCACCCGTGAAGTAGGAGACCCCGGACAGGGCCTGGTCAACGACCTCGGCTGGCGGCTTCCCGCATGCCGCCCTGGGGCCGAACTGGCCGTAGGTTGAGAGCGCGCAATAAATGAGACGGGGGTTCACCTCGCGGAGCTGGCGGTAGCCGATCCCCCAGGCATCCATCGTGCCGGGGAGAAAGGTCTCGATGAGGATATCGGCGTTCTGTGCGAGCGTCCGGAGGAGCGCCTGGCCTCCGGGATGCCTGAGATTGAGGGTCACATGGTGCTTGTTTCGTCCCTCGACCAGATAGCCGAGCCCGGTCCCCTGATGAAGCAGGCCAAACGGGGTGAACCGCCGCGCCAGGTCGCCCTCCGGAGGCTCGATTCGGATCACCTCAGCCCCGAACTCGGCCAGGACCGACGAGCAGAAACAGCCGGCCAGGCTTCCGTACGAGCAATCCAGGACTCGAATGCCCTCCAAAGCTTCGGGCTTGTCGAAGGCCCGAGCCGGGTCAGTGGCCGCCTTCGCCCAGACAGTCCAGGGCGGCGGGTCATTCACCGAGGCCGTTGTTGGCATTGGCCAGGGGGCCTCACGCCTCGGGGATAGGGGTGAAGCACTCGCGGAATCCTCCTCAGAGTCTGTCCACCCCTCCGGAGGCTTCCGGCCGATCATGTCGCTCCACTTGCCGATAATGCCCCGGGCCTCGAGGGGCTGGATCTCCTCCGGGCTCAGGCCGAGGACCCGCGTCAAGATGAGCCGGTTGTCTTGCCCCACGAGCTTGCCGGCCCACTTAAGCCGTCCCGGAGTTTCCGAGAGCTTGGGGACCGGGCCGTACTCCACCACGGAGCCGTAGATGGGGTCGTCGAGCTTCCAGACTGAGCCCCGCTTCCGGAGGTGAACGTCGCGGTAGTGATCTTCCGCGTTCGCCACCGGAGCGGCCGCAAAAGCGTAGCGGCTTCCCAGCTCATCCACCTCCCCCCTGGCTTTGTCGCTCGCCCACTCGGCGATGAGCTTGAGGAGGGCGGCGATGTTCTCTTCCTTCAGGCGCTCGAGCTGGGTGGAGAACCGGGGGTCCTCGGCCAGCTCGGGTCGGCCCATGGCTTCGCAGAGCCCCCGGAAGGCCTCATCGTGAGGGGCAGCGATCGCCACCATCCCGTCCCGGCACGCGAAAAAGCTCGAGGGTGACACCGCCACGTCGCAGTTGCCGTGGCGGCCGCGGCTCTGACCGGTGAGGCCGTGATAGACCCAGGTCCAGTCGAGCGCGCGAATCAGATTCTCTGATTGGGCAAAGTCGATGAACTGCCCTTTCCCCGTTCGATCCCGATAGTGGAGCGCCGCCAGGACCGCCACCGCCGACATGAGCGCACCGAAGTAGTCGCCGATCCAGATTCCGCTCTTCAGAGGATCGCGCTCAGCGAACCCGGTGATGGCTGCCATCCCGCTCACCGACTGGGCAATGGCATCGTAGGAGGCGCGGCCCCGGGAGAAGGGACCCCACTGCCCAAAGCCGGAGTTGGCGACGTAGATGAGGCGCGGGTTGATGGCGGAGAGCTGGCGGTAGCCGATCCCCCACTTTTCCTCCATGGTCCCGGCGCGGAGGTTCTCGACGAGGACGTCGGACTGGGCCGCCAGGGACCGGAAGAGGGCTTGCCCCTCCGGCTTCCTCACGTCGATGGCCACGTGGTACTTGTTCCGGGCCTCGCTGAGCCAGCCCAGGGCCGCGTTCTTCCAGAAGCGGGCGCGCGGAGTGAGCGAGCGCATCGTGTCTCCCACCCCCGGCAGCTCGACTTTGATCACCTCGGCGCCGAACTCGGCCAGGTACGCCGGGGTGGCCGGTCCCAAGATCAAGGTCGCCAGCTCCAGGACCCGGATCCCCCTGAGCGCTTCGGGCTTGGCGAAGATGCGATCTATCCGGAAGGTCTCCGCGCTCCACGTGAAATAGTCGTCCGGCATCTTTCCCTCCAACTGACTGTAAGGCCCTCGCTCCCCGGGATAACGCCAAACCGCGCGAGGATGCGCCTGATCAGCCGGGAAGTCGGATCGGCTTCGTCACGGCGTAGCCGCCGTAGTTTCCCCAGCCGGCTGACATCCCGACCCACCACTGGGAGGACCCGCCGATCACTGCCAGATGAATCATCTCCGGCGAGCGGACCATGGGAAGCTTGCTCTCATCGGGCAAGGTGTGGAGGTCGGGAACGTCCCCCTCCCCGTGACCCCAATAGTACGTGTGGCCTTCGCCCTCTACCAGGACACCGCTCCGACGGAGCCGTCCGAGATGATACCGGGCGTGCTCCCAGACCCAGCGCTTGACTTCTGCCTTCGAGTAGCCGGCCCGGGCCAGCTCCTGGGCGGGCTTGACGCCGAAGGAGAGGAGAAACTGGCCAGCGGTGTGGAACATGTTGACTCCCGGCGTTGGAACCGTCGCGGCGATGACCCGGAGGATGCGCTCCGCCGCGCCAGGGACGAAAAGGGGATCCGGCGACTGACAGGCGAAGACGGTAACCGCGCTCTCCTCAGGCCGGCATCCGCGCTCCACATGAAGCGGCTCCCAGGGGCTGTCCTCCTCGTTCTCTGCCACGCAGAAGAGATACTTGGCCGGCTGCCCCTGAGTCGACATGTCGGTCTCACCTGGGATGCCGCCGCCGATGTTCCAGAGGATCAGGCGGATTGCGCGGCCCACGCAGGCATTGGCTCGGGAGCTTCCACCGAAGGCCCCCTCCTTGGCGTTGAAGCCGAGCGCTCTGACGATCGGCCCGTTGACGATGGTCAGGGGGGCGCAGGGGTTCGTCGTGGATTGCACCCCGTGGAGGTTGAACTCAGGCTCCAGCATCGCCTCAAGCGCCGCGATCACCACCGGGACATGCTCCGGTTCGCAGCCTGCCATGGTGCAGTTCACGGCAATCTGTTCGATCGTCGCGAGCCCGTGCTTGGGTGGAACCACACCAAGGACCTCCAAGGGATCGCGACCCAAATAGTCGATGGTGGCGTGGACCCGCTCTTCCGTTGGAGGAGCGACCAGAAGGCCATCTGTCCAGCCCTTCTGACATGCCAGCTCGTACCACTCCCAGAAGTCTGAGAGTTCCTGAACAGGTGACCTCACATTCGGCACCCCCAGGGCCTTCCTCCCCCCCGAGGGAGAGGGCAAGGTCAGGATCCTACCGTGCGGTTAGTGCGGCGAGCACGCGCTCAAGGTTCTGCTCAGCCAGGGCCCGAGCCTCCTTGCTGAGGTTGCCGCCTTTGGGCGCTGGCTCCACCAGGAGCAGGAGATCCGGAAGCCCCATAGCCGTCGCGTGGTTGCGGGCCGCTCGCTCGAAGGTGTCATGGGAGATGGTGATAGTCGGCTTACCTTGAAGCTCCAAGTCCACCGCGTCTTGCACGGACGCGTAAGTGCAGGACCCTCATGCCGCTTCGCCGTTGATGACCACGTCAGCTTCGGCCACCAGCTCGGCGATCTGCTCCTTGGGGGCGGGCTTGGAGATGCTCGGCTTCTTGAGCCAAAGCGCGCCAGCCGCGCCGTGCCGCTGCTCCAGAAGCTCCTTCAACTCCTCCATGAGGGGGTACATCCGGAAGCTGCCATCTTCCTCACGGCGCCCCCATCCATCCAGGAACCCGATAACCTTGCCGGCGAGGGTGGCCGGGCGCGGCGCCAGACGTATCCCTTCGCTCCGGTAGGTTATGTGCGGCAGCACGATCCTCATGAGGTCACCTCTCTGCTCGCAGGATTTCATCCGACCATAGCACCAGAACCACCCCTCTTCAACAGGGTCTGCTGCCATGCGCGTCGGGAGGTGGCAAGCGCACGCGCGATGAACCGTAGTACCTACGCCGCTCCGTCCGTTCGCCACCCGGCCTGGTCACCTGGAGTGAATGCCTCGTGAGTCAGCGCTTCGAACGCGGGCCGCCAGGGGGCATCGCCCGGCAGCTCGCCCAGGCGCTTCGCAACGCGATCGATCGCTTCCAGGAGGCGGTCGAGCCGGTGGAGATCTCCCACTGACCCGCCCTCCGCCGCGATGCGCTCCAGGCCGGGTTGCAAGCGCCCGAGCAGCGCGCGCCCCCGAGCGAGTGCGGTGGCGCACCCGGCTACATCCCGGGCGGCATAGCGGCGGTACGCTCCTTCGACGAGGCGCACCCATTCCACGGCGACGCGGTGCAGCTCGACCGGAAATCGCAACGGGCTGGCCTCCGGCAGGAGCGCCTCCGCTCGGTCACAGTCGCGCAGAATCGCCTCGCCGGCCCCGCTGCAGGCCTCCTCCCTCCACGCACGCCAGAGAGCGAACGGGTCGCCCTGAAGCGCAAGCTGTCCGCGGAGCGAGCGCCACGTTCCCGGACGAAGAAACCGCGAGGCAGCGGGAAGGCGGCTTCCCACGATCTCCGCGGCCTCGGCGTACCCGGGCCCGCCTTCCGATGCCGTCGCTGCCGTCCAGCCTTCACCCCTCGCCAGGCGTCGGCCCGCTGCGAAAATCAGCGGGAGCACCGACGGGAGGGAGGAGAAGCCGAAGAACTCCCAGGCGCACACGAGGACGCCCAGCGCCCCCAGACGCCGCGCATCCGCTGCGTGCGCGTCGATGAGCTGCCGCGTCTCATCGAGAAAGCACCATCCGGAATCGTAGCTGCGCAGGGCCGGGCAGCAGACCACCTCGAAGCCGCGTTGTCGGAAGATGCGCGTCGTCTCCGCCGGGCCCGCGTCGTAGCGCCAGTCGAAGATCACCGTCTCGGTCGGGATGCCGCTCAAGGCTTCGGGATGCCGCGCGAGCAGATCCCCCCACAGGCAGGGCCGCCGCCCGCGCTCCAGCACACGACGGCAGAGGCGGCCGAAGTACTCCGCGTACAATCCGGCCTTTCCGATCGACCGCACCCGCTCCGCGCAGGCGGGGCACGCGCCCAGTTGTCTTGTCTCGTCGCCCCCGATGTGCACCCACCCGTCGCCGAACGCCCCCATCGCGTCGGAAACCAGACTCCAGGCGAACTCGACGCATTCTGGACGGCTTGGACAAATCTGCAGTGACCCCCGGGCTGACGCCTCGCCCAGCCACTGCCCGCCCTCGGAGCGGACGAACCCCTCCATGTGTCCGAGCGTATTGAGAAACGGGATGACCCGCGGGCCCGAGACACCCAGGGCACCGGACAGACGGCGCATCGCCTCGGGCGTGAGGCAGCCGGGCGCTGCCGCCCATGGCGCGGAGGGATAGGCGAAGCGGTGCTCGACGTAGAGGCCGACAGCGGTGTACCCCGCCTCCCCCGACCGGCGCAACGTCTCGAGCAGGAGCCTCTCACGCGGGGCCTGCTCCCGCGCGATGTCGTACATCCAGCCCAGGAACTCCATCGCTGCTACCCCGGGGTGAGTATACCTGGATCGGATACTGAAGCGAACGCCAGCGTGGCGAGTCGGACTGAAGGAATTGGGCTGAACGCCCATTGATTGGGGAGCGCCAGGTCTGCTAGAGTCGTGGAGCCATGACTGTCCCCGGGTATTTCCAGTGGACCTCTGCCCTCTTCGATCCCACGAAAATCTTCACGAAGCCGGAGGCGCTGCGTGGCCTCCGGGTCATTGACCTCGGTACCATCTTCCTCGGCCCGACTACCACCACGTATCTGGCCGAGTACGGAGCGGAGGTCCTCAAAGTCGAGATCCCCGGAGTTGGCGACACCATCCGGGCACTCGGTCCCAGCTACCACCAGAACATGTCGCTGATCGGCCTGAGCGAGCCGAAGAACAAGTACTTCGTCGGGCTCGATGTGCGGAAGCCCGAGGGTGCTGCCTTGTTCAGACAGCTAGCGGCGAAGGCGGACGTGGTGGTGGAGAACTTCAGGGCAGGCACGTTGGAGCGGTGGGGGATCGGCTACCGACGACTCCGCGAGGTGAATCCCCGCCTGATCTACTCGGCCCACAACGGCTTCGGGCAGTGGGGCAGTTACGGGGCAGGACGCCCTTCCTACGATGCCATCGCCCAGGGGGAGAGCGGAATGGCCGCCATCACGGGGTTCTCCACCCGGCCGCCCCTCAAGAGCGGAGGGTACGTCGGGGACTACCTGGGAGCCATTGCCGCCGCCGCCACGATTCTGGCCGCCTTGCACCACCGGCAGCGCACCGGTGAGGGCCAGTTCATCGAGATCGCTCAGGTGGAGGCGCTGATCCGGTTCCTGGACTGGACCTGGGTCTTCCACGGTCTCACGAACCAGCACCGGGGCCGCTACGGGAACGCTGATCCTGCCATCGTCCCCTCAGACATCGTCGAGGCGACCGACGGGTTTATCGCCATCTCGGCCCCCACGGATGAGGCCTTCAGGGGCCTGGCCGCCGCGATGGGGCAGCCTGACCTGGCCGAACATTCACCGTACCAAACGCAGCTGGCCCGCGCCCGGCACGACAACAGCGAGACGCTCCTGGCTCTCATCCGGGCTTGGGCGAAGCAGCGAACCATTGCAGAGCTGGTCGCACTCGGCGACCGCCACGGCTTCGCTGCCGCTCCGGTGGCGAGCGGCAGGGACCACGCCAAGGAACCTCACCTGGCTGCCAGGCGCGCCCTCTGGCGCCACGACGACCCGATATACGGAAAATTCCCGCTGGGCGGCCCGGCAGCGAAGCTTTCGGCGACCCCGGGACGGATCAAGTGGGCCATCAAGCCCATCGGCGCGGACAACGACTTCATCCTCCGGGGCCTTCTGGGCCTCTCACGAGCAGAGTTGAACGACCTTGAGGCGGCCGGGATCATCGGCCAGTGGGCGGACCGTCCAGGCCAGAAGCCTCCCGACGATTGGCAGGGCGAGGGCAAAGCCCTTTGATCTCATGAACGACTCCTGGCCCGACTGGATCCGGACCCTCGACGATCCCAAGACAGCATTCAAGAAGGCCGAGGCCCTCGCCGACCTCCTGGTGCTGGACTGCTCCCGAGCCAGCATGGCCGGCCTGGTGGCGTCGTCATTCCTTGCGGAGCTGGGCGCCGAGGTGGTTCGGATCGAGCCTCCCGAAGGAGACCCAGCCCGTCGCTTCACACCGTTTGGCTTGCTCCACGACGGGACCGGCCTCGGCTACCTCGTGGAGGGGAGAAACAAGCTCCATATCACCCTGAGCCTGGAGAGCGAGGAGGGGCGCCGGATCCTGGAGACGCTCTCCCGGCGGGCCGACGTGCTCATCGAGACCTTCTTGCCCGGCCAGATGGATTCCTGGGGGCTCGGCTACCGGCAGCTTTCGGAGCACAATCCCCGGCTGATCTACTGCGCGCTCTATACGTACGGCCAGTTCGGCCCGCGCGCTGGCTGCGGCCAGCCCAATGCCGATATCGCGGACCAGGCCCTCTCCGGGGTCACCTTCATCACCGGTTCCCCACCCGGCGTGGATGCGGACCCCTCCGCCGTGCCCACGCGGCAAGGGAGCTGGCACGGCTGGACGCTGGGCGGGCTTTGGGGGGCGTTCGGAATCCTCGTGGCCGTGCATTTCCGAGCCCTCACCGGGATCGGTCAGTTCGTGGACGTCTCCCCCGCCGAAGCCTTGATGCGGAGCGCCGATCTCAGCGTGGCCTGGTGGGAGCTGGATGGAGTCGTCCGTTCCCGGGTGGGAAACTATGACACCGCCATCTTTCCGTACACGTACGTCCGGTGCAAGGACGGCTACCTCCTGCTCGCCGCCGTGATGGAGCCGGCCTGGCAGGCCCTGTGCCGGCTCATGAACCGGCCCGGCCTCATCGAGCAGTACCCGTCAATCTCCTCGCGGCGACCTCTCGAGGTGCAGAGCCGCCTGCACCAGGAGATCGAGGCCTGGACCACCACGCTGACCTTTGAGGAGATCGTCGCACGATTCGAGGATCAGAATCGGCTCATCGAGGGCGGGGTCATGGTGGCCGGACGGGTCGTCGACCCCCGGGATGTGGTTCTGAACGAACACTACCGGGAGCGGGGCACCCTGGCGATCTTCTCTGATCCGACCTACGGCGATCTCCTGATCCAGCTCCCCTTCCAGAAGCTGAGCGCCTCCCCTCCGCGACTCAAGTGGGCGTGCCGCAAGCCCGGACAGGACAACGCCCACATCTACGCCAAGTATCTCGGGTACGGGCGCGAGACGCTGGCAGGGCTCAGGGCGCGCGGCGTGATGTGAGGTCGGAGCGCGCGCTACTCCGAAATCGCGCTACGCCTCCGTTGGAGGTAGCCGTCCTTGACCGCCGTGTAGAGGTCGAGCGCCGCCTCCTCGACACCTTCGTAGAGCTCGAGGTTCAACGAGCGCTCATTGACGGTGTCGGTGGCTCTGATGCTAGCCGTGGCCGCGAAGGGGGCGAAGTAGATCAGGGGGTTAAGGAAGATGTCAACCACGGCGCCGAAGCCGTCACGAACCGTGAACGGGGGCAGAAACGGCAAGACCACGTACGGTCCCGGCGCCACCCCGTACACGCCCAGCGTCTGGCCGGTGTCCTCCTGGCTCGTCTCCACGCCAACGAGCTTGGCGAAATCGAACAGCCCGGCGATCCCCACGGTGCTGTTGAGGACGAAGCGACTCAGTTCACGGGTCATGCCCCCGAACTTCAGCTGAAGCGCGTTGTTCACCACACGGGGGACCACGCCGATATTCTGGAACACGTTGCGGAGGCTACCCTGGACAAGATCGGGAAGGACCGCATCGTACATAATCGCGACGGGCTTGAGGACGAAGTGGTCGACCTGCCGGTTGAAGCCAAACATCGCCTGGTTGAACGGCTCGAATGGATCGTGCGCCCCCACTTCCTCCTCTTTCTCCAGCTCCAACTTCAGCTGGACCGGCCGAGACCCTTCATGCGCCGAGGCCTCAAGGATGAACATGCGGGGCGCATCCCTGCGCGGGTTGGCGGGCCCTATTTCCCACCATGCTGGCGGCCCCGAAAGACCGAACGCCGCCCACTCCGGCTGCTCCTGAGCTGACACTCCGAGCGTGGACGCGACCGGCTCTCGTGCCGCGACTGCTGGCGGCGATGTGATATCCGACGCGGGAGAGGGAACTCCTCCAGAACCGGCAGAGGCGCATCCAGCAAGCCAGATCCCGGCAAGCAGCAGAAGCGCCCCGCGCACCGCCGGACCTATCTCTTCCCTACTCTGAAAGATCGCCACGCGTGCATGCTCTACACCTCTGCCCATCCTACTGTAAGGATGCAAGGGACCGCAAGGAGATTTCATGGGAGCAGTGTCTCACCCGCGCATCTGTGCTAGACTGAAAACGCCGACGCGATGCGAACGCCGATCAAGCCTCTTCCCGCCGCCATTGACCGCTGGACCGACCGTGTCCGCTGGCTCCGCTGGCTGGATGCCGCGGCCGTGTGGATTCTTCTTTGGGCCGGCACGGCGCTCCTGCTCCCTGACGCCGGCGGAACGGCCCAGGCAACGCTGGCCGCCGCGCTGGCCGCCATCGGCGCCTCGTTTCCGCCGGTCCGCGCGTGGTGGCGACCGGTGAGCGGATGGGTCGCCGTCGTCGTCAGCCGCCCGCTGAGGGCCGGAGACCGCGCCTGGCAGGTGCGCCCGGGGGAGGCAGAGCTCGTGCTCGTCACCGCCCGGAGAGGGTTGCGCGTGGTGATCGCTCACGCGGCGCAGGGACCCGCCGAGGGGATCGCCGTCCGCCGAACGCGGGTCTTCCTTTTCCCTGCCGACGCCTTGTAGCTCCCTTCTTCTCGCCGAACACCAGATCACCCCCATCGGAGGCGACCGGCCGATCACAGCGCCGCTCACTTTTCGGATCGGAGCCGAGCGAAATTCAGTAAACTCGGAGTGACTCGGACGAGGACGCGATGGACCGGTATCGTTCAGAATGAGCCATCAAAACACGGGCTTACGTGGCTTCACCACTCGGGCTCCGCTCGCTCCGCGCACGCCAAGGGAAGAGGCTATGGTATCTGCGCAGAGCAGGAACTCCCTGAGAGTTCTCCGCGTCGCGACTGTGGCCCAGGCCTACCTGGATGAGTGAACGGAGGGCGCGATGACCGGGCGCACGACGAAGGATGTCACATTGGACGATCGGTACCTTCAAGAAGAAGGAATCGTCTACCTCAGCGGCCTGCAGGCGCTGGTGCGCCTGCCTCTCGAGCAGAGCCGCCGGGACCGCCGTGCGGGGCTCTCCATCGGCACCTTCATCAGTGGCTATCCGGGGTCGCCGCTCGGAGGGTACGACCTGGCGCTGCAACAGGCGCGCGCGCTCCTGGAGCGACATGACGTCCTGCACGTGCCCGGCGCGAACGAGGAGCTGGCCGCCACCGCCATCAGCGGCACGCAGATGCTGGATACCTACCCCCACTCCCGTTACGAGGGGGTGGTCGCCATCTGGTACGGCAAGGGGCCGGGCGTTGACCGGAGTGGCGACGCCTTGAAGCACGGGAACTTCGCCGGGACCAGCCGCCACGGCGCCGTCGTCATCCTGAGCGGCGAGGATCACGAGGCCAAGAGCTCCACCGTCCCCTACCAGGACGATTACGCCTTCCTGAGCGCCGGCATCCCCGTCGTGTACCCGGCGTCCGTGGCGGAGTTCCTGGAGATGGGTCTTCACGCCATCGCAATGTCTCGCTTCAGCGGCTGCTGGGTGGCGATGAAGCTGGTCGGAGCGCTGGCCGACGGGGGGGAGACCGTGGAGGTCGGCCCTGAGCGGCCGTCGGTGGTCATTCCCGAGCTCGCGTTCTGGGGGCGGCCCTTCAAGAAGGCGACGGACTTCACCTTCTTCCCCGGCATGAACATCGAGACGGAGCGGCAGCTCTACTACGAGCGCCACCAGGCCGTGCTCGCCTACGCGCGGGCCAACAAGCTCGATCGGGTCGTCGTCCGGTCGGCGCGCGACCGGCTGGGCATCATCACCGCCGGCAAGAGCTACGCCGACACTCGCCAGGCGCTGCTGGAGCTGCGGCTGGACGACCACACCCTGCGGGGCGTCGGCATCCGGCTGCTCCAGGTCGGCCTGATCTACCCGGTCGATGCCGACCTCGTGCGCGAGTTCGCCGGCGGCCTGGACGAGATCATCGTCGTCGAGGAGAAGCGCGGCTTCTTGGAAGCCCAGGTGAAGGAGGCGCTCTGCAGCCTCCCGCACGCGCCGCGCGTCGTGGGGAAGTCTGACGAGAGCGGGGCCCCGCTCTTCCCGATTCAGGGCGGGATGGATAGCGATCTCGTGGCTGAGCGCCTGGGTCCTCGCCTCCTCAAGCTTGCCGGCGATCACCCGGGGATCCTTGGCCGCCTGGCCGAGCTGCGGGGGATCCGGGAGCGCCGGTACGACACCCTGCCGATGCGCACCCCCAACTACTGCTCGGGCTGCCCGCACAACATCTCCACCCGCCTGCTGGACGGGCAGGTGGCCTGGGGGAGCCCTGGCTGCCACTCCTTTGCCTCCATCATCGAGCAGCCGGAGCGCCACATCGTCTCGATGACACAGCTCGGCGGCGAGGGTCTTCCGTGGATCGGGCTGGCCCCGTTCACCGATCGCCGGCACCTGGTGCAGAACGTGGGCGACGGGTCGCTCTTTCACTCGAGCTACCTGAACATCCGTTTCTGCGTGGCGGCCGGGGTGAACATGACGTTCAAGATCCTCTACAACGGCTTCGTCGCCAACACTGGCGCCCAAGATATGGTCGGGGCGAAGCCGATCCCCGAGCTGACCCGGCTTCTGGAAACCGAAGGCGTGCGGCGCATCGCCGTCGTGACGAAGAACCCCAAGGCATATCGCAATGCGAGCCTCGCATCCAACGCCCGGGCGTACCCCGTGGAACAGCAGGACCGGGTCCTGAAGGAGCTGGAGCGGGAGGCCGGGGTGACCGTGTTCATCTATGACGGGATGTGCGCCAACGAGCGGCGACGACGGCGGAAGCGGGGCAAGCTGCCTGTCCCCAACAGGTTCGTGGTGATCAACGAGGCGGTCTGCGAAGGGTGCGGGCACTGCGGTGCCCTCACCAACTGCATGTCCCTGCCCACGGTGGACACGGAGTTCGGTCTGAAGACGCAGGTCCACGCCTCCTCCTGCAACCAGGACTACTCGTGCCTGGCGGGAGACTGCCCGTCCTTCGTGAGCGTAGAGACCAAGGAGGGAACAGGGTATCGCCGGCCGGCTCCACCCATTTTGGACGGCGAGGCAATCCCGGAGCCCGCGCGCAAGGTCCGGCTGGACCAGCCGTACCGGATCTACATTCCGGGTGTCGGCGGGACCGGCGTGATCACCATCAACGCCCTGCTCTGCTACGCCGCGCTGATCGACGGCAAGCGCGTCCTGAGCTACGACCAGACCGGGGCGGCCCAGAAGTGGGGGCCGGTCCTCTCGAGCCTGGTTATCGCCGCTCCCGACCATCCTCTGGCCGCGAACAAGGTCGGGGCCGGCACGGCGGATCTCTACCTCGCCTTTGATCTCATGGCCGCCGCCAACCCTACGAACCTCGACCGCTGCGATCCCAACCGAACAGCCGCGGTCACCAACACCACGCTCTTCCCCAGCGGCGAGATGGTGCGGAACATCTCCTTCTCCCCACCAGTCGAGGCCATGAAGGGCGCCATCGCCAGATTCACCAGCGCGGGGCGGAGCGTCTTCGTTGAGGGGCGCCGCATCGCCGAGGCCCTCTTCGGCGACTACATGACCACGAACCTGTTCATCCTCGGCGTGGCCTATCAGTCCGGTCTCCTGCCACTCACTGCCCGGAGCATCGAGGCCGCGATCCGGCTGAACCGGGTGCAGGTGGATCAGAGCCTCCAGGCGTTCCGCTACGGGCGTCTTCACGTGGCGGATCCGGCGGGGGTGCGGGCGCTGGCGGAGCCGCCCCGACGCGGCTTCGAGGATGAGCGAGCCGGGGTCCTCGCGCGCCTCTCCGGCAACGACGCCCACGCCTACGTGTCCCTGCTGGACCGTGGTGCCCACCTCGACGAGGAATCTCGGCGGATGCTGGCGGTCCGCATCGCCGAACTCATCGACTACCAGGACGCCCGGTATCCCGAGGCGTACGTGGAGTTCGTCCTCAGGGTGGCCGCGCGCGAGCAGGCGGTAGTGGAGGGCCGATTCGAGGTGACCCACGCGGTGATTCGCCACCTCTACAAGCTCATGGCCTACAAGGATGAGTACGAGGTCGCGCGCCTCCACCTGAAACCGCGATTTCATGCCGAGACGCGGAGCCTTTTCGTCGAGCCGCGTCGCCTCGTCTACAACTTCCATCCGCCATTGCTGCGAGCGATCGGCCTCAGGCGAAAGCTGGCGTTCGGTCCCTGGTTCACGCCCGTGCTGCGCATGCTGCGCCGAATGCGGGGTTTGCGCGGCACCCCGTGGGATATCTTCGGGTACGCCGGCGTGCGTCGGGAGGAGCGGCGCCTGATTCCGTGGTACACGGCGCTCGTCGAGGACGCCCTGGACCGCCTCGACCCCGGCACCCATCCCCTGGTCGCCGAGATCGCCCGGCTCCCGGATGGGATTCGGGGGTACGAGGAGATCAAGCTCGACAACGTGGCGGCGGTGAAGGGGCGGGCCGAGAAGTTGACGGAGCGCTTGAGGGAGTCCCGGGTTTCCGCGGCGGGGCGGCTCTGACCGGGCCCGGCGGGACGGTGATCTGCAAGACAGCATGAAGTTTGAAGTCATCGTCGAGCAGAACGAGCGTGGAGAGTTCGTCGCGACCGCCGTCGCGTACCCGGACGTCCGCGCCACAGGCCGAACCGAGCCGGAAGCGCTGGCGCTGCTGGTCAAAGCGATGGAGCTCCACTTGAACCGGCGGAACCCAGCGGCCGCACCTGGAAAGATCTCGCCGCCTGGCCCGTAGCCGTCTGCGGTCGCCCGCCGGGCACGATGCGGACAAGAACGCATGCCGGCTCTTCGGCGTAAGAAACGACGACCGCGACCTGCCTCTGGCGCCCGCCGATAGACAGCCCACGCGGGGATATGGTAGGGTCGGCCTCGGAGTGCGCCGTGCGAGAGAACCCGTTCTGGGATAAGACCGTCGGGGAGATGCTCGATGAGGTGGTGACGGCTCATCACGAGCGCGAGGCCATCGTCCTCGGGGATGAGCGGATCTCCTATCTGGAGTTCGGTCATCAGGCGGAGCGGATCGCCTCGGGCCTCCTCGCTCTCGGGATCCGGAAAGACGAAAAGGTAGCCCTCTGGCTCCCCAACCGGCCGACCTGGCTCTTCTGCCAGTACGCCTGCGCCAAGATCGGCGCCACCGTCGTGGCGCTGAACCCTCGCTACAAGGCGCACGAGCTCTCTTACATCCTCGGCCAGTCGGATTCCACAACGCTCGTCCTCACCGACCACCTGGCTTCCGTGGACTTTTTCGACGTGCTTCATAAGGTGCTGCCCGATCTCAGAGAGGCTGAGCCCGGCAACCTTCAAGCGGAGAAGTTTCCGCTGCTCAGGCGGGTGATCGTGGATGCCGAGGATCCGTATCCCGGTACCCTCCGGCTTCGGGATATCTTCGAGGCGGGTGAGGACCCGGCCCTGGACGCCCGGCTCGCGGCGGCCCGGGAGGCGGTGGGCCCAGACGACACGCTCATGATCCTCTATACCTCTGGCACCACATCGTTTCCCAAAGGGGCTATGATCACGCACCGAAACTGCCTCCCCCACGGCTGGAACTGCGGCGAGCAACTGCGGGTCACGGCGGAGGACCGGGTGCTCCACACCCTCCCTCTCTCCGGCACGTGGGGCGGACTCTGTATCCCCCTGACTACCTTCACGCACGGCGCCGCTCTGGTTCTGATGGAGCAGTTCGACCCCGGACAGGCACTCTCTCTCATCGAGAAGGAACGGATCACGATCTGGAACGCGGTGGATGCCATTCTCCAGGGTGTCCTGGAGCATCCAGACCTCGACCGCTCCGAGCGCTCCACCCTCCGAACCGGCGGAGTGGCCATGACCGCGGGAGGGGCCCAGGCTCTCTTCGACCTGGCGGTGGAACGGATCGGGATCCGACAGGCGTTCCAGCCGTACGGGATGACGGAGGTCAACGCCCTCGCCCTCTTCCACGACCTCGATGAACCCCAGGAGAGCCGGAAGCTGCCGGGCATCTGGCCGGCTCCAGGGCTCGAGGTGAGGGTCGTGAACCCGGAGACCGCCGCTCCGTGCAATCCCGGGGAGGAAGGCGAGCTCTGGCTGCGCGGCCCCGTCGTCACCAAGGGCTACTACGAGAACCCCGAGGAGACGGCCAAGGCGTTCACCCGCGACGGCTGGTTCAAGACCGGAGATCTGGCGCTCCAGGACGACGCCGGACGCACAATCTTCAAGGGCCGGTTGAGAGAGGTGCTCAGGATCAGCCACTTTATGGTGGCGCCGCGGGAGATCGAGGAGTTTCTCATGGCCCACCCGAGGGTCCACCAGGCCTTCGTCGTGGGGGTCCCCGACATCAAGCTCGGCGAGGCGGCTTTTGCGTATGTCATCCCCAGAGAGGGAGAGATCCTTTCCGAAGACGACATCATGGCGCACTGTAAGGGGAAGATCGCATCCTTCAAGATCCCCCGCTACATCCGCTTCGTGAAGGATGTTCCCCGTACCCCGGGCCCCCACGGCGACAAGGTCCAGAAGCCTAAGCTCCGCGAGCAGGCGCTCGAGGAGTTGGCGCTAACCGAAAGAAGGAGTGAACCGTGAAACTGGATATCGGGCTCTTGACTCACGACCTCACGAGGATCGGCGACTGCGCCCGCACGGTGGAGGCGATGGGCTTCGATTGCCTCTGGTCCTCCGAGACTCAGCACGACCCGTTCCTCCCCCTGGCCGTGGCTGCCTCCACCACTTCCAGGCTCACGCTCGGCACCTCGATCGCCGTGGCCTTCCCGCGGAGTCCCATGATCCTGGCTCACAGCGCCTGGGACCTCCAGGACGCCTCGGGGGGACGCTTCATTTTGGGGCTCGGCACTCAGGTGAAGGGACACAACGAGCGGCGCTTCTCGGTGAAGTGGGAAGCGCCCGGACCCCGGCTCCGCGAGGTCATCCTGGCGCTTCGGGCGATCTGGGACTGCTGGCAGAATGGCACCAAGCTCAGTTTCAAAGGGAAGTTCTACACCTTTGATCTGATGACCCCGTTCTTCAACCCCGGGCCGATCGAGCACCCTGAGATCCCGATCTACATCGCGGCGGTCAACCGGTACATGTGCCAGCTTGCCGGGGAGGTCTGCGACGGCCTTCACGTCCACCCCTTCAACAGCCCGAAGTATCTGCGCGAGTTCGTCCACCCCGCGGTTGAAGAGGGGCTCGCCAAGTCGGGCCGAACGCGGAGTGACTTTACCTACGCCACCTCGGCCTTCGTCATTGTCGGAGAGACCGAGAAAGAGGTCGCCGAGGCGAGGCAGGTGGTCAAGCAGCAGATCTCCTTCTACGCCTCCACGCGGACCTACGAGCCGGTGCTGGCGGCCCACGGCTGGCAGGATCTGACCCCGAAGCTCCACCGGAAGTCCGTGGAAGGGGACTGGCAGGGGATGGCTGGCTTGATCACCGATGAGATGGTAGACACCTATGCCGTGACAGGAACGTACGAGACCATCGCCCAGCGCATCCAGGAACGCTATGCCGGGCTGCTCGATCGCGTCTCCTTCTACCAGATGACCCAGCCGGACTTGAATGACCCCCGCTGGCCAGCGCTGGTGAAGGCGTTCGCTGCGTCCTGACCCGGGGCCCAGGAGCCCAGAGGAACTTGACGAGAGGAGAGCACGATGAAAGCTAGCGTCTTTCACCAGCACGGTGGGCCGGAGGTTCTCAAATACGAAGATGTCCCGGAGCCGGGGCCGGGGCCCCACGACGTTGTGATCCAGGTGAAGGCCTCCGGGTGCAACTACAACGACCTGTGGGCCCGTCAGGGCCTGCCGGGCATGAAATTCGATCTCCCGCATATCTCGGGGAGCGATGCCGCCGGCGTCGTCACCCAGGTCGGCAGCGCGGTGACCTCCGTCAAGGCCGGACAGGAGGTCGTCGTCCACCCCGCTCTCTCATGCCGCATCTGCGAGGCCTGTACGCGAGGGCAGGAGTATTTCTGCCGCCAGTTCAAGATCTGGGGGTTTCAGACCGGGCCGCTCGACGGCGGCCACGCCGAATACGCCAGGATCCCCGAGGCCAATGCGATTCCCAAGCCGGCGAATCTCTCGTGGGAGGAAGCCGCCTCCCTCCCGCTGGTGCTCCTCACCACCTGGCACATGCTGGTGACCCGCGCCCGCCTCCTCCCGGGCGAGGACGTTCTGATCTGGGGCGCGGGGAGCGGGATCGGAAGCATCGCGATCCAGATCGCCAAGCTCATGGGGGCCCGCGTGATCGGAGTGGCCGGGAGTGACGCCAAGCTGGAGAAAGCCAAGGCCCTGGGCGCCAACCATGTCCTCAACCACTCGAGCCAAGACGTGGTGTCTGAGGTCCGCAAGATCACGAACCGGAAAGGGGTGGAGCTGGTGTTCGAGCACGTCGGCCAGGCCACTTGGGAGCGCTCGATTGCCGCCATGGCGTGGGGCGGACGGCTCGTCATCTGCGGCAACACCACGGGCTTCGAGGCCAAGACTGACCTGCGTCTGCTGTTCAACAAACAACTTTCGCTGTTGGGCTCCCACCAAGGCTCGAAGGCCGAACTCCTGGAAGCGCTGAGGCTCGTGGAGGCGGGGAGAATCCGGCCCGTGGTGGACCGTGTCCTCCCCCTGAAGGACGCGGCCGAGGCTCAGCGGGTCATGGAGAACCGGGCCCAGTTCGGCAAGCTGGTGCTGGTGCCATAAGCGAGGGCCGACACTCCCGGGCGAGAGGCGGATCGGTGAAAGCGCTGCTCTTCCGGCAGTTTGGCGGCCCTGAAGTGCTCCGCTACGACGATACCGCTGACCCCGTCAGCGGCCCGGGGGAGGTCCTCATCAGAGTCCGCGCCTGCGCGCTCAACCATCTGGACCTCTGGGTCCGTAACGGCTTGCCTGCGCTCCAGACCCCCCTTCCCTTCTGGACTGGCTCCGACATCGCCGGTGAGGCGGTGAAGGTCGGCGCCGAGGTTCAGGGGGTCAACGTCGGTGACCGTGTGGCGATCAATCCGAACCTCAGCTGTGGTCGGTGCGAGTACTGCAACCAGGGGGAGGACAGCCTCTGCGTCACCTACGGGATTCTGGGAGAGCATGCCTGCGGAGGGCTTGCCGAGTACGTCAACGTGGACGGGAGAAACGTGCTCAAGCTCCCCGACGCGGTCAGCTTCGAGGCCGCCGCGGCCTTCATCCTGGTGAACATGACTGCCTGGCGCATGCTCGTCACCCAGGCCGCGCTGCGCCCCGGTGAGGACCTGCTCATTCTCGGGGTCGGGGGCGGGGTGTCCTCGGCGGCGGTGCAGATCGGCAAGCTCTGCGGCGCCCGCGTCTGGGTCACCTCGTCGAGCGACGAGAAGCTCGAGCGGGCCAAGGCCCTGGGCGCCGATGAGTGCATCAACTACGGCAACACAGAATGGGCCAAGGTGGTTTGGGAGAAGACCGGCAAGCGGGGCGTGGACGTGGTGGTGGAAACCGTGGGGACGGCCACGTGGAACCACTCTCTCCGCGTCCTGGCGAAGAACGGACGCCTCGTCACGTGCGGCGCGACCACCGGTCCGATCGGCGAGACCGATATCCGGGTCGTCTTCTGGAAGCAGCTCCGGATCATCGGCTCGACCATGGCCAACCGGAAAGAGTTCCTCGCCGTGATGACCCAGCTCTTCCGAGGCCGGCTCCAGCCGATCGTCGACCGGATCTTCCCGTTGAAAGACGGCGTCGAGGCCCAGCGAATCCTGGCTGAAGGAAAGCAGTTCGGCAAGCTCGTCCTGCTCCCGTAAGGCCAGCTCGGCCTCGTTCTCTTGCGACTGTTCGCCCGGCGGGCCTTCCCCGTCACCCCGGCTTTCTCAGCCGCTCCAGCTCTTTCCTGAATTTCTCGCAGGGGTCCAGGTCGTCGAGACGGGGCGTGAACCAGACATAGTCGAAGGGCAACCTGTCCCGGCCGAATCTCCGCGCGTACGCCGGCGGCTCAGTCTCGCCGTCCCCAACCTCGACAAACGCCAGGCTGATCACCGTCTCACCCGGCGCTCTGGCAGCAAGATGGGCCGGGATGCCTCGGTCGTTTCGGACGTGCCCGGCGCCCGCAACCAGCACCGCGCCGTCCTGGGAGCCGGAAGCGACAAGGCTCTCTGCCATCTGGGCATCTCGTGCCCTCTGCACGGTTACCATCGCTTCGATCGCTGCCCCGGATACGTAGCCGCAATGGGCCTCGCGGATTTCGGCCGCCATCTCCGCGTAAATGTCCGGCGGCAGCGGGCGATCGAGGTCGAGCCGGACCACCACCGCCCGGTCGAGGGCGCTCACGCCCTCGCGGCCCAGCGTCCGGGCCGTGGCCGGGCTGAGGTTGGTCGCGACGATCGGCAACCCCGCCTCGAGGGCGGCCTCAGCGATCGGTTGATACAGCACCCAGTCCGGCCAGCCTCTCTCGTCCCAGTGAACGGCCTCCGCAAGCCCCGCGGCATCGGTCGGAGCCGTGGCGAGATGCCTCGCAATCGCGGGCGCATCGTCAGTGCTGAACATCTCGAAGCCCACGGCGGGACGGCGTCCGACGGTGATCAGGGAGCGGAGCAGCCCGGCCTGCAGCCCGTGGTGGTCGGGGTTGTCGTGCTTCTCCCCGAGCAGCACGAACCGACCGCGAGCCAGACGGCTGGCCAGGGTCGGGCGATCGAGGAAGCTGGCGGCTGACACATCCCAGATTCGCCCCGTGAGCGGATGGTCCCGCCCGAAGGTCGTTTCCCACGCGACCCCCGACCCGCTGGCGCACCCCGATCCTGCCAGCAGCGCACCGGCGAGGAGCAGCACGGCCGTAGAGCCTGCGAGCATCGTCCTGTCAGCGAGCGCCACTCGGCTTACTCCCCTCACAATCGGAGCCGATGCGGGAGGTGGCTCAGTACCAGCCGGGGTCGGTGGGGAGCAGCACCCGGCGGCTGTTGCCGTCAGCGATGATCCGGGGTCTGATCGTCGGGACGGAGCGACCGTTGAGGCCGGCTACGACCTCGGCAACCGAGCGCCCGACCAGCAGCTCCAGGTTCTTGATCGTCGGGAGGCGCAATGACAGCTCTCCCCGCCGATACGCCTCCAGCGCCTCGGCCGGCTTGAGCCAACGGACCGCCACGACCTCGCGCTCATCTGCCGTAGCTTCCTGCTCCGGGGGCGCCTCGGCAGCGAAGAAGCGAGTATCGAAGCGAATCGAGTTCTCCTCCGGGGTAACCCAGTGGGCAAAGTAGACGAGGCGGTCGGCGGCCAGCGTGAGGGCTTCTCTCCCGAGCATCTGCCAGAAGACGTTTCCGTCCTGCTGGCAGGCGCGCCGGTAGGCCGCGAACCTCTCTCCGTCCGTCCCGGTGAACCGCACGACCCTGCCATCCCGGTCATAGGCCATGAGCATCCCGACTTCTTCAAAGGTTTCCCGGATCGCCGCCACCCAGTAGCCGAGGGCCTTCTCAGCAGGCGTGAGGCCTCCGAGCCGGGCCTGTGCGCGGTCCGCTGAAATCCCAACGCACCGAGCCTCGAGGCCATCCAGGAGATCTTCTGACCCGACCCTCCCACCAGGGAAGACGAAGGCTCCCCCCGCGAACTTGCTCTCCCGGTGACGCTCGACCAGCAAGACCTCGATCCCCTCATCAGGACGATCACGAAGGAGCACCAGTGTAGCAGCAGGAGACGGCTCGACAGGGCGGCTCGGTGATCTCATCAGGTCTCTCCGTTGACAGCGACAAGTGATTGTGCCACGATGGCGCCGCTCTGCCAACATCCAAGGAGGTCACCATCATGGGAGCTGAAGCGCGACTCAAGGAGCTGAGCATCACCCTCCCCGAACCAGTGAAACCCGTTGCCAACTATATCCCATCCGTGCGGGTCGGAAACCTGCTCTACCTCGCCGGTCACGGCCCACTTCGCGAGGGCAAGGCGACACGGCGCGGCAAGCTCGGGAAGGATCTCTCGGTCGAGGAGGGCTACCAGGTCGCGCGGGAGGTAGGGGTGAGTCTCCTGGCTTCGGCACGAGCCGCCTTGGGGAGTCTGGACAAGGTCAAACGTGTGGTGAAGGTCCTGGGAATGGTGGCGTCGGCTGAAGGATTCAACGATCACCCCAAGGTCATCAACGGCTTCTCGGATCTCATGGTGGAAGTGTTCGGTGAGGCTGGTCGCCACGCCCGCTCGGCGGTGGGGATGGCCGAACTCCCGATGGGCATCCCCGTGGAGATCGAGATGATCTTGGAGGTAGAGTAACCAGCCTACACTCTGAGCAGGGACGGCAACGTCTCGAGCGCCTCCGCGATCCGCGGGCCGTACCAGCAGAGCCGCTTGCCGTCCACGAGGTGGATGCGCCGGTCCCGCACCGCCGGTGCGTCCTCGAACGCCTCGAAGTCGGCGATGTGAGCCGTCCGAAAGCGGTAGGGCTCGTCGGGAAGCAGGATGACCTCGGGGCGGGCCACGGCCACCTCCTCAAGGCTCACCTGGGGATAGCGCTCGGGCCGATCAGCGAATACGTTCTCTCCGCCGGAGAGGCGGATCATATCGTGCATGTAGGTGTCGCGGTTAACGGTCATATAGGGGTTGCGCCAGATTGGGCAGAAGACCCGGACCGGGCCGCGCGCCTTCGAGAGGCTCACCGCCTGCCGGTAGAGGGACTCGAGCCCTGAAGCGACCTCCTCCGCCCGCGCATCGGCGCCGGTGACCATCCCCAGCTCCTTGACCATCTCGATCCCTTCCCACACCGTCCTGGGGTAGGTGACGAACACGGGGATTCCCCACCCCCGGAGTGTCTCCACGTGCTCCTTGAGGTTCTCCTCGATGTTGGCGACCACCAGATCGGGTTTCAGCGACCGGATCAGGTCGAGCTTGGGGTTTTTCTGGCCGCCCACTTTGGCCTTCCCCACCACCCCCTGGCGCGGCTCGACGCAGAAGATGGTGACGCCCGCTATGGCATCTCCCAGCCCCAGGGCGAAGAGCGTCTCGGTAATCGACGGGATCAGAGAGACGATGCGGCTGGGCGGGGTCTGGGCGGCGAACACCACACCCGAGGCATCAGTGACAGGGCCGAGCATCACGGCTTCTTGGCGTTGAGGCGCTCGATGAGGGCGGTGATCTCTTGAAGACGGGTGCGGACCTCGGCTTCAGCCTTCGCCAGCTCCTGGGGAGCGGCCCGTTTCTCGACGGCATCCTCGTATGCCGTGACTGCGACTCCAAATACCTTCAGCATCCGACGGGTCTCATCGCTCGGCATGGGTCAATCCTCCGCCAGCTCGGGGAGGTCCTTCCAGATCGGGGGCCCCTCCGGCTTGAAGTTCTTGGTGCTGACAAAGTGCATGCCGTAGTGGAAGTTTACCTTGAATTTGCCGCCGCCGAAGCGCTCTCCGATGAAGCTCATCGGGTCCTCGAGAAATCGTTCCATCTCGGAAGATGGCAGTTTGACCAGGCGCTTGAATCGGATCGTGCCCATCCAGGGCTCCTGCACCATGATGGTCGCGGAGAAGTCCGACCACACGCGCCCGAACTCCGCCAGCATCTCCTTTTTCGAGGGGCGCTCCACTCCGCGCCCGGCCAGGTTCCTCTCGAGATACGGCTCGATCAGTTCCCACGCCCACTGTGCGATCATCCAGCTTCTCAAACCGTTCAGCGCGGGCGCCCCGCCAGCTCCCGAGATGATCCGACTGCCACACTGAATCCTGCCACGCACCATATCATGCTCCGGCGCGGCAAGGCCGTCAAACCCGCAGACACCTTCACCGAGCCTGCTCCGTTCTGCGACCCTATACTTCCGGTGCCAGACCCCGCCCGCACATTCACTCAGCGATGTTCGCGTAGAGCCACCGATTCCCGGAGCGCGCGATGAGGTGGACGGTGCCCGGCGGAAGCCCGCGTACCACGCTTTGCTCGGGACTGACCACCGAGATGAGGAATCGCCGGCCCATCGTCCACTCCTCCCGAAGGCGAGAACGATCCCAGAAGAGCGCTCGAGCATCAGGAAATGTGGCACCGAAGGCCAAATTCGACCGGAGACCATCCACCACGCGAACGGGGTCCTGCAACGCCAGGAGCACGGAGCCGCTATTCTCCAATGGACCTTCGTGCACGATCAGATCCGCAGGCCGAGCCCGGACCAGCAGCGCCTGCACGATCGGGTCAGCCGAGCGACTCCGGGCGAACCGCTCGATCCCCTCGCCGGCGATCAGAAGAAACACCGCCATCGCGGTTAGGGCAACGCCACACCCGAACCCCACTGCACGCCGCCACACCGCGACGACCATCGCGCAGGCAGCCAGGCCGAGCGTGATGGCCAGCGCGACAAAGAGCGGCTGGAACCAGTCGAAGAGCGGCGGCGCGCGTTCCCCCTTCGCTGCCAGATTGCGCGCCGCCACGTCGACGGCCTCGAGCGCGCCGGACGGAAGGGCGAGGAGACCAGCCCATACCGCGATCACTGCCAGCGTGACCAGCACCAGCAGCAAGAGCACGGGGGTCAGCAGCAGCCGAGGAGAAATGGCCCCAGGCGCTCTCTCGATCGCCTCATCCCACTCACGCGCGACCAGTAGCGCGAGCGCCGGAAAGGCGGGCAGCCCGTAGTGAGGGAGCTTGAACGGTGACAGCGTAAAGAAGCCGAGGACCACCACCGCCCAGAGCGCCAGCAGCATCCAAAGCCGCGCCGTGGCATCCTTCCAGGGCCGCCGGAAGGCGCGGGCGAGCGCCCACGGCACGGCGAGCGCCCACGGCAAGAAGGCGAGGGTGGTGACACTAACGAACTCGAGCGCGCTCAGCGGGACATCCTCGTCCGGAAAGACGCGCTCCCTGGCGAAATTCAGGAGATGGTTGTCGACGACCGTGTACCAGAGAAACCCCGGGTTGAGGAGTTCGACCGCCACGTACCACGGCAGCGCCAGCAGCGCGAACAGCGTGATACCCCACCACGGGATCCACCGGAGAGGTTGCCGTTCGCGCGTGAGCCATAGGAAGACGGCCACGGCGACCATCGGTCCCAAGGCACCCAGGATGTCCTTTGCCATGGCGGCGAGGCCGAGGCCGGCGTAGAAGACCGCCAGCGGCCAGCGCTCTCCTTTGAGGTAAGCGCGCGCGAACCCGGCAAACGCCACCATGATGCAGAGGATGAAGACCAGGTCGGGCTTGACGATGCGGCCAAACACGAAGATCCCGAGGTTGGCGGCGACCATGAGGCCGGCCAGAAGCCCGAGCCGCGGCCCCCCGAGCCACACGCCCAGACGCGCGGTCAGGGCGGCCAAGGCCACTGCGGCGAGGGCCTGCCAGACCCGCGCAGCAAACGGGGTCGGGCCCGCCGGCAGGAACGAAGCTGCCATCAGCCAGTAGGGGAGCGGTGGCTTGTTGAGATAGCGGACACTGTTCAGGTGGGGGGTGATCCAGTCACCACGCTCCCCCATCTCGCGAGCGATCTGGACGTGGAACCCTTCGGGAGGATCGATAAACGGCGGCGCTCCGAGGCCAACGAAGAAAAGGAGGGCAGCAACGAGAGCGGCGCAGATGGAAGGGGCCCGCATGGCAATTGAGCTCCAGCCGAGACGGGGAGCCCCTGGGGGAAGACCGCACATCACCCGCATGGCGCACAGCACTGTAGCTCTATCGTTATAGCTCGATGGTCAGGCATGTCAAGTAACGATGGCACAAGCGTCACTCGCGCCGTGCCCGGGTCGACCGGCCACGCAGGCGAGCTCCGGCCTCTCAGCGCTCTAGAGGCCATGATATGATCTGATCCGCATGAAGAACTTCGAGATCGCCAAGCTCTTCTACGAAACAGCCGCCCTCCTGGAGATCAAGGGCGAGAATATCTTCCGCGTCCGGGCCTACCAGCGAGCCGCCCAGAACCTGGAATCCCACGCCGAGGAGATCGCCGCCGTCGCGCGGCGCGGCGAGCTGGAGAAGATTCCTGGCGTCGGCCGAGACCTCGCCGCCAAGATCACCGAGTACCTGAGGTCGGGGAGGATCGCCGACCTGGAGCTGATGCGCACAGAGGTCCCGCGCGGGGTCCTCGCTCTGCTGGAGGTCCGCGGTCTCGGCCCGAAGACCGCCAAGCTCCTCTACGATCGGCTCGGGATCGACAGCGTGGAAAAGCTGGAGCAGGCGACGCGCTCCGGCGACATCCTCACGGTGCCCGGGATCCGGGAGAAGACACGGGAGAACATTCTCAAGGCCATCGCGACCTGGAAGGCCGGCCAGAGCCGCATGCCCCTGGGCAAGGCCGTGGCCCTGGCCCGCTCATTAGCGGAGACGCTCACCACCCACGGCGGGGTGAGCCAGATTGAGGTTGCGGGCTCGGTGCGTCGGATGAAGGAGAGCGTGGGAGACATTGACATCCTGGTCACCTCCACCGACCCCGCCCGGGTGCTGGGAACCTTCGTCGCGCTGCCGTCGGCGCAGGATCTCCTCGTCCACGACGATACAAAGGCTTCGATCCGCCATCAGGAGGGGATCCAGGTGGACCTCCGCGTGGTCGAGCCGGGCGCCTTTGGCGCCGCGCTCCAGTACTTCACCGGGTCCAAGGACCACAATGTCCGGGTGCGAGAGATCGCCTCGCGCAAACGGCTCAAGGTCAGCGAGTACGGGGTCTTCGACGAGACCAGCGGAACGCGAATCGCCGGCGCCACCGAGCAGGAGGTCTATGCCGCCGTCGGGCTTCCGTGGATCCCCCCTGAGCTCAGGGAGAACAGCGGGGAAATCGAAGCGGCCCTGGACGGGAGCCTTCCGGAGTCGATTGACCTCGCCGCGATCCGGGGAGACCTGCATGCCCACACCGACTGGTCGGACGGCCACCACCCGCTGGAGAAGCTGATCGAGGCCGCCGAGGCGCGGGGCTACGAGTACATCATTGTCTCCGACCACTCCCGCTCCTCCGCCGTGGCCGGCGGGCTCACCCCGGAAGAGCTCCGAGAGCAGACCAAGAAGATCCGCGAGCTCCAAAAGAAGCACAAGATCCGGATCCTGGCGGGCAGCGAGTGCGACATCCTCGCTGACGGCCGCATGGACTTTCCCGACGACGTCCTGAAGGAGCTGGATATCGTGCTGGCTGCCGTTCACTCGCGCTTCAAGCAGAGCCGAGCGGAGATGACGGCCCGGATCGTCAAAGCCCTGGAGAACCCCTACGTGAACATCCTGGTTCACCCCACGGGTCGGCTCATCGGCGAGCGCGACCCCTACGACGTGGACCTCGACCGGGTCTTCACCGCGGCCAAGAGGCACGGCAAGGCTCTGGAGATCAACTCTTCCTGGCAGCGGCTGGACCTGAAGGATGTCCACGCCCGGAGGGCATCCGAGCTCGGCGTTCCCATCGCCATCAACAGTGACACGCACTACCTCGACAACCTCAACAGCATCACCCTGGGGATCGCCATGGCCCGCCGTGCCTGGATCGGACCCAGCCAGGTCCTGAACACCCTGCCGGTACAATCGTTGCTCAATTGGGCCTACAGACCACGTTCCTGAGCCGAGCTGTCCTCCTGTGCGCATGACGGTCTTACGCCCAGCGAGTGCGAAAAGTTAGCCTAACTGAGATGGGCGGCCGGGTCTTCATCGGCACCAGCGGCTACGTCTACCCCCACTGGCGCGGCCCCTTCTACCCGGCCGAACTCCCCCAGCGCGCCTGGCTCCCCTTCTACGCCGAGCGCTTCGACACGGCGGAGCTGAACAACCCCTTCTACCGCCTTCCCGAAGCGGAGAGATTCCAGGCGTGGCGCCAGGCCGTGCCCAAGGGGTTTGTCTTCGCGGTGAAGGTCAGTCGCTACATCACCCATGTGAAGCGGCTCAAGGATGTCGGCCAACCACTCCGCACCTTTCTCACGCGCGCAAAGCGCCTCGGCCCCAGTCTCGGCCCGATCCTCTTCCAGCTTCCGGGGAATTTCAAGGTCGATATCAACCGGCTGAACGCGCTCTGCGCCTGGCTCGACAAGCAGAGGACGGTGCCTGGGCTGCGAGCCGTCCTCGAGGTGCGCCATCCCTCGTGGCTGGAGCCCGGAATCTTTGACCGCCTCAGCGAGGCGAACATGGCCTTGTGCCTGGCTGATTGGCACGAGCTTCCGGTCGAGGATCCCGTGACCGCCGACTTCGTCTACCTCCGCCGCCACGGGACTGGGGTTCGCTACGGTGGCTCCTATCCGGATGGGATGCTGAGGGGCGATGCAACGCGGCTCAGAAGCTGGCTCGAGACCCGGCGGGACGTCTATATCTACTTCAACAACGACCAGGCCGCCTTCGCGGTCCAGAACGCCCGACGACTCATGGAGCTCATGAGCTGACAGGACACGGCGCCGTTCTTGACTTCGGCAGCCAGTGCCATACGATCGGCCTGTCCGCGACGTGAGGCAGATCAGGCGGAGACAAGGAGCCCGCGATGCCACGAGTGCATGATCGGGGCGGATGGCCCGGCGCCGGGCCCGTCGACAGAGCCGAACACGAGCTGTCCCGGTGGGAAAAGCGGATCGACGCGATCGTCACGCTCCTCTCGAGTCCGGACAAGCGGGTGATGCGGGTAGACGAGCTGCGCCGGGCGATTGAGGGCATCGAGCCGAAGAAGTATGCGGCGTGCACGTGCTACGAGCGATGGCTCCTCGCGGTCGAGACGCTCATGATCGAAAAAGGCATCCTGACGCGCGAAGAAATCGGCCGGAGACTGCAGGGAATCGAGGCCCGGAGATGACGCCGGCAGCCAAGTTTCAGCCCGGGGACCGCGTCAGGGCCCGAGCGGAACCCCCAGCCGGACAGATCCGAACCCCCGCGTACGTCCAGGGCAAGATGGGCTCGGTCCATGCGCTGTACGGTATGACGATCACGTGGGTCACGTCCATTGACCGCTCTCCATCAAGATCATCCTGACCCTGCGACCCGCGTCTGTCCACGTCCAGATTTTGATACTGCCCCTGCTCGCCGTCACCCCCACAGCGGGCGGAGGCGCGGGCCGCGCTCATCCAGGCGCCAGAGCCCGGCCTGACGAGCAATCCTGACAGCTTCCTCGTACTCGTCCCGGAAGAGTTTCCGGTTGATCTCTGCGTACTTCTCCGAAGAGACCGCCCCGGCTGGGGAGTACTGCCCCATCACGTTGACGTATGTGTCGGGGGAGAGCTCCCGGGCCAACCATGCCATGATCTGCCGGGTCTCCTCCAGCATCCCCGGCATCACGAGGTGACGGACCAGCACTCCCCGTTTGGCCATGCCATCCTCGTCCATGACGAGCGCGCCGACCTGCCGGTGCATCTCCCGGATCGCGGCTCGCGCCGCCTCAGGATAGTCCGGAGCCTTCAAGAAGCGCTTGGCCACCTGGCCGTTCCAGACCTTGAAGTCTGGCATGTAGATGTCCACGATCCCGTCCATCCACCGGAGGCTCTCCAGGCTGTCATAGGCGCTGGTGTTGTAGACGATCGGGAGCCTGAGCCCGTTGCGGATGGCGAACAGGAGGGCTTCAAGGATCTGCGGTACCACGTGCTCCGGTGTCACGAAGTTGATGTTGTGGCAGCCGCGGGCCTGGAGCTGCAGCATCATCTCGGCCAGCCGCTCGGGCGCCACGGGCTCGCCCTCGCCCTTCTGGCTGATGTCGAAGTTCTGACACGAGACGCAGCGGAGGTTGCACCAGGAGAAGAAAATGGTCCCCGAGCCGTTCCAGCCGCGGAGGCAGTCCTCCTCCCCGAAGTGAGGGAAGTGCGAGGCCACGACCGCGTGCCGCCCGGACTTACAGACCGCGGCTTTGCCATGGAGGCGGTCCACCCGGCAGTTGCGGGGGCAGACCTGGCAGGAGCCGAGCGCGGCAATGGCCTCCTCCGCCCGCCGCCCGATCTCCCCCGGCGGGAGCCGGAGGTAGGCCGGCTCGAACTCGCGCGCGCGAATCGTGAGGGCTGTCTCGCCGATCATCGGCAAGCCTCCTGTACACCATGATTCTCCCGTTTCCAAGGGGGGTCAAGTCTCTTGCGCGGTTATCCTTCCGGGTCTTCACTCGCCGGCAACCGCTGCTGCTCCGGAGAGCCGCCACGCCCACCCACGCCGTTTTCTAGAGCGTGCGACTTAATGGGTTGTGATTGTCGAGAGCCGCCGTATAATCCATCGTATGCACGCCGCCTGCAAGATGGACCGGCGGAGGTCGATCTCCGCCTTCGCGAGCCGGTTCTAGGATTGGATAACACCCACGCCGACCAGCACATTGCGAGCCCCGTCGAGGGAAGCCCCACGCCCGCCGGTTCGGGCGCAAGCTTCGACCGCGCCACCCTGGGCGGAGGTTCGGCAGGGGGGCCGAGCCCCCCTCCGAGCGAAGATACGGCCCCCGTCCGCCCTGACGAGCGGTTCGACGTCTCGGCCCTCGACCGCTATCTGCGCGACCGCCTCCAGGGGGCCACGGGCCCACTCGTGGTGGAGCAGTTTCCGGGAGGCCACTCGAACCTCACCTACCTCCTTCGCTACGGGGATCAGGAGTTCGTTATACGTCGGCCTCCGCTCGGCCCTGTCGCCCCCAAGGCCCATGACATGGGCCGGGAGTACCGGGTCCTCGGCGGGCTCTGGCGCGTGTTCCCTCCTGCCCCGCGCCCCTACCTGCTCTGCGAGGATCCCTCGGTCATCGGCGTCCCGTTCTACGTGATGGAGCGACGGCGGGGGCTCGTGGTGCGCCGGGAGGAGCCGGCTGAGTGGGGAGGCGCTCTCGAGATCCGCCGCCGCGTTAGCGAGGCGATGGTGGACACGCTGGTCGCGCTTCACGCGGTGGACTACGTGGCCGCCGGGCTCGCGACCCTGGGAAAACCGGAGGGCTTCGTGGAGCGACAGGTTAAGGGGTGGGTGGAGCGCTGGGAGCGCGCGAAGGACCGCGAGCTGCCCACCATTAGCCAACTCGCCCGATGGCTCGCCGAGCGAATCCCTGAGCCGCCTGGGGCCGCGTTGGTCCACGGCGACTTCAAGCTGGACAACGTGATGCTGGACCCTGCGGATCCGGGCCGGCTGATCGCGGTGCTGGACTGGGAGATGTGCACTCTCGGGGATCCCCTGGTGGACCTCGGGCTTCTCCTCTGCTACTGGGCTGAAGAGGGAGACCCGTACGCCCGGAAGGAGTCGATAGCCCAGGTCACCGCCCAGCCCGGGTGGTACACGCGAGCGCAGATCATTCGGCGGTACGCGGAGAAGACGGGGCGTGACATCTCCAGGATCGCCTTCTACGAGATCTTTGCCCTCTACAAGATCGCGGTGGTAGTCCAGCAGATCTACATCCGGTACAAGCGCGGCCAGACCCGGGACGAGCGATTCGCCGGCTTTGGCCCTCGTGTCGAGGCCCTCGCCGAAGCCGCCCTGGCGCTTGCCGACAAATCCGGGCTCTGAGACGCCTCTCAGCGCGAGGGACCGCCCGCCACACGGCTGCGCAAGAGCCGGAACCTTGAAAGGACCGCGACGGCGTGACGACGCGTGCGTGACTCTCAGGGGATCGGCATGCCCCCCTTGAGCGCGGCCACGAGATCCGGGGAGAGCGTACCCACGCAGACCTCCTCCACCGGCCCCTGAAGACGGAGTGACCAGTCGGGACGCACCTCGATGACGAGCTCCCCCCCTGGCATCACAACCGTGACCGGCCCGTGGTCGCAGAGTCCGTTCTTCACGGCCGCCGAGGCCACCGCACACGAGGAGGAGCCCGAGGCCAGAGTGTAGCCGGCTCCACGCTCCCAGATCAGGATCGACACCCGATCTCTCCCCTCGATGCGGGCGAACTGGACGTTGGTCCGATTCGGAAAGGCCGCGTGATGTTCGATCAGCGGGCCGAAGCCTCTGACCTCCGCCTCATCGAGTCTCTCGCAGAAGATCACGCAGTGCGGATTGCCCACTGACAGCGCGGTCACCCGGAAAAAGTGGTCGTTGACCTGCAGCGGGACCGCGACCACCTCGCGGTCGGGGCCGTACATGGGGATGTCGGGCGCGCGGAAGGTGGCCTGGCCCATCTCCACCGTGACGGAGTCAACCCGGCCCCCGGCAAGGTGACACTCGCACCCCACGACGCCGCCCCGCGTCTCCACGCGAAACACGCGGCCCTTGGCCTGCCCGTGCTCGTACAGGTACTTTGCAAAGATCCTGAGGCCGTTGCCGGACTTTTCGGCCTCGCTGCCATCCGGGTTGAAGATCCTGAGACCGAAGTCCGCCTTCGCCGACTCCACCAGGAGCAGGAGACCGTCGGACCCGATCCCCCAGTTCCGGTGGCAGAGGCGCTGAACCGCGACCGGGGTCAGCCGGAAGTCGAGGTCCTTCCCCTGGAGCACGAGGTAATCGTTGCCGAGGCCGTGGCCCTTGACGAAAGGAATCACCACGAGAGATCGACCCCGCGCGCGGTGGCGGCTGAGAGGTAACCGGCGTAGATCACCTCGACCACTTCGCGAGCCAGCTCTGCGCCCGAGACTGGCTCCCGGCCTTGTCGAAGAGCATCCACGAAGTCCTCCAGCTCCTGGGGGAAGCCGCGCATCCATTCCTCCTCGGGGCTGGGAAACTGCCAGCCCGCTTTGGTCTCCACCTTCTCGGTGAGATACTCGTCCCTGAAGATGGCCGGATCGGGCGTGTACGCCTGAATGGCCGTATTGGGGTTGATGTTGACCTCGACCACCGCGTTGGTGAGGTAGGCCGTCAGCTGGTTCCTGATCCCGCCGAGGGTGATGTCACTCGCCCGGATGGTGGCTTTGGTCCCGTCCTCAAAGGTGATCACCGCGGTGGACCAGTCCTCCACGTCCACCCACTCGGAGCGCATCCACTTCCGGGGCTCGGCAGCCACTCGAGGGAGCCGGGTGAGCTGGCCCACATCCGCCAGGACAGATCGGGCCCGGATCGGTCGGCCTTCTCTGAGCTGCCCTTCGTAGTGCTTGAGGTGAAGGACCACCCCGACCGGATGGGACCCCATCCTCAGCAAGGAGCCGCCGCCAGAGGTCTTCCAGCGCCCTGAGTAAGTCGCGTGAGAGCCGGAATGGCTCTCCTCCGCTCGGAGCTCGAGGACCGTCCCCCCGCTGGCAGCGATCAGACGCTTGAGCTTCCCCACGGCGGGCGCATAGACGAAGTCCTCGGCGTAGCAGAGGGTCACCCCGGCCCGTTTGACGGCGTCCAAGACCGCATCAGCATTCTTGAGGGCACCCTCCAGCATCCGCTCCCTCGGCTCGTCGCCCTCGCCGAAGTAGCCTGTCAGCGGCTTCTCGACGATGAGATGCTTGCCGGCCGCGGCGGCCGCGATCGCCACCTCATGATGCAGCGCCGTGGGGACACAGATGTCCACGCAGTCCACCTCGGAACACTCGGCCAGCGCGCGGTAGTCCGTGAAGACCCGGGGAATCTTGAAGCGCTCGGCGAAGCGGTCGGTCGACTCCCGGGCCCGGCCGCACACGGCGGTCAGCTCGACCTTTTGCCCGCGGAGGAACCGGTAGTTCCCCGCGTGGAGATCCGCGGCAAAGCCGGTGCCGACCATGCCGATCCTGACCTTATCCATCTGCTCGTCGCTCATCGGGGCTCGGGGGAGGAAGCGGCCAGAGATGCCGCTCCGCCGCCCCGGAGCCTGGCTGCAATCCAGTCGCGCACCCGCTCAAGCCGGCTCCTCACATCACACGGGAGCCGGTGGGCCCATTTGCCGGCAAAACGGGCCCCCGCCTCCTGTCGGTGGGCGAGGTCGTCTCCGGCGCGGGCGAGCCCGGTGAAGAAATTCGTCCTGGTCCCACCGCCGTGGTGGACGAAAGGCGCGTTGACCACGACACACCGCCGGCCCGTCTCGCGCACCGCGAACGAGAGGTCCTTGTCATAGCCGTGGAAGAAGCCATAGCCCTCGTCGAAGCCGCCCAGCCGCTCCAAGAGCTCCCGCCGGAGGAAGAGACAGACCCCGTCCACCGCCGCCACCTCGGCCACCGGGCCCCGGAGCGTGGGAGCCTCCGCCAGGCAGTGCACGATCGTCCGGCCGACATAACGCCCGTCCCCACGGATCCGCCTCGCCCCGTAGAGGCCGGCGAGCCCGACTGAGGGATCGGCATCGAGCGCCTGCGCCAGCCGCTCCAGCCACCGCGGCTCCCGGACCTCTGTGTCGTTGTGAAGGAAGCAGACGAACTCCCCGCGGGCCAGTCGCCAACCCTGATTCAGGGCCTTGATCAGGCCCAGGTTCTCCGTGTTCCGGTGGTAGCTGACGGAGGAGGGATGACGGAGCGACTGGAAGAACTCTCGGGTTCCGTCCGTGGAGCCATTGTCGACCGCCACGAGGTCGAAGGGGATTGTGGTGGGACGGAGGCTTTCGAGGCAACGACGGGTCAGCGGGAGCTGGTTGAAGACCACCGTCACCAAGCTCACCCTGGTCATAACGCTCGGAGGGAGACTACCGTCCCCCTTTCCTCGCTCCCGACTCGGGCTCTCCGCGGCCTCGCCGAGGCAAGGCCGCTTTACGTGCCGAACCTCCCCCGTGAGATTGCGTCGGCGGCGCCGGCGCTCGAGCACCCCAACTCCGAACGCGCCCCCCCACGCTTATCGCTGGTCGACCGGCACGTAGGTGGCGCTGGTGGCTCCAGTGTACTCGGCGCGGGGCCGGATGAGCCGGTTGTGGGCGTGCTGCTCCAGGACATGGGCCGCCCAGCCGGCAACCCGGCTGATGGCGAAGATGGGAGTAAACTGGTCCGTCGCGATTCCCATGCTGGCGTAGGAAGCCCCTGAGTAGAGGTCCACGTTGGGGTAGATATGCTTCTCCTCGGTGACGACCCGGGCCACCGTCTGGAGGATCTCCACGTCGCGGCTATTTCCCGCCTGCTGCCCGAGCTCCGTGGCCAGGCGCCGGAGGTGCTTGGCCCGCGGGTCCTCCACCCGGTAGACCCGGTGGCCGAAGCCGCTGATGCGGATCTTGTCGACCAGCGCCTTCCGAATCCAGGCTTCTGCGCGGGCCGGCTCCTTGACCTGCTCCACCATGCGCATCACCTGCTCGTTGGCGCCGCCGTGAAGGGGGCCCTTGAGGGCGCCGATGGCGGAGGTGATCGCGGAGTGCAGGTCAGAGAGAGTCGCTGCAGTGACCCGTGCGGCAAAGGTGGAGGCGTTCAGCTCGTGGTCAGCGTGGAGGATCAGCGCGACGTCAAACGTCTTGGCGGCCAGGTCGGTCGGCTTCTTCCCGGAGATCATGTAGAGGAAGTTCGCCGCGTGGCTCAGGCGGGGGTTCGGGGGAACCGGTGCCTTGCCCCGACGGATCCGCTCCCAGGCCGCCATCAACGTGGGCATCTGGGCGGTGAGGCGAACGGCCTTACGGAGTGAGGCCTCGCGGGAGTTATCCGCCGCGTCAGGATCGAACGCCGCAAGGGCGGAGGCCCCCGTGCGCAGCACCTCCATCGGCGTCGTCTTCTTGGGCAGAGTTCTCAGGAGCGCTACCACCCGGGGAGCGAGCTTCCTGGCCCGGATCAAGGCCCTCCGGTGGGAGTCCAGCTCCTTCCGCGAGGGGAGCGCGCCGTACCACAGGAGGTAAACGACCTCCTCAAAGGTGGAGTGTGCAACGAGATCGTCGATATCGAAGCCCCGGTAGATCAGCCGGCCCTGGTGCCCATCAATGAAACAGATCTCAGAGGTCAAGACCACCACATCTTCGAGACCCAATTTGATCTCAGCCGTCATCGTCTCCTCCGGAGAGTAAAAGAAGGACACCTTGTTTTTACCACAGCCACCGTGTTCTCAGCAAGGCTCCACCCTTGCACCGCTCCGTCTGCGTCCGCTCGGAACCGTTTCTACGACCTGATTTCTCCCCCCGACCAGGATCGTCTCGGCGTGAGGAGCGAGGCCAGGAAGTGATACATCGCGAAGGCTTCCAGCGCGAACAGCGGGAACCCCAGGTAGCCGAGGAGCGGCATCTCGAAGAGCTTGACCTCGCCCCAGTAGGGCAGTGTATAGGTCCACCTGGAGACCGCCCAGTAGTTCCAGAACTCCCAGAGGAAGCCGCAGATGATCCCGCTCCCCAGGAGCGAGGCGACCGTGCGGTAGTCGCCCCCTTCCACCTCTCTGAGCCACGAGGGACGCCCCCGCCAGTAGTTGATCGGCTCGAGCAGAAGCAGGTAGGCGACCCAGACCAGCGGGGCAAGCCAGGTCGAGACCAGGACCAGCGGCAGCAGCGCCGAGACCGCTCCAAGCACGACGGAGAGCTTGACAGCCCACGCGGGCAACCGGACCGGCCGGCGCCCGGTGAGCCCACTGAAAACCCGGGTCTTGAGCACCTCCGCGGTCAGGAAGAGCCCGGGGAAGATGGTGGCGAAGGCCCAGTCGTACCCCACCCGGCGCAGGTAAGGGCTAGACTCAAGGCTGTGGTAGTGCCACCAGATGCCCAGGAGGTCTTCCCCGCCGCGCCAGAAGCGGGGGGCATTGTAGAACTCGAACAGCCACCAGCAGCCCACGGAGGCCAGGGCGACTTGGAGCAGCTCTCCCCGGCGGGTGGTCAGGTAGGATTGCCCTGTCCAACGGGCGATTAGACCATCCAGAAGGAGGATGTAGCCGGTCCAGACGAGAGGGGTAAACCACTCCCCCACCAGTCGGGTCCCTGAAGCGAGGAGGGCCTCCGCCAGCCCGACGCCGACGAGGCCGATCCACCCGTGGACCGGCACAGCTCTCCCTTAGACGCTGAGGAGTTGGCGCACCTCATCCACAACGGCCTGGCGCCACTCTTCCAGGCGCTCGCTGCGGAAGGCCCGGCGCACCTCGAGCATCTTCTGCTCGAGGACCTCGGTGACCTTGGGAGGGCGCTCGATGAAGCGCGCGATCTCGTTCATGTTCTCGTCGAAGAAGGCGAAGACCGGAATCGACCGGTACAGCCCCTGGTTCAGATAGCGGTTTATGAGGTCCGGGTTCTGGTCCCGGAGGAAGACGCGCATCTCCACGTTGGGGAGCCCTTCCATGAGTTTGGCCAGAACAGGGACGTTGTAGAGCGCATCACCGCACCAGTCCTCGGTAATGACCAGGACATTGAGCTTCTTCCCCGAGAGCTTTTTCATCGCCTCTCGATCTTCGGGAGTGATGGCGATCTCCCGGAGGAACTGGACGAATCTCTCCTTGTTGGTCCCCATCTGGTCCAGGTACTGCTGAAAGGTCATCCCCTGCTGGAAGCGCTCCTTGGTCACCATTCCTCTCCCCTTCTTACCGCATGGTCGAAAAGTCCAGTGTGAATCGCGCAGCCTCTCTGCCGTCAGGCTCCCGAACCACGAGCACGACCCGGCTCTTCGCGCGAAGCCTCTCGGTGGGAAACGAGTAGAGGCAGCGAGCCAGATAGCGCCCGTTTTCGAGGGGTAGGGCCGTCCGCTCATTCTGGACGAAGGCCGGCTTGATCTCCTCGTTGTTGGGAAGCAGGAGCATCGGCCGATACCAGCGGGCGAACTCGGTGCGGCCGCCGTGGAGGTTGGCCCAGAAGAGGAGCCTCCCCTCCTTCGCCCGGAGAATCTTCTCGATCTCTCGCTCGGTGAGGGTCTCGTTTTTGAAGGCCGCGTTCCGGGCGCCGAGGGCCAGCCGGTGGAACGGGGTCATGACCCTGAGGGAGTCCCCGTTTTCGTTCACCACCTGCCATTCCTTCCCGAACTCTTTGGAGACGACGCTCCGCTGGCCCACCCGGAGCGCCTCCCTCGTCTCTCCGGGCGTGAGCGAAAAGGAAGCCGCGGAGAGCGGGGCGCCCCCGAGAAGGCCGATGAGGAAGAATCCGAGGCCGATGAGCCAAACGTTCATCGCACCAAATTGTACCACTCAGTCCAGCTTCCCGACGCTCACGGTCGAGAAGGTGGTCGGATCCAGGTAGATCTTCGCCACCCGCTCGATATCGGCCGCGGTGACCTGCTCCACCTGCTCCTTGAAGCGGTCGGGATAGTCGAGGCCCAAGCCGAACGCCTCCACCGTGAGGAGGAGGTTCGCCAGCTCGCCGGAGGTGTCCATCCGGAGCGGAAAGCTCCCGGTGAGGTAGGCCTGAGCCAGGCCCAGCTCCTGCTCCGAGACCGGCTCCTCGCCCATGCGGGCCATCTCTGCCCTGATGAGCTGAAGTGCCTTGGCCAGCCCCTCAGTCCGCGTCTGGAGACCCACCACCAGCACGGCCCCGTAGCGTCGCGCGGCGACGTAGCTCCAGACTGAGTAGGCGAGTCCTGCCTGGTCTCGCACCGCGGTGTAGAGCCGAGAGGCAGAGCCGCCTCCCAGGATGTAGCTCGCAACCCGAAGCGGATAGTAGTCCGGATGGTTCCACCCGATGCCCGGGCGCCCCAGATAGACCGTCGCCTGCGTGAGCTCGCGGGTGACCGTGCGGGCCCGGACCGGTGGAGCAGCCGGGGCGAGCGGCACCTGGGGCGGGCCGTCCCCGGCTACCGCCCAGCGCCCGAACCTCCCCGCCAGCTCCTTGACGATCGCCCCGCGCCGGACATCCCCCACCACGGTCACGATCATGGCATCCGGCCGGTAGTGACGCCGGTAGAACTCCACCACCTGGTCGCGAGTGAGCTTCCCGACCGCGACCTCACTCCCCGCCACCGGGTGCTCGTAGGGATGGCCCGGGTAGAGGAGCCGGGCGAGCGCACGCGCCGCCACCCGGGCCGGGTCATCCTCCGAAGCCCGGATCGCGGCCTGGATCTCCTTGACCGTTCTCCTGAGCTCCTCCTCCGGGAAGACGGGCTCGAGCAGGACCTCGGCCAGGAGGTCGAGCCCGAGCGCGAGGTCCTTCTTCAGCACGGCGAGGGAGAGCGTCACGCCGTCGCGCCCGGCGCTCGCGCCAAGGCTTCCGCCGACAAATTCGATGGCCTCATCGAGCTCGGGGCCGGAGCGCTGGCCGGTGCCACGGGTCAGAAGCCCAGCCGTCAGGTTGGCCAAGCCGGGATGGTCCGGCGGGTCGAAGGCCGACCCGGCCCGCACATAGGCGCGCACCACCACGATGGGGATAGCGGGGCGCTCGGCAACCAGAAGGACGAGGCCATTGGGCAGAACTTCGCGGTGGGCGCGCAAGGGAGCCGCCCCGACCGGGGCGGCTCCCAGCAGGAGGAAGGCGAGCATCCACGTGAGCTGTCGCATGCACCGAACCTCTCAATCCAAGGATTTCCGGAAGCGCAGCACCGCCAGCGTGAAGATGACGGCGCCGAAGGCGACGAGCGGGAGGAGGTTGGGCCAGAGGTAGCCAATCCCGACCCCCTTCAGCACGATGCCGCGGACGATCCTGAGGTAGTACGTCAACGGAATGATCGACGCCAGATACTGGGCCCCCTCCGGCATCCCCTCGATGGGGAAGAGGAGACCCGAGAGGTAGATCGACGGCAGGAAAGTCATGAAGGAGAGCTGCATGGCCTGGGGGACGGTCTTGGCCACGGTGGAGACAAAGATCCCGATCCCGAGCGTCCCCCACATGAAGGCCGCCGACAAGGCGTAGAGCAACGGCAGGCTCCCCCGGATCGGGACGCCGAAGATGAAGTGGGCCACCAGGAGGGCCATCGTCATCTGGCCATAGGCCACCACGAGGTTGGGAATGATCTTCCCGAGCATCAACTCCCAGCGCCGGATCGGGCTGACGATGAGCGTCTCCAGTGTTCCCTTCTCCCGCTCCCGGACCACGGCGACCGCCATAGCGGTAATGGTGGTCTGCATCAGGAGGGTGCCGATGAGCCCGGGGACGATGAAGAAGGCGCTGAGCAGATCGGGATTGTACCAGGCGCGCACCCGGAAGTCCACGGGCAGCTTGTCGACTCGCCGGAGGAGCGCGGTCCCTTCCAGGTTCCTGGAGAGGACCTGGAGGGAGCGCTGGAGCCCCAGCGAGGTTGCGGAGTTGATCGCCGAGGCCGCCACCAGGGGATCGGAGGCGTCCACGATCACCTGGATCGCCGCCGCCTGGCGGGCCAAGTCCCGGGCGTAGTCCGGCGGAATCACGATCCCGACTTTGACCTTCCCCTCATCGATCAGCCGGGTGACCTCGGCGTAGCTGCGTGCCCAGTGGGTAAGATCGAAGTACTGGCTGTTGACCAGCGCCTCCAGGAGCGTGCGCGCCTCCCTGCTCCGAGACTGGTCGAAGACCACGGTCGGGATGTGCTTGACGTCGGTGTTGATGGCCCAGCCGAAGATGAAGAGCATCACCACCGGCACGAAGAGCGCCAGCGTCACGGCGAGCGGGTCTCGCCGGAGGTGGATGAACTCCTTGGCGATCATCCCGAACAGCCGGCTCGCCATCTCACCAGCTCGTCACGGCCCGGAGCTGCTCGCGGAGCCTGGCCTTCCGCTCGACATCGACAAAGGAGACAAACAGGTCCTCCACCGAGGGTTCCACCTCCCGGGCCGACACTCCTGTCATCCCGTGCCCCTCCAGGTAGCGCATCACGGCCTCCGGGGTTCCTCTCTCGTCCGTCAGGATGAGGCGGAGCTTGGGCCCCACCTTGACGGCCTCCTCCACCGCCTCCCATTCCGCGAGCAGGTCCGTCGCGCGGCGGAGGCCCTCCACCTCAACCTCGACCACGGGCTTGTTGAACGCCGTCGCCTTGATCTCGGCTGGCGCGCCCTGGGCGATCAGTTTCCCCTGGTAGATGAAGCTCAGGGTGTCGCAGAGCTCCGCCTCGTCCATGTAGTGAGTGGTGACCATGGCGGTCACCCCTTCCTCGACGAGGCGCCGGATCAGGCCCCAGAAGTTGCGCCGCGAGACAGGATCCACGCCGGCCGTGGGCTCATCGAGGAGCACCAGACGGGGCCGGTGAACCATCGCGCAGGCCAAGGCCAGGCGCTGGCGGTAGCCACCGGAGAGATGGGCCGCGCGCTTCTTCTCCTGTCCCACCAGGTCAGCCAGGCGGATCATCTGGGCAATCCGGCCCTCGCGCTCGGCGCGCACCACCATGTACACGCGCGCGTAGAAGGTGAGGTTTTCTTCCGCGGTAAGGTCGTCGTAGAGGGAGAACCGCTGAGACATGTAGCCAATGACCGACTTCACCCGTTCGGGATCGCGGCGGAGGTCGATGCCCAGCACCGTGCCCGTCCCGTCGGACGGCTCCAGGATCCCGCAGAGCATCCGGAGCGTGGTGGATTTGCCTGCGCCGTTGGGACCCAGGAAGCCATAGACCTCGCCGGCGCGCACCCGCAGGTTGAGGTCGTCCACCGCAACCAGGGTGCCGAACCGCCGCGTCAGCCCATCCGTCACCACCGCATAGTCCGCCATCGAGGTTTCTCGCGCCTGCCTTCAGAACAGGATCTCGGCGTCGGCAGGCATCCCGGGCTTCAGGATCCCCTCGGGATTCTCCACGCCGATCTTGATGCGAAAGACCAGGTTCGCGCGCTCCCTTTTCGTCTGGACATTCTTGGGGGTGAACTCGGCTTCCGAGGCGATCTCGATGATTTTCCCGGGGAAGGCGCGGTCTTCAAACGAGTCGATCGTAATCCGGGCCGGCTGGCCGACCGTGATCCGCCCGATCTCACTCTCCGGGACGTAGGCGCGGAGCCAGAGGTCGCTTGGGTCCACGAGGCTCAGGATCGAGACGCCGGGGTTGGCAGTCTCCCCGATCTCGAGGTTCTTCCTGAGCACTACGCCGGTGATGGGAGCGATGATTCTGGTTTCGTTCATCCGGCTCCGGGCCAGGGCGAGAGCAGCCTCGGCCTGGCTCACCTGAGCCCGCGTGGCTTCGACCCGGTAGGGCCGCGCACCAGCGAGAAGCAGACTCAGCCGGTCTTGGGCAGCTTTGAGCTGGGCACGGGCGGCGTGGACCTGGTGAGGCCGCGGCCCGGCCAGGAGGAGGTCGAGCCGCTCGCTGGCCGCACGCTGCTGGGCTACCGCCACCTCATATGCCCGGCGGGCCTGATCCACCTCCTGGGCCGCAACCAGCTCCTTGGCGAAGAGCTCCTGAGCCCGCCCGAAATCACGTTCCGCCCACTCCCGGGTGGCGGTGGCACTCCCGAGGGTCTGCCGCGCCTCCTCAAGCTCCTCCGCACGGGCACCTGCGAGGAGATCCTCCAGCTGAGCCCTGGCCCGCTCGACCGCCGCACGGGCCTCGTCGATCTCCTCCTTGCGGGCTCCTGCGAGGAGGTCACGGAGCTCGGCCTGGGCGCTCCTGAGTGCCGCCTCGCTCCGCCGGACTCCGGCTCTCAGCTCCTCGTCCTCAAGCCGGACGAGGAGCTGTTCCAGCCGCACCCGCTCTCCTTCCCGCACCAGGAGGGCAGCGATGCGACCGGCATACTTGGCGCTCACCGCCACCTGAGTGGCCTCGATGGTGCCGGAGACGACGAGTGAGGCAGAAGAGCCGGAGTTCAGCACCCTGGCGCCGTACGAGCCGGCGAGCACGAGGAGGAAGACGCCGAGGCCGATGAGCAGGCCCCGGACGATACGGAGACGGCCAGGGGGATTCACTGCCCTTGCGATCGCGGCGTCGGAGAGCCTGGCGGAATCGGAATGAGCACTCCCACGTTCCGGCGCGCGTCCAGGAAGTAGCGCCGCGCGACTCGTGAGAGGTCCTGAGCGGTCACGGCGCGCACCCGGGGGACGAACTGATCCAGGAGCCGCCAGCCACCGATGAGCTCGAAGCGCGCTAGCAGTGCTGCCCGCCGGTGGACCGAATCCTGCCCGAACACGAACGAAGCCTCGATCTGATTCTTCGCCCGCGCCAGCTCGGTCTCTGAAACCGGTTGAGCTTTGAGTCGTTCGACCTCTCGCGTGAGCGCGCTCTCCACGGCCTCGGGCGACCGGCCGGGAAGGGGGGTGGCGAAGAACCAGAACAGGTTGGGGTCAGCGGAGAAGTAGGAGTAGTCTCCTCCGGCACTCAGGGCGATCTGCTGCTCGTAGACGAGCCGCTTCCAGAGTCGGGAGGCGCGCCCACCTGAGAGGACAACGGACAGGAGATCGAGAGCGGCCGCGTCGGCCGAGCGGAAATTCGGCACGTGGTAGCCGATATACACGGCGGGCAGCCGGGCCTCCTTCCGAACCGTGACGCGGCGCTCGCCCTGCTGGGGTGGCTCGACTGCCGTCACCGGTGGCGGAGCAGGACCGCGCGGGACGGCGCCGAACTGCCGCTTGATCTTCTCCAGGAGCTCGGGAGCTTTGAAATCCCCGGCGGCGACGATGAGCGCGTTGTTCGGGGTGTAGTAGGTTCGGTAGAAGTTTCGGATCTCCTCGGGCGTGATCCGTCTCAGGTCCTCCATCCATCCGATGATGGGCCACTGGTACGGGTGAGCTTTGAAGGCGATGGCGGCCAGTTCCTCCCCCAGGAATCCCTGCGGGTCGTCCTCCGTCCGGGTGCGCCGCTCCTCCATCACCACCTGGCGCTCGGTCTCGATCGCCCGGGGCTCGAGGAGGAGGTTCTGCATCCGGTCCGCCTCCAGCGCCAGCACCAGGTCGATCCTGTCCGCCGCAATGTTGACGAAATACGAGGTGTGGTCGCGGCTCGTGAAGGCGTTGTCCTGGCCGCCATTCTGGTCGATCAGCCGTGCGTACTCGCCGGGGCCGTAGGTGGATGTTCCCTTGAACATCATGTGCTCCAGCAGGTGGGTGATGCCCGTGGACCCCGGCCGCTCGTTTCGCGAGCCGACCCGGTACCAAATCTGGAAGGAGACGACGGGACTCCGGTGGTCTTCAAGGAGGAGGATCCGGAGACCGTTCTCGAGTCTAGCCTCCAGGACACCTTCGGTGGCCGATGCCCGGCCAGCGCCCACGAGGAGCACCAGGAGCGCGACTACCACGCGACAGAGGGCGATCACGGGTCGATTATACTCGCCGCTCTTCGGCCCCAGCAACCGAGGGGACGGCGTGCGGAGGAGAGTCGGGTCGCAACGTCAGGGCGATCGCCGCTCCCAGCACGCTGACGAGCCCTCCCACGTAACACCCCCACGCGAACGAGCCCGTCATGTCCTTCATCCAGCCGGTGAAGACCGGGCCGGCCAACGCGCCCACGAAGATGGTGAGGTTCAGGAGACCAAAGGCGGTGCCGAGGAACGAGGCCGGAATCACGTCGCTCAAGATGGCGAAGATGGGGCCCCACGCCCCCCAGAAGAAGAAGCTCGTGGCGAGCATGAGGGCGGCGAGGAGTGCCGGCGAGCCACCCGTGTGCAGCACGAACCCCATCGCTGCGAAGGAAGCTCCCGCAAGCACGATGGTGAGCGCTACCACGACTTTCCGGCTGATGCCTTTCCGGTGAGCGCGATCGGCAAGCCATCCCAAGGCGAGGAGACTGAAAGGCGCCGGGAGTCCCTGGAGGCTCGCATAGAGCGCGGAGCGTCCCAACTCCCCCACCCCGATCTCTGCAAAGAAGAGGGGGGCCCACGTGGCCAGAACGAACTGGATGTAGACCGGCATGATCCCTGCCGCCCCGAGGATCCACAGGTTCCGGTGGCGGACCACTTCGCGAATCGACCCTTGGCGGGAGGCCCCGGTCGACCGCGGGGGCTCGGAAATGAACCGCCAGAGCAGGAGCGCCGCGAGCAGCGGTGCGAGGGCGAACGCCACGAAGACCCCGCGCCAGGGCATCACCTCTCCGAGGGTTCCCGCGAGAAAGAGCCCTAGCGCAGTGCCCAGGCCGAGTCCGGAGAAGGAGACCCCCTGACCCAACGCCATCTTTTCCTTCGGGGTGTACGTGGCGATGATGGTCCGGTCGTTCGAGAAGAGGGTCCCCTGACTCAGGCCAGTGAACAGGCGGGCCAGGAAGAGGGTGAGGAAACCTCCGGCCAGACCCGTGAGGAGTGATGCCAGAGCCCCGAGAAGAAGTCCCCCGAGCAGGACGCGCCTCCGCCCGAGCCGGTCACCCAGGACGCCGGCCGGCAGCTGCATCGCCATGTAGGCGTAGAAGAACGCCGACAGTAGTAAGCCCGCTTTGGTGTAAGAGAGCGAGAGCTCGGCCATGATGGGGGGGAGCAGCGAAGAGAGAGCCATCCTGACCATGTAGTTGGCGACCCAGGCGTAGACCAAGAGGCTCCACACCAGCGGGGCCGAAGGCGTGCTCATGCTGGCGATCCGGGAAATGAGTTAGTGCCGGCCCAACTCTTCCGACATAGGGAGGAGCAACACAGGTCGCTCGGCAGCTAGAGCGTTCGCTTGTACACGACCCCGCCCTTCATGATCAGGAGCAGGCTGTCCAAGTTCTGAAAGATCCGAAGGTCCCTCAGCGGGTTCCCGTTGACGACGAGGAGGTCAGCGTACTTGCCGGGTTCCACCGTCCCGATCCGATCCTCCATCCCGAAGAGTTCAGCGTTGGTCCGGGTGGCCGACACCAGCACCTCCATCGGTGTCAGCGCCTGCGCCTTTAGCTCCAGCTCGTGAGCGCGGTAATCCATCATGCCACCCAAGAGGTCCGAGCCCGAGCCGATCTTGACCCCTACCCTTCGGGCCAGCGCCAGGCTCTCGAAGCTTTTCTCGCGGGCCGTGTTGATCTTCTGGAGCTGGTGCTCGGCGATCCCGTAAGCTTTCCCCTCTCGCCAGATCGCCTCGTAGGTGATCATCGTGGGGACCAGAAAGGCATCGGCCTCTTTCAGTGCCCGCGCGGCACCTTCGTCAATGAGGTTGCCGTGCTCGATAGAGCGCACGCCCGCTTGCACGGCGTTCCGCACCGCCGCCCCCGAGTAGGCGTGGGCCAGCACATAGGTCTTCGCCGCGCCGGCCTCCTCCACCGCGGCCCTGAGCTCGGCCACCGTGTACTGGGTGGTCTCCAGCTCGTCCGACGGGGACATGGCGCCCCCCGAGGCCATGACCTTGATCTGGTCCGCCCCGCGGCGGATCTGCTCACGAGCCGCCTTGCGGACGTCGTCGGGGCCGTCAGCGATCGTCCCGATCATCCCGAGACAGCCCTCGACAGGAGGAATCGCCTCGGCTCGCCGGCGTACATCGCCATGCCCGCCGGTCTGGGAGAGGAACTGGCCACTCACCAGGAGGCGGGGGCCGGCCACGATCCCCTGATCCACCGCCTCCCTGAAGCCCGAGTCCACACCGCCCGCATCCCGCACGGTGGTGAACCCCTGCATGAGCGCCTGCTCGATGCGCCGAAGCGCCTTGGCGGCGACCAGGCTGGGCGGGAGCAGGCGGTGCTGCTCGAGGATGTTCGCCTCGACGGCGCACACGTGAACGTGGGCATCGGTGAGGCCCGGCATCAGCGTCAGCCCTCTGAGGTCCAGGGTGGTCACGGATCCCCTGAGCGGGCCGACCCGACCTGAGGGGAGGACGTCCCGAATGCGCTCGTCCTCCACGACGACGGCCAAGCCCTCCTGGGGGTCCTGGCCCGTACAGTCAATCAGGAAGCAGTTGGTGAAAACGGTGATTGCCACGGGATCCCTCTTTCGGTCGGAGACGCCTCCGACCTGGACACCTGTACGACCGAGACCAGCCGCCTCACGATGCTGTGGCGATGAGGTATCCGAAGCGGACCTTCACTCGCCAGGACAGGAAACGGTACGCCAAGCTTAGCCCGCTGAGGTGGAGCGGTCAAGCACGGGTAAGGATTGCATGATCCCGGTTGACGGCGCCTTGCCACACGGCTATGCTCGCCGCATGATGGGAGCTCGCCGGGCGAAGTGAAATGGGCCGGGGGCATGCGAACCAGACAGCTGGGTCGCCTTCGCCGTCTCCGCTCCTCGCCGAGCGCGCGGCCCGCTACTACGAGATCGTGGCTCCACTTCCGGCGGAGGCGGGGATCGTGGCGAAGAGATAGGCGCGGAAGGAGCGAACGCATGGCACTGACAGCCAATGTCGTTGTGATCGGCGGCGGAGCCACCGGGGCGAGCATCGCCTATCACCTGGCGAAGCGGGGAGTTCGGGACGTGATCCTCGTCGAGAAGCACTTCCTGGCTTCGGGGGCAACCGGAAAGAGTTCGGCGTGCGTCCGGCAGCACTACTCCACCCCGGAGACCTGCCGGATGGTCCTCAAGTCGCTCCGGTTCTTCGAGCAGTTCGAGGAGCTGACCGGAGGGCGGACTGCCTCCTTCGTTCGGACGGGCTACCTCCTGGGGGTGGATGACCGCCTCCGGCGACAGATGGAGGCTTCGGTGGCGCTCCAGCAGTCGGTGGGGATCAACGTCCGGCTGGTGTCTCCCGACGAGCTCCGCGAGCTGGAGCCACGGCTCAGGACCGATGACCTGACGGCCGGGTGCTACGAGCCGGACTCGGGATACGCCGATCCCTCGCAGACGACCCAGGGATACGCCGGGGCGGCACGGGAGCTCGGTGTTAGGTTCATGGAGCAGACCGAGGTCCTCGAGCTCCTGACCCGAGGGGACCGCATCGCGGGGGTGAAGACGAGCAGGAGCGAGATCGACGCCCCCATCGTGGTCAACGCCGCGGGGACCTGGGGGGACAGGATCGGCAGGATGGTCGGCCTGGAGATCCCGATCACGGTCTGCCGGCACAAGATCAACTTCATCGCCTGGCCTCAGGAGGCGCTCCGCCCGCATCCGCTCGTCTACGACTTCGTCACGAACATCTACACGCGCCCAGAGACCGGTGGCCTCATCCTGGTGGGCGCCCTCGACTCCGAGGAGATGCACGACCGCGCCGATCCAGACGGCTACCAGGAGGGCGTCACCTTCGACGAGACCCTGGATGCTCTGAGCCGGGCCGCCAGACGATTTCCAGTGCTGGAGCACGGGGCCGTGGCCAAGGGGTACGCGGGCTGCTTCGACGTGACTCCAGACTGGCACCCGATCCTGGACCAGGCCGGCCCGCAGGGGTTCTACCTCGCGGTGGGCTTCTCGGGGCACGGCTTCAAGCTCTCACCGGCAGTCGGCGAGCTGATGGCAGAGCGGATCGCCGAGGGGCCCCGACCGGGGTCGGACATCTCGGCCTTCCGCCTCTCCCGCTTCGCCGAGGGGAAGCCGATCCGAGGCACCTACGGTGACTGGCTGATGTGCTGATGAGGAGCCGCACGATGAGCTTGCACGAGCAACTGGTCGTGTTCGACGGGCTGATCGTATCCCGCTGGGGGCCGGAGGTGTTCAAAGCGCTGCGCGAGGGAGGCATCGCAGCAGCCAACGCCACCTGTGCGGTGTGGGAGAATGCCCGGCAGACCCTTGACAACATCGCGCAGTGGCTCCAGTGGTTCGACCGTCACGCCGACCTGATCGCGCCGGTGCGCCGGACCAGCGACATCGCCGCCGCCAAGGCCGCGGGGAAGGCCGGGATCGTCCTCGGCTTCCAGAACGCGAGCCCGATCGAGGATCGCCTCGACTACCTGGGGCTCTATAAGCAGCTCGGCGTCGGCATCATCCAGCTCACCTACAACACCCAGAACCTTATCGGGAGCGGCTGCTACGAGAGCCGCGATTCGGGGCTCTCCGACTTCGGGCGCGAGGTCATCGCAGAAATGAACCGCGTGGGCATCGCCGTGGACCTGTCACATGTCGGCGTGAAGACGAGCGACGAGGCGATCGCCGCGTCGCGGGAGCCCGTCGTGTTCTCGCACGTGCTGCCGAGCGAGCTGAAGGTCCACCCGCGCAACAAGGAGACGCGCCAGCTCAGGGCGGTCGCCGGCAGAGGCGGGCTCATCGGGGTCACCATGTTCCCGGCGTTCCTCCCCAAAGGGACCGCCTCAACGGTGGACGACTACGCCGAGATCATCGAGTGGATGGTCAATCGGTGCGGCGAGGACCACGTCGGCTACGGGACCGACTTCACGCAGGGCTACGGCGAGCCGTTCTTCGAGTGGATCACCCGGGACAAGGGCTACGCGCGGTTGCTCACCCAGTTCGGCGAGGTCAAGAACCCCAAGGGCATCGAGCGCATCGAGGAGACCCCGAACCTCACCGCGGCCCTCGAGCAGCGCGGATGGAAGGCCTCCCGCATCGAGAAGGTGATGGGCCTGAACTGGATCGCCTACCTCACGCGCGTCTGGCACGAGTGAGGGGTCAGACGATCTGGACGCGCAGCTCCGTGGGCTTGAAGGCATTACACGGGTTTTTGTCCTGCGGGCAGGCGGAGACGGCGACCAGGGCGTCCATCTCGGCGCGCAGCAAAACGTAATCCCCCGCCTTGGAACGTGGCTCGGCGATGGCGAAGCTGCCGTCGGGGGTCCACGGAACGTGCATGAACCAGTTGATGGTGTCCGGGATCCGGGAGTAGGGGATCCGGCCGCCCAGGGCCTGGTACAGGTTGTCCCGGCAGCCGGGGTGGTTGTGGTCTCCGTAGTCCAGGGCATAGCGCTTGCGATCGCAGGGGGCGAACAGCATGTCGTGGATGCCTACGGTGTCCTCCTCGAGGAGGAAGATCGGGTTGCGGAGGTTGGTGTAGAGGGGTCGGCCCTGCTGCGGCCGGAGGTTCCCCAGCATCCCGCGCGTGTGGCACACGGAGAGGAACTCGTCCAGGTTGTAGAGGTTGAAGGCAATGAAGTCCGCCACCTGCTGGCCCTGCGTATCCAGGATCTTCAGCCGCTGACCGGTCCGTAACTCGAATGCTCTGCCCTCCCGGGCGGGAATGATCTCGTCCAACATGTCGGTTCTCCTCCTCGTGTCGTCAGGTTTTTCGCTGCCTCCGTCCCCTGCCTGTGACCCCTAACCTGGAAAATTCACGAATGACGACACAAAAGAGCCATCGAGCCCCTCAA
>JBHIBG010000006.1:0-93929 GCA_046758965.1 Methylomirabilia bacterium | reverse complement strand
GGCCGGCTCTGGGGATCAAAGCTCGCGCCCCTGCGGGCGACTGACGGCAGGGGGGGCTAGCCCGAAGTTCCCGCATCGGCCGAGCGGAATTGTTCGTTGATTCGTGGAGATAGGTGAACGACGGCCTGCAGGGCCCTGTCTACACCGCGATCATCTTCAGCAGATCGTAGGCGCGTTGCTGGGTGGGAGTGGGCGTGGTGACGATCTCGAAGGTCGGCGCCGCGGGCCCCGCGCCGCGTTGACGGCAGACGTTCCGGACAATGCGGCTGAGATCCTTGAGGAGTGTCGGGAAACTGTGGACAGGCGTCCCGTCGTCCAAGCCCTTCGTGTGGACCTTGCGCAAGGCGGCGGCCGAGCGCTTGGCGGGCGCGACGGGGTCCCGCGTCTGCTTGGCCGCCTGATCCTCGTCGGCAAACAGCAGCGGCCGCCACGCCTCGCGCATGTGCCACTCCACGTAGAAGGCCAGCATGCAGAGGAAGATGTGGGCGCACACCCGTTGTTCCAGCCGGTGGCGGATCGGTCGCACCTTGAGGTCGATCGTCTTGAGCGAGCGGAAGGCGCGCTCCACGTCGCTGAGCCGCTTGTAGGCGCGCACGGCGGCCGCGGCGTCCAGGCGCTCGGTCGGCACGCTGGTCCGGATCACGTAGATGCCGTCCAGCGCCGCTTCCGCAGCGACCTGCTGGTCGTCGATCTGGAAGTCGAAGCGGTCGTCCTGGATCTCGAGCCGGAAGTGCTTGGCGACCTTGTATTTGTTGATGACCTTGCCGACCCGCACGCCGATCGCGTCGCGCCCGCGGAGGCGGCCGCGCGCGACCATCCCCTTCACTGTGTCGAGCTCCTTGACGGTGGCGGCCAGCAATGCCTGCCGCTTATGCGCCCGGAGCTTGGCCAGCTCGGGATTCCGGCAGGCCACCAGCCGTTCGCCGGGGAAGTCGGGGTGGGTCAGCTCGAAGAGGTTGCGCTCGTCGAAGAGCCCGAGCTGCAGATGGCCCTCGGCGAGCAGCTCGCGAATCGCGCCGGTCTTGAGGGCGGTGATCCAGTCCACGCCGCCGAGCGCCCGCAACGCGGTGAGCTGCGTCTGCGAGATCATGCCCCGGTCGCCCACCATCACGAGCTGCTCAATCCCAAACCGCTCCCGCACCCGCTGGACCTCCGGCAGCAGCGTCGGCGGCTCGCCGGTATTGCCCTTGAACACGGAGACGGCGACCGGGCAGCCCCGGGCATCCGTGAGCAGCCCGTAGTTGACCTGGAGCTTCCCCTTCTTGCCATCGCGATTGTGACCGAAGGCGGCCAGGGGACAGGTGGTGCCCTCGAAGTAGCTGGAGGTGAGATCGTAGAGCACGAGACCGCCCGCCCGCAGCTGGCGGGCCGCGAGCTTCTGCTCGATCCGCCCCTGGCGCTCGAGCAGCCAATCCATCGCCTCGTAGAGCGCGTCCTCGTCGGCGTCGCTGATCCCCAGGTCCGCCGGCAGCGTGGTGGTGTGCCACCAGCGCGTCGTGGCCAACTTGCTGTCAGGTTCGAGGATCCGGGCGGCGACCATCGCCACGACGAGGTCGCGCTCGCGGCAGGGGCGCGAGGCGATGAGGGCGTCGAAGCCCAGGCGCTGCATCGTGGTGCGGACGGCCTGCACGTGGCCGTGGTGCGAGGAGGCGACCACCTCAAACAGCGCGTCGGCGGGCGCAAGGGGTTCGTCCCGCAACAGTCGACGCAGGAGGTCGACTTTCTCGCCCGGCCACTTGGTGAGGTTGGCCAGGGTCCGGTTCTTGACCTTGCGTCCCTCGCGGTACCCTTCCCGCAGCAGGATAGCGGGCGGCGAGCCGCGGTTGGGCACGGTGGCGATGTACATGCCAACACGGTATTCAACATACGGCAGACATGTCAAGCTAAAAATCGCTCTGAATCGGTAATATACATGTCAACATACCGCCATCGGCACCCCTGGCGCAACCTGCCGATTTACCGACGATTCTTCCGGCTTGGTACTACAATGCGGGCGGGAACTTCAGGCTAGCGGCTGGCTGGGGTGGCCGATGTCGTCGGCGGTTCGGGGATCCCCGCAATCTGCGGAGGAGCAGCCCGGCCGAACTGCCGAGGCCGACCATTCGTGCCCGCCACCTCAGCATGGTGGGAGCGGAGCTCCAGGAAGAGCGCGAAGTAGTCTTCCAGGTGGCGGTGCGGGAGAAAGGCGCGGATGACGTGCCGTCTGGCTCCGGTTCCCATCGATGTCCGTAGCCGGGGAGAGGAAAGCAGCTCGATCAGGCAGTCGCGGGTCATGCTGATCGACGCCTCGCGAGTGAAGTGTGGGGTCCCCCCCACCAGGCAGGCATGCACCCGTCCCTGCCCATCGATCACCTGGACCGGGAGCCCGCCGACCTGGCTGACGATCCTTGGCTTTCCGTGATACCCGGCCCCGGTGACGGCCAGGCCGAACCCCTCCCGGATGGATTTGGCGATGATGACGTCCGCACGGGTCTGAAACGCGTTGAGCTCCAGGTCCACAAGATGCTCTGGTCGCAGCAGCCGGGGGTCCATCCCCAGTGCGCCTAGGGCCTCTACCTGCTCTGGCGTCGGGGCTATCTGTTTGGGAGAGAGGGGCAGGATGTGTACCTGCCCGTTTCCGTTGACCGCCTGGTGAATCTGGGCCAGAATCCTCCAGGCCTCGGGGTCGTCCTCGGCCAGCGGACCGGCCAGGAGGAGATGGGGCGACTTGCCGTTTCGCGACGTGCGCTCCAAGGCTTCCTGGTAGGCCTGAATGACTCCCAGAGGATCCTTCCACGGATCAAACCGGCCAACCTGCGCTACCAGCGGGATGGAGCCATCCTGGAGCTCTCCCATCTGGTATTTCTCCAACGTGCTCTGGATAAATCGCTGGCCGGCGGGGCCGGTCAGGTCCCGGTTGAGGTAGCCTGACGGATTGATGGAGGGGAGGAAGCAGCGGATTGGGACGGTCACCCCCGGAGGCACCTGCTCCGGGAGATGGAAGATGGCCGCGTCGCACTGATTGACGTATCCGAGCAGCAGCTCCCAGACCCTGCGGCCGGGATGGGAGGCGGCGGTCATGGCCGGGACGTCGAACTGCACATGCCCGCGCCAGACAAAGAGCGCGTCGGGAAACCTGGCCCGCCAGTGGGCGATGAGCCCCGCGGGCTGGGGATCGTGGAAGACGATCACATCGGGCGGGCTCCATTCCTGCTGCCTGATGAGCTCCTCGAGCGTCTGCGCATTGGCGGTGACAATGCGCTGGTAGTGGGCTAGCATCTGCTCCGTGATCTCGACCCCCGGGTTGCCCTGAAGCGCGTTGTGGAAGGCCTTGGTGGTTTGAAAGAAGCCCTCGTCCCCGCCGATGACCAGCCACCTGGTTGCCACGCCGACCTCGGTGGAGAAGGGGACCAGAAAGCTCAGGATGTCAGCGACGCCGCCTCCCGCGGCGGAGGAGTTGATGTGCCAGACCGTGGTCTGGCCAGTGCGGCCGTGGAAGGCCAGGTGAAGCCTCCGGGCCAGGCGCCGGAGTCGGGTGAGCGCGGGGACGCCGGCGAGGGCCTGGAGCCCCGGGAGGTCGAATTCCGTTGCTTCGCGAACGAGCGGTGGCTGCATTAGCCGGGTCTCCTTTGGCAGCTCTGCAGGGCGAGGTGGGCTATCCCTGTCGGCGTAGACTTGACCCGCCAGCCGATCCTTCTTCTTGGCTCTTCGTTTCGGGAGGCCATTCATAACCGGCTGCAGTGCAATTCGCGTTCCCTTTTCCTGCGGTGACGATCCCTTCTCTGCTGGGGAAGCGCTCCGTAACACCTACTGGCCGTCGGGAGTCAATCCAGCCGGCGGTAGAGACAAAATAGAACACGTTTTTGCTCTATTACTAGTCAGCTATGTCACTGTGTGTAAATGGCTTGGACGGCATTCCCTAATGTGATTGTTGATGTTCAGCTTCTCATTCCCAAAGAAAAAATCAAGGCGGGTCCCCCATGGGGCGGCGGGGAGAGTCCCCGCAGCTGCGCTTCAGTGATCACCTGCGTTAACCAGTGCGCGTGTGCGCGTTCCTCGGTCTCACGCGGGCGGCAAATGGAGCGCCAGGACATCTGGTTCCCCACCCGGCCAGACCGGCAACGCTGGGGCGGCGGGCCGCTCGCGGCGCCGCACACAGGCGTACAAGCGGGTGCTATACTGTCCTGGCGTGGTGGACGTGAAGGACAGAACCGTGGAAAGTTCCAGACTGGTGAAGGTTGAAGTGGTATTCGAGGTCTGAACGCGCGAGAGTGGCGGAACTGGCAGACGCGCTGGACTTAGGATCCAGTGGGTAACACCCTTGGGGGTTCAACTCCCCCCTCTCGCACCATTACCAGTAACAGTCAAGCCTCAAGAAGCTCTCCCCGGCAAGCCTACACGCTGACGTCTGCCAGCCCTTGCCGCGAACTTACCCTTTCCCGGATCAAGCCCCGCCCCCTGGCGATGCTATGGGTATCGGACCTGGCTGGCAAAAATAGTCTGCCAATCCGCAAGTAGTCTGCCAATCTGACATATTCCTGCCTGTCGCTTGGTTTCAGGGCGTGCTGGGCGCGCCCGAGCGCAAACCACGCCACGTACCTCCCTCAGGCCTAAGGTCTGCCGGGAAGGCTAACATGGGCTTTTCCCTACTCTTCTTGACCGCTGATCTGCTCGAGGGTGCGCAAAAAGGCTGGCTTTAGAGGCCCTCCGATTTCAACAGCTTTCATCGCGAAAGCCACGGCCTCCTTCGACCGTCCGGTTTCCAGCAAGACTTGGGCGAGGTTGTTGAACGCGGCCCCGGCATTCGGATCCGCAACAGTCGCAGCTCGAAATGCCTTCTCGGCACCCGGAAGATCCCCCGACGCATAGAGGCTGTTTCCGAAGCCCATGAGCGCTCCGTAGCTCTTCGGCCAGCGCGTTAGGGCCGCTCTGTACGCGCGCGCGGCTGCCTCCCAACGACCTGCCTTCTCTAAGCCCACTGCAGCGAGGAGAAACGCCTTTTCTTCCGCGGTGTCCGGAAGTTTTTCGGGCGGAAGGACAACCACACCCCAGTTCTTTCCCCGCGCCCACGTTCGCTCGAAAAGCCGCATTGGAACGACCTTCCTGGGTTCGAGGCCGGAATGCAACACGAGCTTTCGACGCGGCAGGTCGTACCCGATGACAACCGCGAAATGCCAGCTCGGGTACCAAGAAAGGCCGAGATTCTGCAATACGATTGCCGGATGCCCCGCCGCAACTTCCTTGAGAAGGGTTTCGAGCGTCGAAACAGGATAGGCAATCCGGCCATGGCGTCGGGATGCAGTCACGATTTCTGTCTGCAGGGTCCCCTGGCGGCCTGGGGTATATACCTGCGGGGCAAGCTCCTCCGGCCGTATCGAAACACCGGCCCAGTTCAAAACCATGGCAAGCGCCGCCGGGCCGCACTGATACGCCTCCTGGGGATGGAAGCGGACTTGGAGCAATGTAATCCTTGGTGGTAAGGCGCCGAGCCCCCTTGCGATCAAACGGTCTGTCTGCGACGTGGCACAGCCAACGAGTAACACGAGCAACAACAGAGGAGCGGGAGGGCGTTTCAACATACGGTCAAAGCGCCAACATCCCTTACTTCTTCTTCACAAACGGAAAAACGTCGGTGACCCCGAGCAAGTCGGTGAACAGGAGGACGAAAAATACGAGCAGGATAGCCCCGATGATTACGCCCACGACTTGCTGGCCAGCCGGTAGTTTATCCAGCTGGGCGACGAGCTGTTTCACTTCCCTGTCCGAAAGGGCGTCCGCACGTGCTCTCGCTTCGTCGGGGCTGATGCCAAGCGAAACCAGTTTCGCCCGAACGTCTTCACGAGCGAGAAAGGCCCGAACCCGCTCACGCTCCAGCTGACTCTCGGAGACGTCTAAAAACTCCTCCGTGTTGATCATGGCGGCTTGTGCCACACCAACCGGAAACTGCAGCGCTATCAAGGCGAATACAAGGAGACTAGAAATCGGCCTGGCCCGACGCTGTAATACTTTCACGCCGTAATCTCCTTTCTCAAGGTTCCGTCACCTTTCGTCTAGCGTAGCATGCTGACAGCGGTGCTCCCGCAAATCGATTTAGCTCGGGATCGCTCCCGGCTTTTCCCCGATCCATCCTGGTAGCTCCTTCGGCTCCCAAGCCTCCCCACCCAACAGAGGCCCTTTGCCGAGAGGCGGTAGAGCGTCCCGTACGCGAGGCTCTCGGGTGAATCCGACAGCACCGCGGCGGTACGTGCTGTCCTGGGTTCGCCCGCACGATCGACTACGATCGGAAAGTTCTGGACAATTCGCAAAATCCGCCTGAATTTTCCAATGGTTAGCTTGAGTCCGGCGCTTCCCAGAGCCCGGCCGCGGGGGCGAATGAGGATGTTTGAGGATTCGGCAACCTGTTAGAATACCGGTGGCGCCCGGCGCTGTCGGGGGCCGACTAATCCGATGAAGTTCGGCATCCAGCTTCCCCACTTCGGCCCCCTTTCCTCGGCAGAGGGGACGATCTCCCTGGCGCGGCAGGCCGAGGCGCTCGGCTTTGATTCGGTTTGGACCGGAGACCACATCGTCTATCCGCCGCAGTTCGCCGAGCGGTTCGGCGCAGAATTCTACGAGGCGGTGACGACCCTGGCGTACGTCGCCGCTCAAACGAGCCGGATTCGCGTCGGCACGGCCGTCCTGATCCTCCCGTACCGGAACCCGCTGGTGCTGGCCAAGCAGCTGGTCACGCTTGATGTGCTCTCAGGAGGGCGGCTCACCGTCGGCGTCGGTGTGGGCTGGATGGCCGAAGAATACGCCGCCCTCGGCGCGCCGTTCGCCGAGCGGGGCGCGGCGACCGACGAATCCCTTCGGATCATTCGCACACTCTGGACGGAGGAGCGCCCGAAGTTCTCGGGGGCGCGCTTCAAGTTCCCCGAAATGCTGTTCGCACCCCGCCCGGTCCAGCGCCCGAGCCCACCCCTCTGGGTCGGCGGCAACAGCCCCCGGGCGCTCAGGCGAGCGGCGGAGCTCGGAGATGGCTGGCTCCCTATCTGGCATGCCCCTACGCGGCGTGGGTTCACTCCTCGGGCACTCGCGGAGAGAATCGCAGAGCTCGGCGAACGCGGGAGGAAGGCCGGACGAGAGGTTCGGTACGAAGTCGCCGGGCTCATGCCACTGGCGATTCTGGACCGGCCTCCCACCCTGGAGGAGGCCCAGCCGCTGGTGGGTCCTCCCGCCCTTCTGGCGGATACGCTCTGCCGATACAAGGAGGCCGGCCTCGGCCACGTCATCCTGAGCCCGTACTACGGCGTCGGGCCTGCGCTCCTCCCCAAGAGCCTCGCCGAGGTCGAGCAGACCCTGACGCGTTTCATCCACGAGATCCGACCCCACGTCTAGCCGACTCTCCCGTCCCGTGGCGGCGCGGAGCCCGCAGGCGCCTTGGGAAACTCGGGGTCCTATTTCACGCCAGCTTCGCTTCGGGGTTTATAGAGATGATGGGCCAGGAGGCGTTCGAGGCGGTGGTGGCAGCGCACCACGGGGAGATCTACCGATACCTCGTACGGGTGACTGGGCGGCCGAGCGAGGCGGATGACCTCTCCCAGGAAACTTTCCTCCGGGCGTACCGGAGCTACCGGTCGCTGCCTCCAGACGCCCATATTCGTGGGTGGCTGTTCACGATTGCGAGCAACCTCTGTCGGAACCAGTTCCGCGCCAACAAGCGCCGGCGGACGGCCTACGCGACAGTGGGCGCCGGAGTCCACGACACTGGCGGGGACGGGCCTGAGGAGGCGGCCCTGTTCAACGAGATCAGGGCGCTCATCGAGGCGATCGTCGGTGGACTGCCGCTCAGACAACGACTGGCCTTCATCCTGCGGAAGATCCACGGCCTGGATTACGAGGCGGTCGCCCGGACCCTCGACTGCTCGGCCGAGAGCGCCCGTGCCCACGTCTATCAGGCTCTCCGGAAGATCCGCGAGGGCCTGAACGGTCACGAACTTCTCCCGAAGGAGCAAGAGCGATGAGTCCCAAGCCGTCCCGGTGCCTCGAGATCGACGTTGACCTGCTGGCTGCGGCGACCGGGGAAGCGACTCCCCCGGTGGCCCGGCGGGTGCAGGGCCATCTTGATCGCTGCGGCCCGTGCCGCGAGGAGTTTGATCGCTACCAGGCCGTCGAGCGGGCGGTAGCGGACCTGCAGAGCGAGCCGGTTCCAGACGCGCGCGTGGCCCTCGCACGCGACAGGCTGGAGTCGCGCCTGGCCGATCTCCGAAGCCGTCTTCTGACCTACAGGATTTTTCCCTCGCCCCTCGGCAACATCCTGATCGCGCGGTCGGAGCAGGGGGTCTCACTGGTGGAGTACTTGGAGCGCAGGACCACCCTCGGAGGTTCCCGGCTGAGCCGGCTTGTCGGGCTTGAGGCGGTGGAGGAAGGCGGCGGACTCGAAACGCCGTTTCGGGAACTCCTTGAGTACCTGGAAGGGAGACGCACACGGTTCGAGTGGCCGCTCGACCTCCGCTTGATCCGGAGCGACTTCCACCGGGCGGTCCTTCAGGCCACGGCGAAGATCCCGTACGGCGCCGTGGTCTCCTACGCGGGCATCGCCTGGGAGGTCGGCAGGCCGGCGGCGGTGCGGGCCGCGGCTCAGGCGCTCCGCTGGAACCCGCTGCCAATCGTGGTTCCCTGCCACCGTGTCGTCGGCGCCTCTGGCTCCCTGACCGGGTACGCGGGTCACCGGGTCGGCGTCAAAGAGCGGCTCCTGGCCACAGAGGGCATCCCCACGAGGCGAGTGAGCCGGGATTTCCAGATCGTACGCGAGGCGATGTACGTGCGCTATCCGGGCGAGGAGGCGTACTGCCTGCCGAGCTGCCCCTCACTGGGCTCACTGACGCCTGCACGCCTCACCCTGTTCGGGTCGCGCGGGCGCGCCGAGGCCATGGGCCTGGCTCCCTGCACGACCTGCCGGCCGGACCTCAATCCTATTTCACACGAGCCCGCCTGCGGTGTCAGAGAGGACAGGCGAGGCTCAAATGCGGTCATGGAGGGTTCGTAGCCGTGGAGAATGCGTACTTCCTGGAATTGCTTGTGCGAGAACGGTTGGCTGAAGCGCAGGCCTTTGCGTCGAAGAGAGCAGTTGCCGACTCTCTCCGCCTGCCACGTCAGCCGGTCCGGGTCTCTCTGGGCGTCACCCTGATCAGGGTTGGCCACTGGCTGCTCGGCAAGTTCGCGGAGTGTGCCGGCGAACCCAGTAGGGTTTGGGGATCCTGCGTGAGACCGACGCAGGAGGGTTAGTGACGGAGGAGGCGCTGATGCAGCTTGGCGGATTGGTATTTACGGTGGCGCTCATACCAGGCCCTCTGGTTTGGGCGGTACTCCTCAACCTGCGTGAGCGCCGGCAATCGACGCTGTGCTGGTCGGTGATGAGGCGGTTTGTCCCAAGAGACTTTCACGGCCGGGTGGCGGTTCAGGTCCGGTACCCGTTGCTTTCGAGGCGGGGCGTGGTGAGGGTTGACGTGCTCCTTCGTTCGCGTGACGAGGTTTGGGATGTCATCACGCGACTCTCTCAGATTCCGGTGCTTTCGCCCAACGTGGGGCTCGAGCTGAAGGGTCCCGTGGATCGGCTGTACCTGGCCACCTTTACGGTTGAGACGACTGGCAGGCAGCCGCTGCGGCGGGTGTCCCAGCCTTCCTTAGCCACCGGCTGAAACGCTGGTTACCCGTAGAGGCGTTTGGTCTCCTCGGAAGGGTGCTTCAACGGGTGCGGGGGCGCCAGAACCAGGCATCTAACCCCTCGTCATGATAGAGTAGGCCCTCTTCTCCGCGTCCGAGGCAGACCCTGAACCAGCGAAGCCGGTTCTTTCCTTCCAGGCTCTCGCTGACCCAGCGTGCGAGGACCGCGACCTCTTCCCAGCGGCTCCCCGACCGGAAGCGACGAGGCGTCTCTTCCCCGCGCCCGCCCGCGTAGCACTCCACCTGTACCGGCTGATCATCCGTCACACTAGGCATCGCCTGAGCGCCGAAGGTCGGCCGAAGACCAGGGGCTCGACATGAGCTCGCCGGCCGAGAGAGAAGATCGTCGAATGCCAAACCGGATGAGGCGATGGTAGCCCGAGGAGCCACGAGGGTCAAGCGGAAGGACTTGTCAGCTGCTCGGGCTTCCCCTAGAATTGGGTCTACAGTCTATCCGTTGAGTGGAGAGCCTACCGTGCAAGCGCCCGGCGTCGAACGCAAGCTGACCGCCATCCTCAGTGCCGATGTCAAGGGGTACAGCCGCCTCATGGGCGAGGATGAGGTGGCGACGGTCCAGACCCTCACTGCCTATCGCGGGGTGATGGCCTCTCTCATCCGGCAGCACCGGGGCCGGGTGGTGGACTCCCCGGGGGATAACCTGCTGGCGGAGTTCGCCAGCGTGGTGGACGTACTGCAGTGCGCCGTGGAGATCCAGCAGCAGCTCAAAGTCAGGAACGCCGCGTTGCCGGAGCATCGCCGGATGGAGTTCCGCATCGGCATCAACCTCGGGGATGTGATCGTCGAGAGGGAACGCATCTACGGAGATGGGGTCAACATCGCGGCGCGCGTCGAGGGCCTGGCCGAGGGGGGCGGCATCTCGATCTCCGGGACGGTCTATGATCAGGTGAAGAACAAGCTCGTTCTGGGGTATGACTCCCTGGGCGAGCACACCGTGAAGAACATCGCTGAGCCCGTGAGGGTCTATCGTATTCGGATGGAGCCTGGAGCCGCTCAAGCCGTCGGAGCGGCGGGAGGGGCCCGGGGTGGGCGGAGGGCGTGGCGGTGGGTAGCTCTGGGTGCGGGTGCGTGCTGCCTGTTGATAGCGGCGGGCGTGGCGATCTGGAGCTTGTACCTATGGCCTTCTCCGCCTCCGGCCGCGGTTGTCTCCGAAGGAACTTTGGCGCTTGAGATCCCCGACAAGCCCTCCATCGCCGTGCTGCCATTTGAAAACTTGAGCGGCGACCCGGAGCAGGAGTATTTCAGCGACGGGATCACCGAGGACCTCATCACGGACCTCTCCAAGCTGTCGGGCCTGTTTGTCATCGCTCGCAACTCGGTCTTCACCTACAAGGACAAGCCGGTCAAGGTCCAACAGGTGAGCCAGGAGCTGGGGGTGCAGTATGTGCTGGAGGGCAGCGTTCGCAAGGCGGACGGCAGGGTGCGGATCACGGCCCAACTGGTCGATGCCACCACGGGGCACCACCTGTGGGCGGAGCGCTACGACCGGGACCTGAAAGACGTTTTTGCCCTGCAAGACGAGATCACACAGAAGATCGTGGCAGCTCTGGCGGTGACGCTGACCGAGGGGGAGGAGGCTCGTCTGGGGGGCGAGCACACTGGCAGCGCCGAAGCCTACGACTACTTCTTGCGGGGGACCGAGTACTATCGCCGCACCACGAGGGAGGGAAATCTGAAGGCCCGCGAGATGTTCGAGCGAGCCATTGAGCTGGACCCGGAGTATGGAGAGGCGTATGCCGCCCTGGGCTGGACGTACTTTCACGGGTGGACTATGCAGTGGAGCCAGGACCCGCAGACCCTCGAGCAAGCCCTGGAGCTCGCTCAAAGGTCCAGAGGCCTGGATGACTCCCTGCCCGGCTGCCGCCTGCTATTGGGCCTTGTCTATCTGTGGAAGAAGCAGTACGAGGAGGCCATCGCGGAGGCAGAGTGGGCCACCGCCCTTGCTCCTAACGACGCTGATGCCTATGCGACGCTGGGGGACATTCTCAGCTGGGCGGGGCGGCCAGAAGAGACCATCCGGTTGGTGGAGAAGGCCATGCGCCTCAACCCCCGCTATCCGTTCGTCTACCTATGGGGCTTGGGCCATGCCTACTACTTGACCGGGGACTACGAGGCGGCGATTGTAACCCTGAAGAGAGTTCTCACCCGCAACCCCGATTGGCTGCCCGCCCACGCCTACCTGGCTGTCATCTACAGCGAGTTGGGCCGGAAGGACGAGGCCCGGGCTGAGTTGGCAGAGGTCCGGAGGCTCAGCCCCGAGCTCTCTCTGGAGAGCTTGAGGCAGAGACTCCCCTATAAGGACGAGGCGGTCTTGGAGCGTTTTCTCGACGGTATGCGCAAGGCGGGGGTGTAGTCGCCTCGGCCTCACGGTGTTGGCCGATCCACCGCTTCTCTGGATGGTTATCCCCGTGCCCGTCTGTTTCGGACCCCGGCACCGAGGAGGGCAGCATGGACGTGACTGAAGCCATCCGCACGAAGCGCGCTGTGCGCCTCTTCGCGCCGCGACCGCTCCCGGACGATGTCGTGCGCCGCATCCTGAACGCGGGCCGGCGCGCCCAGTCTTCAAAGAACACCCAGCCCTGGCGCTTTATCGCTATTCGGGAGCGGGCCACACTGGAGGCGCTGTCGCGCCTTGGGGCATACGCCGGCCATCTAGCTGGCGCCGTGCTGGGCGTAGCCATCCTCACTCCTGACCCGGCCCAGCGCTGGTCGATCATGTTCGATGGGGGGCAGGCTGCCGCCTACCTGCAGCTGACTGCCTGGGAACTGGGCGTGGCCTCATGCCTGGCCACGATTTACGAGCCGGAGGCCGCCCGGGAGCTACTTGGTTTCCCTGCCGACCTACACCTGAATGTCGCGCTGTCGTTCGGCTATCCCGCCGACCCCGACGTCCTGAGCGCCCCGCCGCGGGCCGGCGGACGGCGTCCCTTCGGGGAGAGCGTCCACTTCGAACGTTGGGGAAGTAGCTCGGTGGGACACGGTTGGAAGTGACGCTCGCGACGCTCTGCAGCCGAGCAAGCCCGGGTTCGGGGGCCCAAAGCTGGTTGTGGTAAGCTTGTCGTGGTCGGCCGGGTGTGATGGACTCCCCCATGAACATCGAAATCGAGAATCTCGAGGCCTGCAGGTGCCGCCTTCAGGTCGAGGCACCGGTGGAGCTGGTGCGGGAGGCTTGGGAGGATGCGTTCGGGCGCGTCCAGCGCCAGGCGCGGCTGCCGGGCTTTCGGAAGGGCCATGTGCCCCGGAACCTGGTCAAACTCCACTTCTCCAATGAGGTGCGCCGGGAGGTTGCCGAGCGGCTGATTCCCGAGGTCTATCGCCAGGCGGTCGCCGAGGCGAAGCTCCGCCCGGTCGAGGCGCCGAACTTCGAGGAGGTCACGCTCGAGGAGGAAGCGCCCCTCAAGCTCACGGCGATCGTGGAGACCAAGCCGGCGATTCCCGTGGGGAACCACAAGGGGGTCACGGTCCATCACAGCCCGGTTCCGGTGACTGGGGAGGACGTGGACCGGGTGCTCGCTTACCTCCAGGAGCAGCACGCCGAGTTCCGGAGCGTGGACCGGGCGGCGGATCGTGGTGATCTGGTTCTGACGGACATCACGATTTCGCTGGAAGGGCTTGACCCGCAGAGCGAACAGGGGCACGCGGTCCTGGTGGGCTCCCAGTCGGCGCTCCCCGAGGTGGAGGAGGCGGTGATCGGGCTGGGCAGGGGAGGAGAGCGCGAGGTTCAGGTGCGCTTCCCCGAGGACCATCCCCGCGAAGACCTTCGCGGAAAGCCTGGAACGGCGCGGGTTAAGGTGGCGGAGGTAAAGGAGAAGGTCCTCCCGCCCTTGAACGATGACTTTGCCAAGACCCTCGGTCAGTATGAGTCCCTCGAGGCCGTGCGCGCCGGGGTCCGCGGAGAGCTCGAGGTCCAGCGCGAGCGGGAGAACCGCCGTGCCCTCGAGGAGAAGGTGGTGGAAGCCCTGTTGACCCAGCACGAGTTTCAGGTCCCTGTCTCCATGGTCCTGCGCCAGGTGAGCCACCTGATCGAGCATGCTCGGGACCGCCTCCGCCGGCAGGGGGTAGACCCCGACCAGGTGAGCTGGGACTACGACAGGCTCGTCGAGGAGCTCAGGCCGGGCGCCGAAAAGGCCGTGCGGCGTGTCCTGCTCCTCGAGGCCATTGCCGAGCATGAGGGGCTCAGCGTCTCTGAGGAGGCGGAGGCGGCGGAAGTCGAGCGCATTGCAAGCGCCAGTCAGCGTCCGGCCCCGGCCGTCAGGCGGCTCCTCGAGCGGAGCGGCGACCTGGACGCGATCCGGTTCTCTCTCCAGGAGGCCAGGACCCTTGACTTTTTGATTCAACACGCTACCGTTGTGTCCTGAGGTAAGATGGAGGGTGGGAGAAGGGAGGAACGCGTTCATGGCCTTGGTGCCGATCGTCGTCGAGCAGACCCCCCGTGGGGAGCGGGCGTTTGACATCTTCTCCCGGCTCCTCAAGGAGCGCATCATCTTTCTTCCCACCTTCATCGAGGATGAGCTGGCCAACCTGGTGATTGCCCAGATGCTCTTCCTGGAGGCGGAGGATCCCGACAAGGACATCTACCTCTACATCAATTCCCCGGGGGGCTCGGTGACCGCGGGGCTCGCGATCTACGATACGATGCAGTACGTCAAGCCGTCGATGTCGACGATCTGCATGGGGCAGGCGGCGTCCATGGCGGCGCTGCTCCTGGCTGCCGGCGCCAAGGGCAAGCGGTTCGCGCTTCCCCACACCCGGATCATGATTCACCAGCCGCTCGGTGGCGTGCAGGGCCAGGCCACGGACATCGACATCCAGGCGCGGGAGATCCTCCGCGTCCGCGACGAGCTCAACCGGATCTTCGTGCTTCACACCGGCCAGAGTATGGACCAGATCCAGCGGGATACGGACCGGGACTTTTTCATGACGCCCGAGCACGCCCGGGAGTACGGGATTGTGGATGATGTGATCTCCTCCAAGCCCACCACGCCGTCGCTGACGGAGGCGGCGGTGCTGACCGGGGGCGGGGGCGCGTAGGAGCGCGGGGCGTGGCTCGATCACGGGAAGCTAACGGCATGCTGAAGTGCTCCTTCTGCGGCAAGGGCCAGAACGATGTCAAGAAGCTCATTGCCGGTCCGACTGTCTACATCTGCGACGAGTGCATCGAGCTCTGCAATGACATCATCGCGGAGGAGTGGGAGGAGGAAAAGAGCCGGGAAATCCGGAGTCTCCCCAAGCCGGCCGAGATCAAGAATGTCCTGGACCAGTACGTGGTCGGGCAGGAGCGGGCCAAGAAAATCCTGGCCGTCGCGGTTCACAACCACTACAAGCGGATCGAGGCGGGCAGCGAGGTGGGGGACGTAGAGCTTCAGAAAGCCAATATCCTCCTCATCGGGCCCACCGGCTCGGGGAAGACGCTCCTGGCCCAGACCCTGGCCAAAATGCTCCGCGTCCCGTTTACCATCGCGGATGCCACCACGCTCACGGAAGCTGGCTACGTGGGGGAGGACGTCGAGAATATCATCCTGCGCCTGCTGCAAGCCGCCGACTACGACGTCGAAAAGGCCGAGCGTGGGATCGTCTACATCGACGAGATCGACAAGATCGCGAGAAAGTCCGAGAACCCCTCCATCACCCGCGACGTTTCTGGCGAGGGTGTCCAGCAAGCGCTCCTGAAGATTCTCGAGGGGACTGTCGCGAACGTGCCCCCCCAGGGCGGCCGGAAGCACCCCCATCAGGAGTTCATCCAGCTGGACACGACCAACGTGCTGTTCGTCTGCGGAGGCGCCTTCATCGGGTTGGAGAAGATCATCGAGTCGCGGATCGGCCAATCCGGCATGGGGTTCGGGGCGCAGATCAAGTCGCGCGGGGAGCGGAGGGTCGGCGACCTGCTGACGCTGGTCCAGCCGGAGGACCTTCTCAAGTACGGGTTGATCCCCGAGTTCGTGGGCCGCCTGCCCGTGGTCGCCACGCTCCACGACTTGGACGAGAGCGCTCTCATTCAGATCCTCCGGGAGCCGAAAAATGCCGTCATCAAGCAGTATCAGAAGTACTTTGACCTGGAGCGGGTGCGGCTCAAGTACACCGAAGAGGCGCTGGTCGCCATCGCCCGGGAAGCGCTCCAGCGTGGTACGGGCGCGCGTGGGCTCCGGGCCATCCTGGAGGAAGTGATGCTGGACGTTATGTACGAGCTCCCCTCCATCCAGGGGCTGAAGGAGTGCGTCATCACCAACGAAACGATCGTAAAGCGCCAGCCTCCCATCCTGATCTCGGAGACCCGGGCCGAATCGGCCTAGTTATTGTCGGAGGGGGCCTCGACGGCCCCCTCCGAGGCCTCCCCCTCCAGTTGCGGCGGCAAGGCCGCCGCTGGAACCGCGCTCCGGCTCAAGTTGTTGGGACGTGCCAAGCGTGTCGTTTCCAGCGCGTGCTTTCCCCCGCGCTCGAAACGTGCGATCTCGGTGTGCCGGGGGTGCCCTCCCGAGCGACATCGGAGGAGCTGTAGCGGCCGAAGCTCGTCGAGGCGAAGAGGCTTGAAGCGAGGGAGGGTGGCCGGGCGCATCGAATGGAGTGACCATGAGTGGCACGTTGTACGTGGTGGCGACTCCCATCGGCAATCTGGAGGACCTCACCCTCAGGGCTCTTCGCGTCCTCAAAGAGGTGGATCTGATCGCGTGCGAGGACACGCGGCGAACCCGTCGCCTCCTAGCGCACTTCGGCATTACGGCCCCGCTCACGAGCTACTTCGAGCAGAACAAGCTCAGGAAAGGCGCCTCCCTCCTCCGGCTCCTCTCCGAGGGGAGATCCCTCGCGCTGGTGAGCGATGCCGGAACGCCGGCCATTTCCGATCCCGGGTCCCTCCTTGTCAGCTCGGCGCGAGCCGCTGGAATCCTGGTCGTCCCCGTGCCGGGGCCCTCGGCCCTTTCGGCGGCGCTCTCGGCAGCGGGGATCCCCGCCAACCGGTTCGTGTTCGAAGGGTTCCTGCCCGCCAAGCCCGGCCGCCGGCTCTCCCGTCTTAGGGCGCTTCGGGAGCTCCTGACCACCGTGGTCGTCTACGAGGCCCCGCACCGGCTTGCCAAGACGCTTGTCGCCATCCAGGAGGTGTTCGGAGAGGTCTCGCTGGTGGTGGCGCGCGAGCTCACCAAGCAGTTCGAAGAGATCCGCGCGGGCACCCCCACGGAGCACCTCGCGCATTTTCGCGAGGATCAGATCAGGGGCGAGTTCACCCTGGTCATCCCGCCGGCTTGTTCGACTCCGGAGGCCGGCATATACTAGGCGCCGGTGGGGTTGAGGGTAGACCTGATGTTCACCGTCGGGCACTCGACCCGCAGCCTGGATGCGCTCTTCTCGCTCCTCGCCGCGGCCGGGATCGAGGCCGTGATCGATGTGCGGCGCTGGCCGGCCTCGGCTCGCCATCCTCACTTCAACCGATCGTCACTGGCCGAGGCGCTCGAGGCCGCCGGGCTTGCCTACCACCACCTGGGGGCGGCCCTGGGAGGTTACAGGGACGGCGGGTACGAGGCGTACATGGGAACGGCCGAGTTCCAGGTCGGCCTCCAGGAGCTGGAGCGTCTGGCGCGCGCTCGGCGGGCGGCCGTGCTCTGAGCGGAACGCTGGCCGTGGCGGTGCCACCGGCGCTTCATTGCCCGCGCCCTCGAAGCCCGGGGCTGGCGCGTGGCTCATCTGCTGGATCCCGGGAAGAGCTGGGAACGATCAAAGGAGCGAAGCGAGCATGGGGATCCCCAAGGCCCTGACCGTCGCCGGCTCTGATTCTGGCGGTGGCGCAGGCATTCAGGCGGACCTCAAAACCTTCACCGCCTTCGGCGTCTTCGGCAGCTCCGTGCTCACGGCGATCACTGCCCAGAACTCTCTGGGAGTGCAGGGGGTGGCGGAGCTTCCCCCCGAGTTCGTCGCCCGCCAGCTCGATGCGATTTTCGGAGATCTGGGAACAGACGCCGCTAAAACCGGAATGCTCGCCGCCGCTCCCATCATCCACGCCGTTGCCGCCAAGCTCCGAGAGTACGGGGTGGGGAAGCTGGTCGTGGATCCGGTGATGATCGCCAAATCCGGCGATCCGCTGCTCCAGCCGGGCGCCCAGGCCGCGCTGATCTCGGAGATCCTGCCGCTCGCGCTCGTGGTGACTCCCAATCTCCATGAGGCTGGAGCCCTGGCGGGATTTCCGGTGGAGGACCGGGAGGGGATGGAGGAAGCGGCCCGGCGCATCCACCGCTTGGGGCCGCGATCCGTGCTCGTCAAGGGAGGACACCTCAAGGGGGAAGCCGTGGACGTGCTCTGGAACGGCAACGCGTTCATCGCCTTCAGTGCGCCCCGGATCGATTCGACGAACACCCACGGCACCGGCTGCACCTACTCAGCAGCCATCGCGGCGGGGTTGGCAAAGGGGCTCCCCCTTGAGCCGGCAGTGCGCGAGGCCAAGGCCTATGTGACGAGGGCGATCCGAGAAGGGTTCGCCATCGGGCGTGGGGTGGGGGCGCTTCGCCACTTTCTCACGGAGTGGTAGAGATGGACCAGGCCGACACCAGAATGTCGTTCTTCGAGCATCTGGGCGAGCTCCGGTTGCGGATCATCTTGAGCATCGTGGCCATCGGCGTCGGGTTCCTGGCTACCTTCTACTTCTCAGAGCAGATCATCGACTTCCTGGCGGAGCCGGTGCATGCCAAGGGAGTCAAGCTGGTCTTCCTGAGCGCCGTCGAGCCCTTCTGGACAAACATGAAGGTGGCGATGATCTCGGGGTTCTTCCTGGTACTGCCGTTCGTCCTCTACCAAGTCTGGGCCTTTGTCTCCCCCGGGCTTCACCCGCACGAGCGCCGCTATGCCGTGCCGTTCGTTGTGGTCGGCACACTGTTCTTTGCCATCGGTGTGACCTTCGCCCAGCTGGTCATTAAGCGCTATGCGATCAAGTTTCTGCTGGAATTTAAGACCGCTGGCCTTACCCCCACGCTCTCTGTTGGGAGGTACGTGGACCTTATCCTGAAACTCACGATCGCCTTCGGCCTGGTCTTCGAGCTTCCCCTCGCTATCACGGTGGCCTCGCGCATGGGCCTCGTGACCCCCGAGTTCCTGGCGAAAAACCGGAAGTACGCCGTCCTCCTGAGCTTCGTTGCTGCCGCCATCCTGACTCCAACGCCGGACTGGTTCAACCAGACCCTGATGGCAGGTCCGATCATCATCCTCTACGAGGTGGGGATCCTCGCCGCGCGCATCTTCGGACGCAAGCGGACCGCCGCCCCGACCTCCGGGGAACGGAAATGACCGTGGCTGATCGGGCGATAGCTGGGCTCGCCCTGGCTGGGGCACGATGAGATTCACCGACCTCGATCTCCCCGAGCCGGTCCTTCGGGGGATTCGGGGTGCCGGCTTCACCATCTGCATGCCGATCCAGGAGGCGGTCCTCCCCGTGGCGCTGAAAGGGAAGGACGTGGCGGGCCAGTCCCAGACCGGGACGGGCAAGACCGCGGCTTTCCTGATCGCCGCGTTCACGCGGTGCCTGCGCACGCCCGCGCCGGCACGGGGTCCGGTCACCACCCCTCGCGTCCTCATCATCGCCCCCACCCGCGAACTCACGGTTCAGATCGAGGCCGATGCTCGCCTGCTGGGTGGGTATACGGCCCTCCGGATCCTCGCGGTCTACGGCGGGATCGACTATGCGAAGCAGCGACAAGCGCTCCGGGAGGGGTGCGATCTTCTCGTGGGGACCCCCGGTCGGCTCATCGATTACTTCAAGCAGCATGCCTGGTCGCCGCGCAAGGTCGAAGTGGTGGTGATCGACGAGGCGGACCGGATGTTCGACATGGGGTTCATCGCGGACATCCGCTTCATTCTCCGGCGGCTGCCGCCTCCGGAGCGGCGCCAGTCGTTCCTCTTTTCAGCCACTCTCGGCTTTCGGGTGCTGGAGCTGACCTGGGAGTTCATGAACAACCCGGTCCAGATCACCATCACTCCCAGGCAGAAGACCGTGGAGAAAGCCACGCAGCTTCTCTACCACGTGGGACGCGAGCAGAAGATCAACCTGCTCCTGGGCCTCCTCCGGCGCGAGGGAGGGAGCCGGATCCTGATCTTCTCGAACACCCGACGAGAAGCCCACCGGCTCACGGAGCGGCTTGCCCGGAACGGGTGGAGGGCGAAGACCTTGACGGGTGATATCGATCAGAAGCAGCGGCTCAAGACTCTGGATCAGTTCAAAGGGGGAGCGATTCCGATACTCGTGGCGACGGACGTCGCCTCACGCGGGCTCCACATCGAAGCGGTAACCCACGTGATTAACTGGGACCTCCCCCAGGATCCGGAGGATTATGTGCATCGGATCGGCCGCACAGCCCGGGTGGGGGCCGAAGGGAAAGTCATCAACCTGGTGGACGAAGCCGCGGCCCTGAGCCTTGAGCCTATTGAAAAGTTCATCGGCCAGAAAATTCCCGTGGAGTGGCCCGAGGACGACTTCTTCGTTCCCGAGGCAGCGCCTCTCGCCGAAGAGCCCGGCCGCCGCTTCGGGGTTCGCCACCCTCGGACTGGCCGGCCCGGACGATGGCGGGAGCGGCCGCGCGGGAGACCGTCTCAGCGCCGGTGAGCGAAGCTTGCCGGCTACGGCCAGGTGGTGGCCCCGATCGCGACGTAGCCGACGATCTGCCAGAGGAACCCCAGGATGAAAAGGAGCCAGCCCGCGGATGCGAGGAGACGCCAGGCTCTGGGCTTGGGGTCGAGGCGCGTCCCGTTGCCGGCGAGCGACCACCAGACCCCTGTGGCCAGCAGGAGGAGCCCGCCGAGCAGCGTGAGCCCGTAGCCGCTGGCCACCTGGGGCACGAACTCTGGGTCGAACAACAGCGGGGGATACGGCATCTGGAGCCTTCCTCCAGCCCCCGATGCTACCACGATTGCCCGGCATGGGGGCAGAAGAGCATAATGGCAGACGCGCAAAGGTCATGGCCTGGTCCATTCTGATCAAGAACGGGGTCGTGGTGGACGGCTCGGGAGCGCCGGCATTCGGCGCTGATGTGGCTCTCGAACGGGACCGGATCGTCGCCGTCGGTCCGGGACTCCCGGGTCAGGCGGGGCAGACCATCGACGCGACCGGCCTCATGGTGGCGCCGGGCTTCATCGACATTCACTCGCATTCTGACTTCTTCTATCTCGAGTGCCCCTCCGCCGAGTCCAAGGTGCGCCAAGGGGTCACGACGGAGGTGGCGGGAATGTGTGGCTTCTCTCCCGCTCCGGCTGCCCCCGAGCGCAGGCAGGCGCTGGAGACGATGGCCTCAGCCCTGGGTGCGCGCCTGAGGGTGGAGTGGCAGAGCTTCGCTCAATACCTGGACCGGCTTCGCGCCGCCGGGCCATCGCTCAATATCGTGCTGTTCGTCGGCCACGGGGCGCTCAGGTCGGCGACGGTGGGATCGGAGAATCGGCCACCGAGTCCCGGTGAGCGGGCGGCGATGGAACGGCTTCTGGCTGAAGCCCTGGAGGCGGGGGCCTGGGGCTTCTCCACTGGGCTCGTCTACCCGCCGAGCGCCTATGCCGCGACCGAGGAGCTGATCGCCCTTGCGCGCTCCATGGCCAGGCGTGGCGGGCTCTACTTTTCTCACATCCGGGGGGAGGCTCGGACCTTGGAGGAAGCCATCGCTGAAGCCATCAGGATCGGCGAGGATGGAGGCGTGCCGGTTCAGATCGCGCATATCAAGGCTGCGGGCCGGGAGAATTGGCCCAAGATGGAGCGGGCTCTGCAGCTGATCGACGAAGCTCGAGCTCGGACCGTGGAGGTCACGGCCGATGTCTACCCGTACGTCGCGGGGAGTACGGTGATGATCAACCTCCTGCCGCCATGGGTCCACGACGGCGGGATGGGTAGGCTGCTGGATCGGATTTCCGACCCAGCAACGCGAAGGCAGATCGTGGAGGAGTGTTCGCTCGCCGGCGACCGATGGCAGACAGCCTCGGGGAGCACCGGGTGGGGCGGAGTCATGGTTGCCACCTGCTCGAGACGGGAGTTGGAAGGGCTGACGATCGCCGATCTGGCCCACCGTCAGGAGCGGCCGGGAGCCGAGGCGATGCTGGAGCTCCTCGTGGAAGAGCGGGGAGCGGTCTCCATGGTGCTGTTCTCTCAGGCCGAAGAGAATGTGATGAAAGCCCTGGCTCACCCGCACGTGATGATCGGTTCGGATTCGATCGGGCTGTCTCGGGGCCCCGGGCCTCATCCCGGCAAGCCCCACCCTCGGATGTACGGGACGTTTCCCCGCGTGCTGGGGCAGTACGTCCGGGACAAGGGGCTCCTCTCGTGGGAGATTGCGGTGAGCAAGATGACGGGGATGCCCGCGGCGAAGCTCGGCCTCAAGGATCGAGGGCTGATCCGTGCGGGATACGCGGCGGACCTGGCTCTCTTCGATCCTCGGAGCGTGAGAGACGAGGCCACGTTCGGGGAGCCCCACCGCCACCCGACCGGCATCCCGTACGTTATCGTGAACGGCCGGGTGGTGGTTGATGACGGGAGGATGCAGCCAGTTTCGGCCGGGCAGCTCCTCACTCCATGACCCCGGTCATTCACGCCACGAGCGAGCGGCGTGAGGACACGGGTGACGGGAGTAGGGGGAGGGGGGAACGACCTCCCGGAGAGGAATGACCATGACACAGGCAGGCGCGGTGGTGAAGGGGCTGGAAGGCGTCATTGCGGCGGAGACAGCCCTCTGCGATCTGGACGGAGAGAACGGGCGGCTGGCCTACCAGGGATACGACATCGACGACCTCGCCCGGCTCGCAACCTACGAAGAGGTCGCCTACGTGCTGTGGCACGGCGAGCTCCCGTCCCGGCCGACTCTGGAGCGCTTCAGGCAGGCGCTGGTCGAGGTCCGGTCGCTCCCGGAGGCCGTCATCTCGGCCTACCGCCTGCTGCCCGCTGATGCCGACCCCATGCGGGCGCTTCAGCTCTCGGTGGCGATGCTCGGGACTTTCGACCCTGACCGGGACGACCACTCCCGCGAAGCGAACCTCAGGAAAGCCATCCGGCTGACCTCTCAGCTCGCGACCGCGATCTGCGCCTGCCACCGCGTCAGAAGCGGCCGGGCCCCGGTGCCGCCTTCGACAGAGCTGGGCCACGCCGCCAATTTCCTCTACATGCTGACCGGGCAGGTGCCGGCGGAGGCGAGCCGGAGAGCCTTCGATGCCAGTCTGACCCTCTATGCTGAACATGAGATGAATGCCTCCACATTCACGGCGCGGGTGGTGTCGTCCACGCTGTCGGACATGCATTCCGCGGTGGCTGCGGGAGCCGGCGCGCTCAGGGGCCCCCTGCACGGGGGCGCCGGCGAGGCCGTGATGCGCACGCTCCAGGAGATCGGCGCGGTCGACAACGTGGAAGCCTTCACGCGGGAGGCGCTGGCGAAGAAGCGGCGGCTCATGGGGTTCGGCCACCGCGTGTACCGGGCCGGCGACCCTCGGGCGAGGGTGCTCCGCGCTCTGGCGGAGGCGGCCTGCCGACAATCAGGCCGGGGGGAGTGGTTTGACCTGGCCTGCCGCCTCCACGAGGTGGTGAACCGGGAGAAGGGCCTGATCCCGAATGTAGACTTTTACTCGGCCCCGCTCTTTTACGCCCTGGGGATCCCCGTTGAGCTCTTTACCCCGGTGATCGCGGCGGGGCGCATCGCGGGGTGGACCGCGCATATTCTGGAGCAGCACGCGGACAACCGCCTGATCCGGCCCCGGGGCGCCTACACGGGGCCGGGGCGGCGGCCGTTCGTGTCGGTGGACAAGCGCGGGGGTTGAGGGACGTGGGTCTAAACCTGGTCCGGAAGCTGCTCGAGCCCCGCCTGGCAACGGGTAAACCGGTAGCCGGCGAGGAGATCGGCATCGGTGTGGACCAGATCCTCCTGACCGACACTAACGGGACCACGGCCTTCCTCCTGTTCGAGGCCATGGGGTTTCCCCGGGTCCGCGCCCGGCAGGTCGTCACCTACATCGACCACAATGTCTACCAGTTCGACTACCGGAACTCCGACGACCACCGCTATCTCGAGAGCGCCTCCCGCGCATACGGCGCCTACTTCTCCAAGCCCGGAAACGGGATCTGTCATCAGGTCCACTTGGAGACCTTCAGCGCGCCTGGAGAGATCTTGCTCGGAACCGACAGCCACACCCCACTCTCGGGGAGCCTGGCGATGCTGGCCATCGGTGCCGGTGGGCTGGATGTCGCCGCGGCGATGGGGGGGGCGCCCTATGCCTTCACCATGCCCGAGGTCATCCGGGTGTGGCTCACCGGACGCCTTGGCTCGTGGGTGACCGCCAAGGACGTGATCCTGGAGCTGCTCCGGCGGCTCACGGTCAAGGGGGGAAGCGGCAAGATCTTCGAGTACGCTGGCCCGGGGCTCGAACAGCTGTCACTCCCGGAGCGCGCCACGATCGCCAACATGGGCGCTGAGCTCTCGCTGACCACCTCGGTGTTCCCGTCCGATGAGATCACCCGCGAGTACCTGCGGCGCCTCGGCCGGGAGGCGGCTTGGCAACCCTTCGCTGCCGATCGTGACGCCGACTACGACGGCGAGATCCAGCTGGACCTGGGCCAGATCGAGCCGCTGGTGGCGCTTCCGGGCTCCCCCGACAGGGTGGTCCCGGTCGGCGAGGTCGAGGGGACCAAAGTGGAGCAGGTCATGGTGGGGAGCTGCACCAACGGCTCCTGGGAGGACATGTACGGGGTGACCGCGGTCGTGAAAGGGCGAACGGTTCACCCGTCGGTGTCCTTCATCCTGTTCCCGGGGAGCCACCGGGTCCTGGAGGTGATGGCTCGCGAAGGGCTCGTGGCCGATCTCCTCTCGGCGGGATGCGTGATCTCGGAGTCCACTTGTGGCGCCTGCCCCGGTCTCGGCCATGTGCCGGCCACCGGGATCAAGAGCCTCCGTGCCTTCAACCGCAACTTCCCGGGTCGGAGTGGGGTGAAGAACGACGAGATCTATCTCTGCTCCTCGCTGGTGGCGGCAGCCTCGGCGCTCTCCGGTGTGATCACCGACCCCCGACGGCTCGGACGGGCTCCGCCGATCGTCTTCCCGGCCACCTTTGAGGGCTCCACCGCCGGGCTGGTTCCCCCGGCTTCGGCAGGTGAGAGCGTGACCGTGGTCAAGGGGCCCAATATCAGAGAGGTCCCGATGGGGCGGTCCCTCACTGACTCCGTCGAGGGCGAGGTTCTGCTCAGGCTGGGGGACAACGTCTCCACGGACGACATTCTCCCGTCCGGGGCTCAGATCCTGATCTTTCGCTCCAACATCCCGGCGATCGCCGAATTCTGCTTCAAGCACCTGGATCCCGACTTTCCGGCCAGAGCGAAGGCGGCAGGAGGCGGCTTTCTGGTGGCGGGAGAGCACTACGGCCAGGGTTCCTCTCGCGAGCACGCGGCGATTGCCCCCATGTTCCTCGGGGTCCGGGCGGTGCTCGCCAAATCCTTCGCGAGGATCCACCGCGCCAACCTCATCAACTGGGGGATCATTCCCCTCGAGTTTGTCGATCCTTCGGACTACGACCGGGTGGAGCCGGGTGAGCGGCTTTCGGTTCATCGCGTGCGGGAGGAAGTTCAGGAAGGAGCGGTGAGCCTCGAGTCCAGCGGGGGGCGTCGGCTTCGGGCTCGATGCAGGCTCACCGGCCGCGAGCGGGAGATCCTCCTCGCGGGCGGGCTCCTGGCCCACACTGCCGGGGTGGGAGCGGCCCGGTGAGACAGTCGCGAGTGCGCGCCGTGTTCATGCGCGGCGGCACCAGCCGCGCCCTCTTCTTTCAGGAGGCTGACCTGCCGAAGGATATATCCGCCCGAGATCGGATCCTCCTCGCTGCCCTGGGGAGTCCGGACCCGTACGGCCGCCAGCTCGATGGCCTGGGCGGTGGGATCTCGTCACTCTCCAAGGCGGTCATCGTCGGGCCCCCGACGACCACGGACGCTGACCTGGACTACACCTTCGCTCAGGTGAGCGTGAGCGAGCCGCTGGTGGACTACACCGGCAACTGCGGCAACTGCACCGCCGCCGTGGGGCCGTTCGCCATCGATGAGGGGCTGGTGCCGGCGAAGGAGCCCGAGACCGCGGTACGTCTTCACAACACGAACACCAGGAAGTTGGTTGTCGCGCGGGTCTCGGTAGCCGATGGCGAGGCGGCGGCGACCGGCGACTTCGAGCTCCCTGGGGTGCCCGGCAGGGGGGCTCGGATCGCGTTGAACTTCCTGGACCCCGGGGGCGCCGTTACCGGGGCGCTTCTTCCCACCGGCAAGCCTCGCGAGCTCCTGGAAACCCCCGGAGTGGGGTCAGTCGAGGTCTCTCTCGTGGACGCCACCAACCCGATGGTGTTTGTCCGGGCTCGGGATCTGGGCTGTGTCGGGACCGAGCCGCCCGATGCCGTGGACAGCGACAGGCCCCTCCTGATGAAGCTCGAAGCCATTCGTCGCGCGGCGGCCGGGCTCATGGGTCTCGGAGAGAGTCCGGCGCTCCCCAAGGTCGCGATGGTCGCCCCTCCGGGAGAGTTCTCCGCCCTGGACGGTCGGCCGGTCAGAACCGATGAGGCGGATGTCACGGCACGCGTGATCTCGATGGGAAAGTGCCACCGCGCCTTTGCCCTCACCGCCGCCATCTGTCTTGCCGTGGCGGCCCGGATCGAAGGGAGCGTAGTTCACGAAGCGCTCGGGACAGCCGCTCGCCGCGACGGTCTCTTAGACCTCCGTCTCGCTCATCCTTCGGGCATCCTGCCAGTCAACGCCGTGGTCGAGCTGACCAGGGGGCTCTGGCAGGTGCGGCAGGTGACCGTGTACCGCACGGCCCGCCGCCTGATGGAGGGGTGGGTTCGCATCCCCACCCCGGAATAATCCCTTCCGCCCCTCGTGAGTGGCCTCGCCCGTTCTTACTGGACAGTGTGAGGCATGGCCACGTTGTTTGAGCCGATCACGATCCGCGGGCTGGAAATCCCCAACCGGATCGTCATGCCGGCGATGACGACCCGGCTCGCTGCGCCGGACGGGGCGGTGACCCCGGAGTTGATCCAGTACTACCTCGCCCGGGCCGCGGGCGGTACCGGGCTCATCACCGTGGAGATGTGCTCCCCACACCCCGCCGGCCGACATCGGGCGCGTGAGCTGGGGATCTCTGACGACCGATTTCTCCCCGGGCTTCTGGATCTCACCGCCCAGCTCGAGGCCGCCGGAGCCCGGACCGCAATCCAGATCGGTCACGCGGGTGGCCACACTCGCCCTGATGTCACCGGCTACCCCCCGGTCGCGCCCTCGGCTCTGCCTCACGTCGTCCAGGAGGTGGACACGCGAACGGTCGTACCCGAGGCGCTCACCGGAGACGAGATTCAGGCGCTCGTTCAGGCGTTCGCCGAGGCTGCCGAGCGCGCCAAGCGGGCCGGCTTCGACCTGGTCGAGCTCCACGGCGCCCACGGCTATCTGATCGCTCAGTTTCTCTCGCCGCTGGACAATGAGCGCACGGATGACTACGGCGGGAGCCTCCGGAAGCGGGCGCGCTTCGCGCTGGAGGTGGTGCAGGCGTGTCGAGAGCGGGTCGGAGACTTCCCGTTGGTCTTCCGCCTCAGCGCTGACGAATACGCGCCGGGCGGTATGAGGCTCGATGAGGCCGAGGAGCTCTCCCGCTGGCTGGTGGACGCGGGAGCCGATGCGCTCCATATCTCCGCGGGGTGCTACCGCTCTCGTCCGTCCGGAGCCCTCATGACGCCGTCCATGAGCTACCCCGAGGGGGTGTTCCTCCATCTGGCCCGGGCCATCAAGGCAGTCGTTGACGTACCGGTCATCGCCGTGGGCCGGCTCCACGACCCTGGGCTGGCGGAGCGGGTCGTCGCGGAAGGTCAGGCCGACATGGTCGCCCTGGGACGGCAACTGATCGCTGACCCCGCGTGGCCCCGGAAGGCTCGAGAGGGATGCCTAGACGAGATTCGTCCCTGCATTTCCTGCAACACGTGCGTGGACAGCATGCGGGATGGGGTTCGGATTCAGTGCCTGGTCAATCCCATCGCCGGGCAGGAGAGCCGGCACCGACTCACGCCGGCGGATCGCCCGAGAAGCGTCCTGGTAGTCGGTGGCGGTCCGGCTGGCATGGAGGCGGCAGGCGTCCTGGCCGGCAGGGGGCATCGGGTCGTCCTCCTCGAGCAGAGCAACCGCCTGGGCGGGCAACTCAGGCTGGCCGCCAAGGCCCCGATCTTCCAGAATGTGGAGACGAACCCCACCGTCCTGCTCAAGTTCGTCGAGTTCCTGTCGAGGCAGCTCGACAGGGCAGGGGTCGAGGTGAGGCTCGGCCAGCCGGTGAGGCGCCAGCTCATCGACGAGTTGAAGCCGGAGGTGATCGTGCTGGCGACCGGCGCCTCCTACCGGCTGCCTTTTCGCTGGATCATCCCCTGGCTGCTCAACTCCCGCTGGGCCCAGGCGCGGGCGCTGAAGGCGCTCTTGAAGAAGGCCGCGGTCAAGCGACTGTTCTCCGATGTGATCCGTAAGGCCAACGATCAGCCATACCGGCGCCTTCGTTCACCGGGGATGGACCTGCGGTGCATCGGCGACTGCCACCGCCCCCGCAAGACCCTGGAGGCTTTGGCCTCCGCCGTGGAGCTCGCGTACCGGTTGTGAGGCGCTTCGGGCCAAGGGCTCGGCTGAAATTCGGGTTCAGTGATCGCTACGACATCGGCCCCCCGCTTCTTTTACGGCTGGGTCGTTCTGGCCATGGCAACGCTGGCCTACTTCGCCACAGCTCCAGGTCAATCGTTCGCAATCAGCATCTTCCTCGTTCCGATGCTCAGCGAGCTCGGCCTGTCGCGAACCATCGTCTCGAGCGCGTACTCGCTGGCATCCCTTACGGCGTCTGTCGGCCTGCCGTACATCGGTCGACTCGTCGACCGCCGGGGTGGTCGGGTCATGATGGCCTGGATCGCCGGGGGCTTGGGCCTTGCCAGCATGGCGCTCTCCCTGGTGAACGGCATCGTGCCCTTGTACCTGGCCTTCACCGGTATTCGTCTCTTGGGCCAGGGCGCGCTGGCGTTGACCTCCACCGCGCTCGTGGCCCAGTGGTTCGTTCGCCAGCGGGGCTTCGCCATGAGCATCGTGAGCCTTGGCTTCGCCGCCAGCACGGCCGTGGTTCCGCCCCTCCTCCAGATCACGATCGACCGCGTCGGCTGGCGGGCCGCGTGGGTCTACCTCGGAGTGGTCGTCTGGATTCTGATCGTCCCGCTCGCTGCCGTGTTTGTGCGGGATCGCCCGGAGGACCTGGGCCTGCAACCGGACGGGCCGACGTCGCCGGGTGCCGGATCTCCGGCCGCGGAGGGCGAAAGGAGGGAGGAGAGCTGGATCCTCTCCCGGGCCATCCGCAGCGCGGCGTTCTGGCTGCTCGCTCTCGGGCTCGCCGTGCTCTCGATGCTGGTCACCGGCCTTATCTTTCACCAGGTGGCGTACTTCGAGGAGCAGGGGCTGAGCCGGCAGCTCGCTGCCCACATCTTCGGCGTCGAGGCCGTGTTTCTCGCTGTGGCGACGATGCTCACCGGGCTCCTGCTGGATCGCTGTCCGGCGCGCTTCATTCTCTCCTCGGTTCTCATGCTCATGGCGGCTTCGATCGGGGCGCTCCTGGTGGTGCGCACACCGGCTACGGCCGTTCTCTACGGGGCCGTGCTCGGGACCACGCAGGGCGGGTTGATGACAACGTACCCCTATGTGTGGGCTCACTACTTCGGCCGTGCCCATGTTGGCAGCATCCAAGGGCTCGCGGCCACGATCCTCATCGCCGGCGCGGCTCTGGGTCCGCTGCCGCTCGGCATCGGCTACGATTGGCTGGGGGACTATCGCTCAGCCCTTCTTCCCCAGCTGGTGCTCCCGCTCACCTTTGCCATCGCCGTGCTCTTCGCCTACCCGCCGCGCAGCGAGGCAGCCGGCTGAGGAACGCTGCGGGAGAGTGCGATGAGGGGCGTCGTGAGGCCCAGCTTCCGTCGAGGCATGGCCGGGAGAGTCACCGGCACGCGACACCGGGGTGCAACGGCTACGTGGTTCCCGCGACGATTTTCATCACCTCTGGGTAGCTCTGCACCTCCCCGGGCTTGCCTGAGAAGATGATCTCGCCGCGCTCGATGACGTAGAGCCGCGTGGCGAAGTCAGCCACGTGGTAGATGTTGGACTCGACCGTCAGGACCGACACACCCATCTTCGTGATCTCGTGGATGCTTTCAGCGACCTGCGGCATGATCGTCGGCGAGAGCCCCTCGAACGGCTCGTCGAGAAGGAGGAGGGCGGGATCGAGCGCTAGGGCGCGGGCGATCGACAGCATCTTGCGCTCGCCGCCGGAGAGCTGGTTTCCCCTCCGGTTCCGGTAGTCGTGAAGCTTCGGGAAGACCTCGTAGGCTCGTGCGGTTCGCTCCTCGGCGCTCCTCTCGGTCTTCCTGGTGTAGGTGGAGTAGGCGATGTTCTCGTGCACCGTCAGGTCCGGAAACACCCGGCTCTCCTCAGGCGAGTAGCCGATTCCCTTCCTCGCGATCTCCTGGGGCGGGAGCCCGACCAGGTTTTCGGATCTGAACTCGATGGAGCCTTTGGCGGGGCGCCGGAAGCCGAGGACCGACAGGAGCGTGGTGGTCTTCCCCGCGCCGTTTCGCCCGATGAGGTATACGGCCTCCCCGGGCCGTACCTCGAGCGAGACCTCCCGGAGAATGTGGCTCAGGCCGATGTAGACGTCGATCCGGTCGATGCGGAGGACCATACGTGCCGTCAGCGCTTGAGGGTGGTAAAGACGTCCTTCCGCCCCATGACCGTGGCCACCACGTCCTCGTTCCGCTTCAGGTCCGACGGCCTCCCGTCGAAGAGGATCCGACCCTCGTGCATGGCGAGGATCCGGTGCGAGTAGGAGAAGACGATGTCCATGTCGTGCTCGACCTGGATGATCGCCTTCGTCTTGATCGACCTGGAGGCCGACACGAGGGTGTCCATGATCCGGTGCTTCTCGCTCGTGCTCACGCCGCTGGTCGGCTCGTCCAGCAGGATGACCTCCGGGTGGAGCCCGAACGCTGAGGCCACATCGAGGAGCTTCTTGTCGCCCTGGGAGAGATTTCCCGCCTTCGCGCGCAGGTTCTTGTCGAGGCCGAAGAGGGCGGCGATCTCCCGCGCTTCTCGGTTCACCTCGCGGTCTCCCGTGAGCGAGGCGTAGAGCCGAGCGCTCTTCCGGGTCCTGGACATCACCGCGGCGAGCAGCGTCTCCACCACCGTGAGCTCCGGGAAGATGTGGATGAGCTGAAAGCTCCTGGCGATCCCGAGCCGGGCCAGCTTCTGAGGTCCGAGCCCTGTGATCTCGCGCCCGTTGAAGTAGACGTGTCCGGCCTGGGGGCGGAGCAGGCCGGTGAGGACATTGACCAGGGTCGTCTTGCCTGCTCCGTTCGGACCGATGACGGAGAGGAACTCCCCGTCGCTGATGCTGAGGCTCACGCCGTCGAGCGCGCGGAGCGCCCCGTAGTGTTTGTGAAGGTCTCGCCCCTCAAGCAGCGCCACGCGGCTTCTCCACCTCTACGGCGGCCTCCCCGGCTGCGAGCCCCGGGAGCACCCGCCGCGCCACCGTTCCAAAGAGCCCCATGAGCCCGCCCGGAGCGACGATGACGATGATGGCCAGGATGCCTCCGAAGGCGATGCGCCAGTACTCGGTCAGGGACTGCACCCAGTCCAGGAGATTGATGTAGACGAGAGCCCCCACCAACGGGCCGATGAAGTTGGCGAAGCCCCCCAGGAGGACCATGAACACCACCGTTCCGGATTCGGTCCAGTAGGCGAGGCTGGGGTCCACCTGGCCGTCGACCGGGGCCATGAGGGCGCCGCCCACCGCGCCGAAGATGCCGGCAATCACGAAAGCGTACCACCGGTAGATCCGGATGGGGATTCCGAGAAACTCGGCCTTTTCGGGGTTGTCTCGAATGGTCTTCAGCGCCAGCCCGAAGGGAGACCGGACGATGCGCCACATGACGAGTGTCGCGATTGCGAAGACCCCGAGCGCGTAGTAGTAGTACGGGCCGGTGAGGAAGTCGAGATGGCCGAGGGCGGCCATGTCCAGTCCGAGCACGTTCGGCCGGTCCACGGGCATCCCCTCGTCGCCGCCGGTCAGGTTGTAGGATTTGAGGATCGCGGTGTAGAAGAGCATCCCGAACGCGAACGTGAGCATCGCGAAGTAGACTTCCACGTAGCGCGCGCACATCGCTCCCACGACCACGGCCACTGCTGCTCCGGTGGCGATCGCCATCACCAGGGCGAGCTCCATCGAGTAGAGGCCAAATCGGCTCGTCATGAAGGCCACAGTGTAGCTCCCGACGGCCACGAAGAGGGCATGTCCGAAGGACAGGAGCCCGGTGTAGGCGAAGATGAGGTTGTAGCCGAGGAGAGCCACCCCGTACCCGAAGAACGTGATCAGAAGCTGGGTCCGGTAGACGTCGAGCACGAGAGGCGCCAGCGCGAGCGCCACGAAGCCCGCCAGGACGAGCGACTTCTGAATCGTGGAGGTGCGCATGGTGGGTCGCCGGTTAGCTCGCCGTGGTAGGGAGCAGGCCACGAGGGCGGATGAGGAGCACCGCGATCACGATCGCGTAGATGACGAAGACCTCGGCCTCGGGGATCGGCGGGGGCAGGGAGATGACGGAGGCCCGGCAGAGGCCGACGATCAGGGCCCCGAGCAGGGCCCCGCGCATGCTTCCGAGACCCCCGATCACCACCACCGCGAAGGCGAGCACGATTGCCTCCACCCCCATCTCGGTGACCGCCTGCGTTGCGGGGACCTGCAATGCCCCGCCGAGCGTCCCCAGGAGAGTCCCGAGCGTGAACACTCGGACGTACAGGAACGGCATGTTGACGCCCAGAGCCTGGCTCATCAACCCGTCACTCGCCGTCCCCCGCATGAGACGGCCAAAGTTCGTCCGGAGCAGCAGGTACTCGATTCCGAAGGCGAGCCCGATCGCGACGAAGATGACGACGAGGTTGTAGACCGGCACCGTGGCTCCGAGGAGTGAGAGGCTGCCGTACTGGAGGTAGATGGCCCCGGTGCTGAGCGGGCTGAACCCCCAGATGAGCTTGATCAGGTCCTCCATGATCAGGACCACCGCGAAGGTCAACAGAAGCTGGAACGACTCCGGACGGTTGTAGATGAAGCGGAGGAGCCCTCGCTCGATGAGCGGACCCATGACTGCGGCCGCGATGCCGGCCGCGATGAGTGCGAAGACGAAGAGCCAGCTCGGGGCTCCCAACCGGAGGAACGCCGCTACGAACGAGACACCCGCGTATGCGCCGAGGGCATAGGCGCTGCCGCAGGCGAGGTTGAAGATCTTCTGGACCCCGAAGACCACCTGGAGCCCGGACGCGATCAGGAAGAGGATCGAAGCATTGAACGCGCCCGTGGAGAGGATGTTGATGGCGGTAGCGAGCACGGGATCCCTCAGGCGGACAAAATGGAGGCTCGCTCGGAGATTTTGAGGCGGCGGCGGCCCCCGCCGCAGGAGCCGCCGCCCTGGCCGATCTGCTTGGTTATGCGGTCAGACCCGATGGTGGACGTTACGCCTGCCCCCAGCTGTCGACCCACCTGTGGAAATCCGCTCCCGGCGGCTTCTGGCTCTGCGCCGCCGTCATGACGCCCACCGGGTCAACGGTGGCGAAGTCAAAGTCGTTCTTGTGCGTGGTGACCCCGACGAAGAAGTCGGTCGTCATCACATTATCCTCCCGGTAGCCCCGGTAGCCGCTGAGGGCCGGAACCTGGATCCCCCTGAGTGCCGTCGCCACCTGCTTCTTGGTGGGCCAGCCCCCACCAAGGATAGCGGACGCGCGCTCCACGGCGGCCTTGTAAGCGGTGAGGACGAAGTACCCGTGGCCATCGCTGTTGGTGGCGTAGGCCTTGTGCCGTGCCCAGAGCTTCCTGTTGTAGGCGGTCAGGAGCGGCCAGTTATTCGTCCACTGGAAATAGAGGCTGTTGTACCCCATGACGATGCCTTCCGGGGTAAACCCCTTTTTCATTTCGGAGTGGTTGAGCCCGGCTGACATCATCACCACCTTGCGGCCTGACCAGAGGTCGATGGCAGTGCCCTGCTTGGCGAGCTGGGGCGCGTGCCCTGCCCAGAAGCTCGTCACGATGAGATCAGGATTGGCCCTCTTGAGAGCGGCGACATGAGAGCTGTAGTCGGTGGTCCCGAGCTTGGGCCAGAGGTCGAGCACGACTCGCGCCTTCGGGTTGCCGATCTTCTTGAAGATCGTGACGAAGGCTTCGAAGGTGTTCCGGCCGTAGGAGTAGTCGTCGTTGATCCCCGCGATGGTCTCGGCGTTCCTGAACATGGGCGAGGCCACGAGCGCGCTGCCGATCGCTTCCATCTCATTGTCCACGCTCTTGAAGGCGTATGTCGGGCTCCTGAGCGTCTCCTTGAGTCCCTTCTGGGTGGTGCCATCCCAGGAGAGCCAGAGTTGCTGGAGCTTCTCGGCCTCCCGGCCGACGGCTTGCCCGTTGCCTGTCGAGATCACGCCAAGCACGGCATCGCATTTCTCGGCCAGCGCGAACCTTCTGAACCGTTCCACGACCTTCTTGGCTCCGCCCGCCTCGTCCTCGAACAGGATCTTGACCTCACGGCCGAGGATCCCGCCGGAGTTGTTGATCTCCTCGGCGAGGATCCGCGTCGCCCTGAGGCCGGCTTCGCCAAGCGCGGCCGGCACCCCGGAGATGAAGCCGATTACGCCGAGCTTGATCGGCTCCTTCGGGATCTTCTGCTGGGCCCTGACAATGGCCGGCGCCCCCGTGATTGCGCCCCCCGCGGCAAGGGCGGCGACGCCTGCGGTCTTGAGGAATTCTCGTCGGTGGTGCATCGGTCCACCTCCTGTTAAGCCTGGCTGGCAACCCAGGGCTGATTACAGCAATGGCCTGGAGAGTGGCCCCAAGGATATTCTTTGGCACACGAAAGAGTCAAGCCCATTGGCGGTGCCAAATCTTCTTCCGGTCTTCCGGCCCGCCTGCTGCCGGGTGAGGGCTTTCTCCGTGCGAGGCCGTAGGTATAATGGGTGCCGCCTCTGAACCCCGGCGCTTGCCCGCATGGGGCCGGAGCGGGTTACGAAGGAGCGGTCAGGTGAGTCACAGGCTGTGGAGTGAAGCCCTTTCTCGAATGGGCCTCCGGGTGGACGGCACAGGCCAAAGGGTCCAGGAGAGCTTTCCGCACTTCGCCGATCCCGAAACCGGCTGCTGGACATGCTCGCCATCTGGCGACTGGAGCGGAGGCTACTGGGACGGGATGCTCTGGCTCAGCTCGACGGGTCCAGGGGGGGGCCGTTACGTGAAGTGGGCTGAGCAGTGGACCGACAGGCTCAGGGCCCGGATCCACTCCGAGACCGCGTTCCGCGGCTTCCTCTTCTATTACGGCGCGGCCCTGGGGGCCATCTTGCAGGGCGATCCGATCGCTCGAGAGATCGCGCTCCTGGGCGCGAAGGGGCTGGCCGCCATGTACACCCCCCGCGTCGGGGCTCTTCCCCTCGGGGTGAAGGCGGAGGAGGCCTCACACGTTGGAGGGGGGGAGGCCAGCGTGGACACGGTGGAGGCCTCAGCGCTTCTCCTCTGGGCCTTCCGGGAGAGCGGCGATGCCCCGCTGCGGGAGATCGCCCTCGACCACGCGGCCCGCCACATCGAGTTCTGCCCGCGCGAGGATGGCTCCGTCTGCCAGTCTGCCTCGTTCGATGCCGAAACAGGAGAGATGCTCCGCCGCTACGCGCACAAGGGGGTGACCGACCAGGGCACCTGGGCCCGGGCCCAAGCCTGGGGAATGCTCGGCTGGGGTCTGGCATACCAGTGGTCGGGCCAGCGGCGGTTCCTCGATGTTGCTGAGCTGACGGCTGACTGGTGGCTCGCCCACGTTCCAGAGGACCGGGTCGCCTTCTGGGACTTCGATGACCCGGCCATCCCCCGCACCAACCGCGACAGATCAGCGACCGCCATTGTCAGCGCCAGCCTGCTCAAGCTCGCTACCCTGTCGCAGTCGGAGGATCGCCGGCGCGACTATCGGCATGCGGCTGAGGAGACAGCGCGTGCCCTGGTGGCCGGCTACCTGGCGCCTGACGGCATCCTCCGGGAGGGGTGTTACAACAAGCGGACCGGCCTCGCAACCTTTCACGAGCTGATCTGGGGGAGCTACTATCTCTTCGAAGCCCTCCATGGGCTGGCAGGGCAGCTGGACCCTGTGCGGATTTGATCGAACAATCGCCCCGAATCTTCTCCGAATTCACGGAAGGAGGGTAGAACCATGGCAGAACTTCCGCTGCTGCCAACCGCGGTGGTCGGCTCCCACGGCAAGCCGGGGTGGTGGTACGCCGCCATCAAAACCTCCGAGGCCGGAGAGTTCGGTCCCGCAGACCTGGAGGAGATGTTTGATGACGCCGCCGATACGGCGATCCGCGACATGGAGCGAGCCGGCATCGATATCATCACCGATGGCGAAGTCCGCCGTCTGGACGGCTACGTGGACAGCTACTACGCCATCATCAAGGGGATCACTCCACTCCCCGCGCGCCGGAGGGCCGGCCCCTGGGGCTACGATCAGCAGACGCGCTACGAGGCGGTAGGGCGGATCGAGACACCGCCGGGAGGACTCGGGATCGTCAAAGAGTTCGACTACCTCAAGGCGCACACGACGAAACGCACGAAGGCGACCTGCGCGGGGCCCTTGACGTTTGGTTCCCGGATCCATCCGGGGAGCGTGTACAGGGGCGTGGTGGACGTGGCCGAGCGCTTCGCCGAGGTGATCAACGCAGAGCTCCGAGGGCTGGTGGCTGCGGGTGCCGACTTCATCCAGATCGACGAGCCCGCGCGCGGCAATGTCTCCGGGGAGGAGATGGCGCGCCTCTTCAACCAGGCCACTGAGGGCGTGAAAGCCAAGCTCGCCTACCACATCTGCTTCGGCAACCGCTTCGGCCGTTCGCGGTTCAATCGCTCGTACCGCCCGTACTTCCCAGGCATCCTCAAGGCCCGGGCCGACCAGCTCGTTCTGGAGTTCGCCGGTCGCGAGTTGGCGGAACTCGAGCTCTGGAAGGAGTACGACGACGGGCGGGAACTCGGCGCGGGGGTGATCGACGTCAAGGGCTTTTACCCGGAGACGCCCGAAGACGTGGCGGACCGCGTTCGCCGGGTGCTTCGGGTGGCGCAACCCGAGAAGGTGTTCCTCAACCCCGACTGCGGCTTCGGCTGGGATCCCCGAGGGATGTGTAACGCCAAGCTCAAGGCTCTCGCGGCCGGCGCCCGGATCGTCCGGAGAGAGCTCGGTATCGGCTAGCTTGCTTGTTCGCCCACCATCTGCACGTTTGCATCCACTTTTGGCAGGAGGCCACTCGCGCCGTGCCGAGAACCGAGCAGATCAAGGACGCAGGGAGGAGCCCAGCACCCCACTCGGCTCCGCCTCGTGGGGACCCCGACCGACCGGAGGCTGGGCTCCGCCCGCTGGGGTCCCGGCGGGGGGAGGCAGCCCCCGAAGCCCTTCGCCAACTGCGAAGCAGAACTGGCGAACGGTGGGCTTTGCCCAGGGGCGTCGGCAGGGGGGCGGAGCTCCCCTCCGAGCCCGCGTACTCCGACCCAGCCCGCCTCCGGCGGGACTGGGTGCCCGCAAAGGAACGGCGACGACCGCCGGATGACCAAAGGCCGAAGGCCTTCCCCGCCGGGCACCCACGAAGTGGGTCGTCCGACCGTTCTCGGCCCGGCGCTAGCAAGGTGCATCATTGGCCCGGCACTACCACCCACGAGCTACTGAGAGGGGTGAGATGGGGGTGAAGTACTTCGGAGCTTCGGTCAGGCGGTACGAGGATCCACGGCTCCTCAGGGGGCGGGGCCGTTTCGTTGACGACATCCAGCTACCGGGGCTTCTCCACGCCGCCTTCCTCCGGAGCCTTCACTCCCACGCGCGGATCCGCGCCATCCGGAGCGAGAGGGCGGCGCGGCTTCCCGGAGTGATCAGAGTTTTCACGTATGACGACCTGGCGCGCTGGATGAAACCCCTTCCCACGTTCGGCGGCCCGCCGCCGGGCCTCGCGGCTCGGGTGAAGTTCGACTTGAAGCACGCCGCGCAGTATCCCCTCGCCCGGGACACGGTTCGGTACGTGGGCGAAGTCGTCGCGGCCGTGGTCGCCGAAGACCGCTATGTGGCGGAGGATGCCCTGGAGCTGATCGAGGTGGAGTGCGAGCCGCTTCCACCGGTCAGTGACGCCAAGGCCGGAGCCGAGGCCGGAGCGGTATTGGTTCATCCCCAGTGGGGTGACAATGTCGCCGTTGCGTTCACGCATTCCGTGGGGGACGCAGATGGCGCGTTCCGGAGCGCGGAGTTCGTGGTGGCCGAGCGCTTCAGGATTCAGCGCTACGCGGGGATGCCGATCGAGTCGCGCGGAGTGCTCGCCAGCTTCGACCGGCGCGATGGAACCCTGACGACCTGGAACTCCACCCAGGTGCCCCACTTTACTCAGCAGGCTGTGGCGGGGACGCTTGAGCTTGCCGTCCACCGGGTGCGCGTGATCGCCCCTGACGTCGGGGGCGGCTTCGGCACCAAGGCGTGTGGTTATTCCGAAGATCTCCTCGTCCCCCTGCTCGCCCGGGAGGTTGGCCGCCCGGTCAAGTGGGCGGAGACCCGCCGCGAGCACTTCGTGGGCGCGGCCCACGCCCGGGACCAGCTCCACGAGATCGAGGTCGCCGCCACGCGGGAGGGCACGATCCTCGCTGTGCGAGACCGCATCTGGCTCGACCTCGGCGCGTATAACTCCTGGGGGATCGTCCTTCCCTACAACACCGTGGCTCATCTGCTCGGCCCGTATCGCATCAGAAACCTCTCCGTTGAGTTTCAGGCCGTGGTGACCAACAAGGCTCCGAACGCGCCGTACCGGGGCGCCGGTCGGCCCGAGGCGGTCTTTGCCATGGACCGGATCCTCGACTGCCTGGCGCGGGAGCTTCGAATGGACCCGGCGGAGCTCCGCCGCCGTAACGTGATCCGCGCCGACGAGATGCCTTACGATACGGGAATGCCCTACCGGGACGGGAACCCTCTCGTTTTGGACAACGGCGACTTCCCCGCGACTCTCGAGCAGGCGCTCGAGGCCTCAGGGTACGCGCGATTTCGGAAGGAGCAAGCCGAGCTTCGGCCGAAAGAGATCTATCGTGGAATCGGCATCTCCTCCTACGTGGAGGGGACGGCGATCGGGCCGTACGAGGGGGCCTCGGTGAAACTCGACCCGACCGGACGCGTCATCATCGCGACCGGGGCCTGCTCCCAAGGCCAGGGCCACGAGACCTCCTTCGCCCAGATCGCCGCGGATGTCCTCGGCGTGCCCCTCGACTGGGTGGCCGTGATCGGCGGCGATACTGATCGGATTCCGTTCGGGATCGGAACGTTCGCCAGCCGAAGCGCGGTCTTGGCGGGGAACGCGATTGCGACGGCGACCCGCAGGGTAAGGGAGAAGGTGGTGGAGGCCGCTGGCAAGCTTCTGGAGGCCAGGCCCGACGACCTCGAGATCGAGGAGGGACAGGTCTTCGTCCGCGGCGTGCCTTCCTCAGCTTTGCCTCTCGCCCGTGTGATCCAGGCGAGCCTTCCCACGTACGAGACCCCCGGGGTGGTCGAGCCGGCGTTTGAGGCTACCGCCTACCATCACGTCCCCACCGTGACCTTTGCGAGCGCGGTTCACATCGCTCAGGTCGAGGTGAACCTCGCCAGCGGCCTGGTGAGGCTTCTCCGGTATGTCGTCGCCCACGACTGCGGTCGCCTCATCAACCCCATGATCGTCGACGGACAGATCCATGGCGGGGTGGCTCAGGGGGTCGGCGGCGCCCTGTACGAAGAGATAATCTACGACGAGACCGGACAGCTCCTGAGCAACACGCTCATGGACTACCACATTCCCGTGGCCGACGAGCTTCCGCCGATCGAAACTGTGCACCTCGAGTTTCCCTCGCCGCGCAACCCGCTCGGCATCAAGGGACTCGGGGAGGGTGGGGCGATCTCGCCGCCTGCGGCGATCGCCAACGCGATCGAGGACGCGTTGGCGCCGTTCGGTGTCCGGATCACCGAGACGCCCGTGACCCCGCGCCGGCTTGCCGTGCTGCTGCGACTCGGCGCCGAGGCATGATAGAATCCCCGTGCCATGAGCGGGAAACCCGCTGCGGCCGTCGAGGCGGCGCTGAAGTATCCGGAGCTGCCCGTTTTCCTCGCTCGCGATGACGACCGGAACCGGTCGTCCGTGGACAGGTCCGGGCTCAGCTGGGAGATCGTCCGGTGAAGCCCGGCGACTTCGTGGAGGCCCGGCGTCGGCTCGAGGCGAAGCCCCCGGCGTCCGGGGAGAAGCTCACCACGCTCCCGGAGGCCGTGCGGCGAGTCAAGGCCGGCGATCACATCGCGATCGGCGGCTGCCTCTTCTCTCGCACTCCCCTGGCCCTGCTCATGGAACTCTTGCGCCAGGGCCGGCGCGGCCTCACGCTATCCCGAAACCTGATGTGCTACGAGGGGGAGTGGTTCCTGGCCGCCGGAGCGGCGGAGGCCGTGGTGACGAGCTGGTTTGGGATCGGCCTCCCCTGGGGGCTCTCGCGGGTCATGCGGGAGCAGGCGGAGAGTGGTCGGGTCCGCTTTGAGGAGTGGAGCCACCTGGGGCTCGGGCTGCGCTACCGCGCCGGCGCGATGGGCGTGCCGTTCCTGCCGACGCTCACGATGCTCGGCTCGGATCTGATGGGGGTCGGTGAAGCGGGGACGATGACGTGCCCCTTCACGGGCGAGACGCTCTGCCTTATCCCGGCCCTCTTCCCTGATGTGGCGCTCCTCCACGTCCACCGCGCCGATCGATTCGGCAACTGTCAGATCGATGGCTACCCCCACATGGACCCCGACATTGCTCGTGCGGCGACGACCGTGCTCGTCACCGCCGAGGAGATCATCTCCGAGGAGGAGATCCGGCGTCACCCCGATCGGACCGTGATCCCCGGCTTCGTGGTGGATGCGCTCGTGGAGGTTCCCTACGGGGCTTTCCCCCACGAGTGCTACGGCCTCTACGAGGCTGACGTCAGCCATTTCGACGCGTATGTCGCCGAGATCACCGCAAAGGGGACCCGCGCGATCGGCGAGTATCTCGATCGCTATATCCATAGGCCTCGGAGCCATCGGGAGTACCTTGCGCTCTTCGGAGACGAGGCCCTGGCTCGCCAGGCGCGCCACGCTCGTGAGCTTCTCGGCGGCCGATGAGCTATTCCCCCTCCGAGCTGCTCGCCGTGATGGCCGCCCGCCAACTGGCTGGGGTCTCCTCGGTGTTCGCGGGTGTGGGGACCCCGTTGCTCGCGGCTGTCCTGGCCCAGAGAACTCATGCTCCGGGTCTGACCATCGTGGTGGAAGGCGGCTCCATCGGCCCCGAAGTGGTCCCGGGGCGGCTGCCGATCTCGACCAACGAGATGCGCATCGCGCACCGTGCCCAGATGCTTCCGGGGATCACTGACATTTTTCTCTTTGCCCAGCGCGGCTTCCTGGACATCGGGTTCGTCGGGGGCGCTCAGGTCGACCGCTACGGCAATCTGAATTCGAGCGTGATCGGGCCCTACGGTTCCCCGAAGCTGCGGCTCCCCGGCAGCGGAGGGGCGAATGACATCATCTCTCTCTGCCGCCGGGTGATGGTGGTGACGATGCATGAGCGCCGCCGCTTCGTCCCCCGGGTGGACTTCGTGACGAGCCCGGGGTTCCTCGACGGGGGCGACTCGCGGCGGAAGGCCGGTCTGCTCTTCGGGCGAGTGAGCCGGGTCGTAACCGATCTCGGGATCATGGGGTTCGACGACGAGACAAAGGCTATGCGGGTGGAGAGCGTGCACACCGGTGTCTCGTTGGGCGATCTGACGGAGCGGACAGGGTTCGAGCTCCTGACCCCGGAGCGCATTCCGGTCACCGAACCGCCGAGTGAGGGCGAGCTCACCCTTCTCCGGGACCTCGACCCTGACCGGCGATTCCTCTGAGCAGCGGGGATTGACCCGATGACGGCACAGTTCGGCGTCGCCATCAGAAACTTCGTCGGCCCGGACGAAACGCCCGACGTGGACGGGATCCTGAGCTACGCCGAACGCGCCGAGGCCCTGGGCTTTGAGTCGCTCTGGACCTGGGATCACGTGCTCCTGGGGGTCAAGCCGGCCTTCCCGATCCTGGATGCGCTCTCGGTTCTCACCGCCATCGCGGCGCGGACGAGCCGGGTCAAGCTGGGCACCGGCGTCCTGGTTCTCCCGCTGCGGAACCCGGTTGTGACGGCCAAGGTGCTGGCGAGCCTGGACCGGATCTCCAAGGGGCGCCTGATTCTGGGGGCGGCTGCGGGCTGGTATGCGCGGGAGTTTGACGCCGTCGGCGTGCCGTTCAGAGAGCGCGGGCGGATCTTCGAGCGGAACCTCGAGCTCCTGCTCCGCCTCTGGACGGAGGAGTCGGTGACCGCCCAGGTCAACGGTCTGAACCTCCGGGAAGCTGTGCTCCTGCCGAAGCCGCACCAGAAGCCGCGCCCGCCGGTGCTCATCGGCGGCTACGTGGATACCGTGCTCCGGCGCGTGGCGCGGATGGCCGACGGGTGGCTTACCTACTTCTACACGCCAGAGGGGTTTACGAAATCATGGGCCAAGATCCGGGGCTACGCGAAGGAGTACGGACGCGACCCGGGGCAGCTCACGGCCACCAACCAGCTCGCCATCTATGTGGGGCGCCCAATGGTCGAGGCCGACCCGCTGATGCGGCAGTGGCTCACGACCGAGTGGGACGTGGCCGCCTGGAGCGATTCCACCATTGAGCATGCGATCCGGGGGACGGTGGAGGAGTGCGTGGCGCAGCTCCGACCTTACCTGGAGGCCGGGATCCACCGGATCGTCTTCATCCCGTACCGCTATGAACCCCAGCAGGTCGAGCTGATCGCCCGCGAGGTGATCCCGCGCCTTTCGGCATAGCGCCGATCAGGGCGGGAGGAGAAACGCTGGCTCCACGATGAAGGTCGAGCTTCCGTACGGCGAGGGAACTCTCCCTGCCGAGATCCCCGACCGGGCGGTCGTGATTCCGACCGCGGAGCGGGCCACCCTGCCTCCGGTCGAGGATCTGGCGGCGGCCGTCCGCCAGGCGCTGGCTGAGCCTCGGGGGCTCTCGAGGATCAGGGAGCTGGTGAGGCCCGGGGCCAGCGTCGCCGTTGCCTTCGACGACGCCACGATAGAATCCCACGGTCCGGTCCGCAGGGTGGCGATCGAGGCGGTGCTGGAGGAGCTTCAGGCGGCGGGGGTCTCGCGGGGGCAGGTCACGCTGATCTGCGCCAACGCGCTCCACCGGAAGCTCAGGCCAAGCGAGCTGGCCGTGCTCCTGGGAGACGACCTCGTCCGGGAGTTCGGTCCGCGATTGATCTGCCATGATGCCGAGGACCGGGAGAACCTCGTGGACCTGGGAAAGAGCTCGCCCAACGGCTACAACGTGGAGGTCCACCGCCTCGTGGCGGAGTCCGACCTGACGATCTACGTCAACGCGCGCTACAACCGGGGGTTCTTGGGCGGCTGGAAATCCATCTGCGTGGGGCTCTCGACCTACAACTCTATTCGGTGGACCCACACCCCCGATGGGATGTCCATGTCGGTCCGCGACAACCGGATGCATGCGGTCCTGAACGAGATGGGTGCCCACCTCGAGCGCCGCCTGGGCAAGCGGGTCTTCAAGCTCGACACCGTCCTGTCGAATCCCCTGGAGGTCGCGCAGGTCTTCGCGGGGAGCGTGGACGAGACCCGTCGTCGGGCGCTGGAGACCGTGGAGAGGCTTTTCCCGGCCCGGCGGCAGCTGGCGCGCGAGCGCTTCGATCTCCTGGTCTATGGCGTTCCGGACTGGAGCCCCTATGCGGTCTTCTCGCGCGTGAATCCGATCCTGACCCTGATCTCCACGGGGCTCGGCTATGCGGGCGGGCTGATCGAGGCGCTCGGCAAGTCCGGGTGTACCGTGATCATGGCCACGCCGGTCCCCGAGCGCTGGGACCGGGTCGCCCATGCCTCATACCCCGAGGTCTGGGAGCGCGTGCTCCCGGAGAGCCGTGACCCGTACGAGATCATGCACCGCTTCGCTGACGACTACGCGCGGCGCCCGGAGTACATCGAGGCGTACCGTGACCGCTTCGCCTTTCATCCGGTCCACGCCATCATGGCGCTGTACCCCCTCAGGCGACTCTCGCACCTGCGGCAGGTGGTCGTCGCCGCGCCCCGCGACGCCGCCGTGCCCCGCCATCTCGGCTTCGAGACGGCGGCGAGCGTGGAGGAAGCTGTGGCCCGCGCGGAAGCCGTTCACGGCCCGGAGTGCACGGTGGCGTATATCCTGCAACCCCCCTTCGCCCAACTTTCCCATGCCATTCCTCGCGGGCGGGGATGACGGGCAGGGCGTCCGGAATCGTCGTGAGGTTCTGCCGACCGGAACGAGCTGCACGAGGGGGAGCGAGAAGAGGGTGTGAAACCGAAAATTAAGGTGTGGGTTGTTTTTGGCGAGCGCGTCAAGTTCGGCGATGGCCGCGCACGGTTGTTTGAACTCATCAACGAGCTCGGATCGCTGAAAAAGGCGGTCGGCCGCTTCGGGATGTCCTATCGAAACGCCTGGGGCTATATCCGGGAGCTGGAGCAGGCCGCCGGGCTCAAGTTTTTGGAACGCACCCCCGGGGGTGGGCCCCGGGGTGGGACACGGCTCACAAAGGACGGCCAGCGGTTCCTGAAGCGGTATTGGAAGTTCAGGCGGGGAGTCGATGAGACGATGGAGCGCCAGTTCTCGAGGACGTTCCCGAGTGGCTAGGGGGAGTCGTTTTTTTGGGGTTGACTATGCTCTTAGAAGCATATATAACTCGTTGGCGTTGCTCTGAGCGTGCGCTTCCGGAAAGCGCGCGCGGCTTCCGGGGGCAGAGAAGGAGGCCAAGATGAGATCGTGGAGCGTTCTGGTGGCGATAGTCGTGCTGGTGGGGTCTGGCGCGTGGCGCGCCGATGCTCAATCAGGCACCGTGATCCTCGCGACCACCACTAGCACCCAGGACTCGGGGCTCCTCGACGTCCTCGTACCGCTTTTCGAGAAGAAGACCGGCTACACGGTAAAGACTATCGCGGTCGGAACAGGGAAGGCGCTGGAAATGGCGAGGCGTGGCGACGTGGACGTGATCCTGGTCCATGCGCCCGAGGCGGAAAAGCCCCTTGCCGCCGCCGCCAACATCCTCCATCGGCGCCAGTTCATGCACAACGACTTCGTCATCGCGGGCCCGGCCGCCGACCCCGCCAGGATCAGGGGAACGAGGACCCCCGCCCTGGCGCTGAAGAAGATCGGCGAGGCCGGAGCCACCTGGGTCTCCCGCGGCGACAACTCCGGCACCCACAAGAAGGAGAAGATTTTCTGGGCCGAAGCCGGAGTCACACCGGTCGGTGAGTGGTACCTCGAGTCGGGGCAAGGGATGGGCGCCACGCTCAGGATCGCCTCGGAGAAAGGCGCCTACACGTTGACCGACCGGGCCACGTATCTGAATCTCCGGAAGACGGTGGGGCTGGAGGTTCTCTTTGAGGGCAGCCCCGACCTTTCAAACCGCTACAGTGTTTACGAGGTGAACCCGGCGAAGCACCCGAATCTCCCCGTGAACCACGCCGGGGCGAAGGCCTTCAGCGACTTCCTGACCTCCGATGAGGCGCGGGCGATCATTCGGGAGTACGGGAAGGAGCGGTTCGGACAGCCGCTCTTTTTCCTAGACCCCGTGGCGGAGTAGGAGGTTGGCATGGAACTGATCTGGGAAGGGATCAAACAGGCGCTGTGGCTTCTCCTGACCGGCGACCCGGAGGTGCTTGAGATCACCTTGCTCTCGCTCCGGGTTTCGGGCACGGCGACCGCCGTCTCCCTCCTCGTAGGGATCCCGCTGGGTACCGTGATCGCCCTCACCCGCTTCCCGGGCAAAAGCTTCATTATCAGCCTCGTCAATACGGGGATGGGGCTCCCGCCGGTGGTGGTCGGCCTTTTCGTCTCGGTCTTTCTCTGGCGGAGCGGGCCGCTCGGCTTCCTGGAGCTGCTCTACACTCCGAGGGCGATCGTGATCGCCCAGTTCATCATCGCGGCCCCGATCGTCACGGGGCTGACTCTCGCCGCGGTGCAGCAGATCCCCCCGCAGTTCCGTCTTCAGATGCTCGCCCTCGGCGCCTCGCGCGTCCAGCTCCTCTGGGTGCTGCTGCGCCAGGCGCGCCTTCCGATGTTGGCGGCGGTGATGGCCGGGTTCGGCGCGGTCATCTCCGAGATCGGGGCCTCCATGATGGTGGGTGGCAACATCCGGGGGCAGACGCGCGTGCTGACCACTGCCACGGTGCTGGAGACCGGGAAGGGGAACTTCGATATCGCTATCGCGCTGTCACTGCTCCTGCTGGCGATCACCTTCCTGGTCAACTGGGCGCTCACCTGGATCCAGCAGCGCCGGCGGGCGTAACGCCGGTGCGCGGCCGGCTCGGTCTGTTGACGGAGCTGCCCCAGGCAGACACAATGAAGCCCTATGCGCCGCGTGCTGGCACTCTCGCTCATTGGCGCCCTACTCGGATCGGGAGGCGCTGCCCAGTCTCGGACTCCGGCGGCCCCGTCGCTGACCGTGTTCGCGGCCTCTGACCTCGCCTTCGCGTTTCGGGAGCTCGTCCCTCGCTTCGAGAAGGCGCGAGGGGTCACGGTGACACTGGTCCTGGGCTCGACCGGCAACCTCGCCCGGCAGATCGAACACGGGGCCCCCGCGGATCTCTTCTTCGCCGCTGATCAGAGCTTTGTGGAGCGGCTCATGGCCCGGGGTGTTCTGATCCCGGAGACTCAAACCCTGTACGCCCAGGGGCGGATCGTCCTGGCGACGGCAAAGCGGTTCGGGCCCAAGCTCAACCGGCTTCGAGACCTCGTCGGTCCGAAGGTCCGCCGTGTCGCCATCGCCAACCCGTTGCACGCGCCGTACGGCAAGGCGGCCGAGGAAGCTCTGCGGGCAGCGGGCGTGTGGGAGGCGGTGCAATTCAAGCTCGTGTATGGTGAGAACATCCGTCACGCGTTGCAGTTCATTCAGCTCGGCGCTGCGGAGGCCGGGATCGTGGCTCTCTCCGTTGCGAACGTTCCTGAGTTAGACTGGACGCCGGTTGAGGGCGGGCTCTACGCGCCCTTGAACCAAGCGGCTGCGGTCGCCGCGCGGAGCCCGCATCCGGAGCTCGGGGTTGCCTTCATCGATTTCGTCAACGCGCCGGAGGGACGGGCGATCATGAGACGTTTCGGCTTCCTCCTTCCCGGGGAGTTCTGACCCTCGATGGATCTCTTTCCGCTCTGGCTCTCCCTCGAGGTGTCTGTGACCGCGACAGCACTGACGCTCCTGGTCGGGGTTCCGGCGGCGTGGCTCCTCGCCCGCAAGCGCTTCCCCGGTCGCGACCTGCTTGAAGCCTTCGTGGTCTTTCCCCTGGTCCTTCCGCCCACCGTTCTCGGCTACTACCTCCTCGTCGTCATCGGAAGACCGGGGCCGATCGGCCGACTGCTCGACGCCATGGGGATCGAGCTGGCTTTTACCTGGCGCGCGGCGGTCCTGGCCGCGTGCATCGGATCCATCGCCCTCCTCATCAAGTCCGCTCAGGCCGGGTTCGAGAGCGTAGACCCACGGCTCGAGCAAGCCGCGAGGACCCTCGGGCGCTCGGAGTGGAGCATCTTCTGGGTGGTCACGCTGCCGTTGGCCTGGCGGTCCGTCCTGGCGGGGACCGTGCTGGCCTTCTGCCGGGCTATGGGGGAGTTCGGGATTACGCTCATGGTGGCGGGGAACATCCCGGGGAAGACTCAAACGCTCCCCCTGGCGATTTACGACCGTGTCCAGGCGTACCAGATGGGGGAGGCCAATGCCCTGGCGCTGGTTGCTCTCGGTGTTGTCGCAATCCTCCTGTTCGGCGTGAGCCGGCTCGTCCGGCTGCGATACTAGAGAGAGTCGATGCTTTCCCTCTCTGTCACGAAGCACCTCCCCGGGTTCACGCTTCAGGTGAACTGGGAGGCCGAGGAGCCTGTGGTGGCCCTCTTTGGCCCTTCCGGCGCGGGCAAAACTCTGACCCTTCACTGCCTCGCGGGACTGGTGCGGCCGGATCGCGGGCGCATCGTCGTGAACGATCGCGCGTTCTTCGACAGCGACACGGGGGCGGACCTCCCGCCCCAGGATCGCCGGCTCGGCTATGTTTTCGAGGGGTACGCTCTCTTCCCTCACCTCACAGTAGGGGAAAACGTCGCCTTCGGCCTCAAGGGCCGCCCTCGGCAGGAGTGCGCCCGCCAGACGCGCATGGTGCTGGAGCGCCTCGGCCTGGATGGTCTCGCTTCTCGCTACCCGAGGGAGCTTTCAGGCGGCCAGCAGCAGCGGGTCGCGCTTGGCCGGGCCCTGGCCGTGGACCCAGAGCTGCTCCTTCTGGATGAGCCGCTCTCGGCCCTGGACGCTCCGCTTCGCCTCCAGCTCCGCCAGGAGTTGGGGCGGATCATCCGCGAGTGGGGGAAAGCCACCGTGCTGGTCACTCACGACCTGGCGGAGGCATATCAGCTCGCGGATCGGATCGTGGTCTATGCGGGGGGGCGGGTGCTCCAGGCTGCGTTGAAGTCTGACCTTCTCTGGCAGCCGACCTCCGAGCAGGTGGCCCGGCTGATCGGCATGCGGAACCTGCTCAGGGGGACAGTCGTGAAGGCCGCCCCGGAGATCATTCAGATCCGGTGGCGCGGGCAGACGCTCGAGGCGATCAACTCGCCCTCGCGTCTCTACTTGCCACCACCGGGAACCTCGCTGGCCTTCTGTATTCGCCCGGAGTATGTGCGCCTCGTCAGAAAGGACCGTCCGGGCCCGGACCCTCAGCATCACATGAACCTGATGCAGGGGGAGGTGCTGGGGGAAGTGGATCAGGGGACGACCTGGGCGCTCTTCTTCAGGCTGAGCGTGCCGGGAGAGCCGAGCCAGGGCTTCTACGACCTGGAGATCGAGGTTCCGAAGCTCGTCTACGAGATCCTGGAGATTTCCCGTGACCGGCGGTGGCAGATCTCGGTCCACCGCGGTTCTCTCCAGGTGCTGCCTTCCTCATGAGCGCGGTGGTCGAGCTCTCCGGGGTCAGGGTCACCTACGGTGAGGCCGTGGTCCTCGAGGTTCCCTGGCTTGAGGTTCGTGCCGGAGAGATCCTCGCGGTCATCGGCCCCAACGGGTCCGGCAAATCAACCCTCCTTCGGATGATCGGGCTGCTCGAGGCTCCCGGAGCGGGCGAGGTGCGGTTCAGAGGAGAGCGGGTGAGCAAGGGCCGGCTCCTGTCGGTGCGGCGGAAGATGGCGAGCGTCTTTCAGGATCCTCTCCTGACGGACGCCACGGTCTTCGAGAACGTCGCGCTGGGGCTCCGGTTCCACCATGTGGCGGCATCCGAGATCGGCCACCGGGTTCGGAGCTGGCTGGCCCGGTTCGGGATTGCCGGCCTGGCCGCCCGGCAGGCGCGGACACTCTCCGGTGGCGAGGCCCAGCGGACCGCCCTGGCTCGTGCGCTGGTCCTGAAGCCCGATCTTCTTCTCCTGGACGAACCGTTCTCGGCCCTGGACCAGCCAACGCGCGAGACGTTGATCGAGGACTTGAGCGTCATCCTCCGGGAGGACGGGATCGCCACTGTTCTGGTCACTCACGATCGGGGGGAGGCCATGGCCCTCGCAGATTGGGTGGCCGTGATGAAAGGGGGGGAGATCCTCCAGGTGGACGAGGCCGGGCGCCTCTTCCGCGCCCCGGCGTCGGAGGAGGTCGCCCGGTTCGTCGGGGTGGAGACGATTCTTGACTGCCGCGTGCTGTCGGCCGAGAGTGGTCTCGCACTGCTGGAGGTGGGAGGGGGGAAGATCGAGGTCGCTGCCGAGGCCGCTCCGGGAGACCGGGTCAGGCTCTGCCTCAGGCCCGAGGACGTGACGCTGATGCCCCGGGATGCTTCCCTTGTAGCCTCCAGCGCCCGGAATCACGTCGCAGGCACCGTCTCGCGCCTGACCGCGGCGGGGGCGTACGTCAGGGTCGTGGTGGACTGCGGTTTCCCCCTCGTGGCGCTGCTGACTCACCGATCCGTCGAGGAGCTCGGGATCGGCGAAGGGGCCCCCGTCATGGCCACCTTCAAGGCCACCGCTCCTCATCTCATTCGTCACGGCCGCGCGTAGGCGACTGGCTCGCTTGACAGTGGGAGCCGTTGTGTGCTAGAAAATGGACAAGCAGCGCGGACCGAACTCGAGGGAGGTCGGAGTGCGGCGGGAATTGTGGATCGGTTTCTCCAGGCCAGCGTTGGAAGCAACGCTGGCCTGTCGTATTTTATGGCCAGGACACTTCCCTCTCCGTCGAGCGTAAATGAAGGAGGCGCGCATGCCCGATCGCGAGAGTCTCATCCAATGGCTGACTGCTGAGAACGAGGAGTTCCGGAGGCTTCGAGAGGAGCACCGAGGGTACGAACAAGAGCTCGCTCAGCTCCGGGCTCGCCCGCTTGGTTCCGCTGATGAACAGTGGCGGATGAGCGAACTGAAAAAGCGCAAGTTGATGGCCAAGGACCGGATGGAGGGCATGATCCGGCAGGCTGCTCAGACCTCCTCGCCCGGGGCCCGGGTCTAAGACCTGGCCTCCCGCCGACCGTCCATGCCGCCAGGCCGCGGAGGGCCATCCTTCCGCGGGCTCTCCCACCTGACCCCGCAAGGGGAAGCCCGCATGGTGGATGTCACGGCCAAGGCGGAGACTGCCCGCGAGGCGCGCGCGCGCGCGGTCCTCAGGATGAAGCCCGCCACCCTTGCCGCGATCGAAGCCGGGCAGATGGCCAAGGGGGATGTCCTGGGCGTGGCCCGGACCGCAGGCATCCTGGCGGCCAAGAAGACACCGGATCTTATCCCGCTCTGCCACCCGCTCAGGATCACCGGGGTGGAAGTGGTTTTTGCCCTGGAGCGGAAGCGCTCTACCCTCACCGTCGAAACGCGCGTCCGCACGACGGACAAAACCGGCGTAGAGATGGAGGCGCTGACCGCTGCAGCAGTGGCCGGGCTGGCCGTCTATGACATGGTGAAGGCCGTTGACAGAGGGATGGTCTTGAGAGAGCTCTGTCTTCTGGAGAAGTCCGGGGGGAAGAGCGGGATCTGGCGGCGAGTTGGCGGGAGCGCCCGGAGGTAGTGCCGTGGACACCGCCTTGATCTACTCAGATGCCTACTCCCGCTACGACTACGGATCTGAGCATCCGCTCAGGATGGAGCGCTTGGCCCTCACCTGGCGGCTCATGGAAGCCTACTCTCTCACGGCTCTGCCCCGCGCCAAGGTGCTGGCCCCCGAGCCGGCCGGCGAGGAGATCGTCTCACGTTTCCACACCCAGGAGTACCTGGAGCTGCTCAAGGCGGTCAGCGCCGGCGTGAGCGTCCCCGGGGCCGCACGCCACGGGCTGGGCTTCGGTGACAACCCCATCTTTCCCGGCCTGTGGGAGGCCTCGAGCTTGATCGCCGGCGGCTCACTCCTGGCAGCCAGGCTGGTGGCCGACGGCGAGGTGGAGCGCGCCTTCCACTTTGCGGGCGGCCTGCATCACGCCATGCCGGACCGCGCGTCGGGGTTCTGCTACGTGAACGATCCGGTGCTGGCGATCCTCGCTCTCCGCGAGCGCGGCTGGCGCGTGGCCTACGTGGACATCGATGCCCACCACGGCGACGGGGTGCAATTCGCCTTCTACCGGGATCCCCAGGCGCTCACCATCTCGGTCCACGAGCGGGGCGACCGCCTCTTCCCCGGCACCGGCTTCGTCAAGGAACTGGGCGAGGGCCAGGGGCGCGGCCACTCGGTGAACCTGCCGCTCGAGGTATTCACCGATGATGAGGTCTACGCGGAAGCCTTCGAGGCTGTTGTGCCGCCGCTGATTCAGGCGTTCAGGCCCGATGTCATCGTCGCCCAGCTCGGAATCGACTCCCACCGAACGGATCCGCTGACGCATCTCGCCCTCTCCGTGCAGGGGTTCACGCGCACGGTCAGCCGGATCGTAGAGCTGGCACCCCGCCTGGTGGCGCTGGGGGGCGGAGGCTATGATCTTCCCAACGTGGCGCGGGCATGGACGGCTGCCTGGGCCGTGATCAACCGCGTCGAGCTGCCCCCGGAGCTGCCGGCCGCCTTCCGCGAGGAGCTGGCTCGGTTCAGGTTCCGCGACAGCTCGCTCTGGGACCCGCCCGTCGAGTTCCCCGCCGAGAGTCGCCGACGGGCTCAGGAGTACGGTCGTCGTCAGGTAGAAGCCATCCGAGGCACGATCTTCCCGTTTCACGGTATGGCCTAGCCTAAACGGCTCTCGGCGTATACTTGAGATAAGTCAATGGAAGGCGTGCTCATTACTTTTGAAGGGATCGAAGGGGCCGGGAAGACGACCCAGCGCCGGATGCTTGCGGCCTGGCTCACGGGTCGGGGGCTTCGGGTCATTGAGACCAGCGAGCCCGACGGCACGTCCCTGGGCGAAGCGGTGCGTGCCCTCTTCGAACAGGATGGGTTGGCCCCCACTCCGCTCACCGAGGCCTTCCTCTTTCTGGCGGCCCGTCAGCAGCACGTCGTTCAGATCATCCGCCCGGCCCTTGAGCGGGGGGAGATCGTCCTCTCCGACCGCTACGCCGACGCCAGTGTGGCCTACCAGGGGTACGGCCGGGGGGTGGACCTCCAGACGATCCGGGAGCTCAACGCGCTGGCCACCGGCGGGATCCAGCCCGACCTCACGCTTCTTCTGGACCTCGAGGCTGAGATCGGCATACAGCGACTCGCGGGCCGCCGGCTCGACGCGTTCGAGAAGATGGACCTGGCCTTCCACCAGCGGGTTCGCCGGGGCTACCTGGAGATCGCGCGCGAGGAGAAAGCCCGCGTGGCGGTGCTCCGGGCCGAGCAACCTCCTGAGCTCCTCCAAGCTGAGGTCCGGGCAGCGGTGGAGGAACTGCTCCGGTGTCGGGGAGCGCGCGCGTGAACGCGCTGATACGGGGCCACACCGCTGTCCGTGAACTGCTTCGATCAGCCATCGCCTCGGATCGGGTGGCTCATGCCTACGCCTTCGTGGGCCCGCCGGGCATCGGAAAGAGGCTGACCGCCCAGGCTTTCGCCCAGGCGCTGCTCTGCCCCTCACGCCAAGTCGCTTCCTCCGGCGGCCGTGAGAGCCTGGGGGGATGCGGCCTCTGCCCGGCCTGTCAGCGAGTGGAGGCAGGCGCCCATCCGGACTGCCACCTGATTGTCCCGAGCGGACAGCTGATCAGGATCGACCAGGTTCGTGAGCTGGAGCGGCTGGCTGCGCTCAAGCCCCATCAAGGCCCGCTCAAGGTCTTCATCGTGGACGACGCGGAGCGAATGAGTCTCGTGACTGCCAATGCCCTGCTCAAGACCCTGGAAGAGCCGCCCGCTCGGACGGTGATCATCCTGATCCTCTCGCAGGCCAGGGCGCTTCCCCCCACGGCACTCTCTCGCTGCCAGGTCGTGCGCTTCACCCCCCTGGGGGAGGCCGAGGCGGTCGCGCTCCTGATGAACAGCGGTGTGGATGAGGCCACCGCGCAGTTCCTGGCCCGTGCCTGCCAAGGGCAGGTGGGGCTGGTACTGGGCCGGGAGCCCGGGCTCTGGCGGGAGCGGCGGGACCAGGCTGTGGCGCTTCTGAGCGAGGTGGCCTCCAAGGGAGCCGAGGCCCTGTTTGCGCGCGTCGAGGCATTGGGGCGCGACAGGACCCAGATCGCGGAGCTGATCGAGGCGGTCTGGCTCTGGTACCGTGACCTGTGCTGCGTCAAGGCCGGCGGCGCTCCCCGGCTCCTGCTTTCGAGCGACCGTCAGGCTGAGCTTGTCAGCAACGCCGGGGCAACCCCGTGGGAAGGAATTCTCGCGGGACTTGTGGCCTGCCGGGAGGCCTGGCAGGCCCTTGAGGGGAACGTCTCGCCCCGGCTCACCCTGGAAGTCTTGCTGAGCCGGCTGGCGCTGAGGGCGGCGTAAGGATATGGGCGAAAACGAGGCACCGGTTGAGGTTGTCAGGCCGTACGTGGTGGGCGTGAGGCTCCGCGAGCCGGCCAACGCCGACGACTATCTCGTGGACGGGCTCGAGCTGCACGTGGGCGATTTCTGCGTGGTGGAGGCTCCCAACGGCACCGCGGTCGGAGAGGTGCGCCGCCTGAAGCGTCCGCTTTTCGAGCTGACGCGCAACCGCATCTCTCTCAAGGTCCTGCGGCTGGCTACCCCCCTGGAAGGGGAGCAGTGGAAGGAGCGGCGGGGGCGGGAGAAGAGGGCGATCGAGACCGTTCAGGGCAAGGCCCAGCAGCGCGGGCTCCAGATGAAAGTTGTGGACGTCGACCTGCAGCCCGATGGGCGGAAGGTGACTGTCCTGTTCGTTGCCCAGGAGCGGGTAGACTTCCGCGAAATGGTGCGCGACCTCGCCAGGCAGTTCCGCGCGCGGATCGAGATGCGCCAGATCGGCGCCCGCGACGTCACCAGGGTCATGGACGGGATCGGGCCGTGCGGGCGCCAGCTCTGCTGCTCCTCGTGGCTCCGGAAGTTCGAGTCGATTTCCGTCAAGATGGCGAAGGCCCAGGACATGCCCCTGACAGATAGCCGCCTCCTCGGCAATTGCGGCCGGCTCAAGTGCTGCCTGCTCTACGAGTTCTCCACGTACGAGGCGCTTCGCTCGTACCTCCCCCGCGTGGGGTCAGCCTGTCAGGCCGAGTGTGGCGGGGGTGGCTGCATGGAGGGCGGGGTGAAGGCGGTCCGGGTCCTGAAGCAAACCGTGCTGGTCACTCTCCGGGACGGGACCGAGGCCGAGCTGCCGCTCGAGCAGCTGACTTGGGAGGGCAGGCCACATCTCAGGCCACTGTGACCGCTGACCGCCACTCCATGGCGCAACGGACGTTCTACCTCACCACGCCGATCTACTACGTCAACGCGCTGCCCCACCTGGGCCACGCCTACACAACCATCATCGCTGATGCCATGTGCCGCTACCGGCGGCTCGCCGGGGACCGGGTCTACTTTCTCACCGGCACGGACGAGCACGGCGACAAGATCGCCCAGGCTGCCGCCCAGGCGGGCGAGGGCGCTCAGGCCTACACCGATCGAATCGCCCAGGCGTTCCGGGAAACCTGGCAGCGCCTCGGCATCGCCCATGACGACTTCATCCGGACCACGGAGGAGCGGCACAAGCGAGTGGTCCAGGCCGTCCTCCAGACGCTCTACGATGCGGGGGAGCTCTATTTCGGTGAGTACGGGGGGAACTACTGCTTCGGCTGCGAGCGCTTTTACACCGACAGGGAGCTCCAGGACGGCAGGTGCCCGGACCACCTGACGCTACCGACCTTCATCAAGGAGCAGAACTACTTCTTCCGGATGAGCCGCTACCAGGAGTGGTTGGTTCACTACATCGAGGAGCGGCCCGATTTCATCCGTCCCGAGCGCTACCGCAACGAGATCCTGGCCTTCCTCAGGAGCCCTCTTGAGGACCTCTGCATCAGCCGTCCCACAAGCCGGCTCCAGTGGGGGATCCCGCTTCCGTTCGATCCGAACTTTGTCACTTACGTCTGGTTCGATGCGCTCGTCAACTACGTCTCCGCTCTGGGCGGCGCGGGGACGGAGAAGTTCGAGACCTTCTGGCCCCACGCTCAGCACCTGATTGCAAAGGACATCCTGAAACCTCACGGGATCTACTGGCCTATCATGCTCAAGGCTGCCGGGCTCCCTGTCTACCAGCACCTGAACGTTCACGGCTACTGGAGCCTGGCGGGCGGCAAGATGTCCAAGTCTATCGGTAACGTGGTGGAAGCCCTCGCCCTCACCGACCGGTACGGTCACGATGCCTTCCGCCACTTTCTGCTGCGGGAGATGACGTTCGGGCTGGATGCGACCTTCTCGCAGGATGCCCTGGTGGGGCGGCTGAACGCAGACCTGGCCAACGACCTCGGCAACCTGGTCAGTCGGGCCACGACGATGCTGGTCAACTTCGCTCAAGGCGTCGTCCCCACCCCCGGTCCAGAGACCGCCCGCGAGTCAGAGCTCAGGGCCTCGCTGGAGAAGACGCGAGGTGAGGTCCACGAGGCGATGGAGGAGTTCGTCTTTCAGCGAGCGCTGATCGCGATCTGGGAGTTTATCGGGGTGGTCAACCGGTATGTGGACGCCACCCAGCCGTGGGCGCTGGCGAAGGACTCCACTAAGCGCGAGCGGCTCGACACCGTGCTCTACTCTCTGGGGGAGTCGCTTCGCTGCTTGGCAATCTTCCTGGCGGCCTTCCTCCCCGAGACCGCTGGGAAGATCCAGGCCCTGCTGGGGCTCGCGGGGGTACCTCTCACGCTGAGCGACCTGACCTGGGGCCGGCTATCCCCGGGGACCCGGGTTGAGAAGGCACCCGCCCTCTTCCCGCGCGTGGAGGAGCGCTCAGCTTCCTCCCCCGCTCCCGAACGGGGAAGCAGCGGCTCACACCCCCGGATCACCATCGAGGAGTTTTCCAAAGTTGACCTCAGGGTTGGTGAAGTCATCGCCGCGGAGCGGGTCGAGAAGTCCAAGAAGCTCCTCAGGCTCTCCGTGAAGGTGGGAGCCGAGATCCGCACGCTCGTGGCGGGGATCGCCGAGCACTACGAGCCGGGAGCCCTGGTCGGCAGGAAGGTCGTGATCGTCGCCAATCTGGAGCCCGCCACTCTCATGGGGATCAGATCGGAAGGCATGGTGCTTGCCGCCGTCGAAGGCTCTCGCCTCACTCTGCTGACGCTCGACAGGGATCTCGCTCCGGGCGCCAAGGTCAAGTAAGACCTCTGCCTCTGAACGCGCTCTCGAAAAAGGCGGGATCTCTCGGGACGGCTTCCCTAGAACGCCTGGGGAGCCGATGGGAAGCCGCCAAGGCCCGGCGTCCTTTCTTCCGGTGGGTGGCCCGGTGGGGCGTGTCGGTGGGCTCACTCCTCGGCGGTGTGCTGGCGCTACTCATCTTCCGGCGGGGGGTCCCGCACGTCGCGTGGATCGTGGGCTACCTGATCCTGCTCTGGTTGCTCTTCACGCTCTACACGCTGGTGCGGCGGAGCCTGGAGAAACGCGGGCGTCGTTTCGTGATCACCGCCGTGGACTACACCATCCAGACGCTCTTACACGGCCTCCTGCTCTTCATCCTTCCGGGCTACTTTGCGAGCACCACGTTCACCTCGGTGAACGTGTGGTTCTTCTTGCTGCTCGTCGGGCTGGCGCTCCTCACCACCGTGGACCCCTGGTACCGGGGGCTGGTCCTTCCCCGGCGTTGGGCGATCTACGTTCTGTTTGGCGTCTCGATCTTCGCCGCCCTCAACGTCGCGCTGCCGCTGGTAGGGGTGCGGCCCGCGAGGGCTCTGTTCGGGAGCGCGGCGCTGGGGGGACTGGCCTTGACGCCGACCCTCGGCCGCCTGCCTTACGGGTCCTGGCGCTCCGCCTGGCTCCGCTCGTGCCTCTTCGCGGCCCTCGCTCTGGCGATTGTCTGGCCGCTCCGGAGCTTCATCCCTCCGGCTCCGGTTCATCTCGCCCGCGCGACCATGGCGCGGACCGTAAATGGGCTCGAGCCGGCGGAGCCGTTCCGCGGGACCATCTCGCTCGCCGATCTCCGGAGTTGGGGTGGCCTCGTCGCCTACACGGCCGTCTACGCCCCCGCCGGGGTTCGTCAGCCGATTCTCCACATCTGGCGGAAAGATGGGCAGCCCGTGGATACGATCTCCCTCTCACCGATCCGAGGCGGACGGACCGAGGGCTTTCGGACGTACTCTCGGAAAACCAGCCTCGGGGCTGATGCTGCAGGTCGCTGGAGTGTGGACGTGGTGACCGCGTCGGGCCAACTCATCGGCCGCCTCCGCTTCACCGTTAGGCCCTGATCTGAGCTGATCCGTGCTGCCCAGGGCATTTTCAGCCTCCTGACGCGCGAAACGGATCTCCCCTCCGGGGCCAGAGTCAAGTCAGCCCCTGCTGTCGGAGCCGTTCTCTGGCGATGACCGAGTTGGCGGTGGAAGGTCGGCGAACCGGGCTTGTCGCTGAGGAACCCCAACCGTAGACTGTGTCGGATGACGGGATCAGCCCTCGCGCTGGTGGTTGGAGCCGCACTCCTCCATTCTGCCTGGAACGCGCTGGCCAAGCGGGGGCGCGACCAGCTGGCGTTTCTCTGGTCCTCGGTCTCCCTCGCGACCCTCCTCGGCCTGCCCCTCGCGATCTGGAAGCTCCGGGCGGATGGGTTTCACGTGGCGGCCCTGCCGTTCGTCGTGGCGACCGTTGGCCTTCATGCCTTCTATTTCTATGCGCTCGGTCGCTCATACCGGTCAGGGGAGTTCTCCCTCGTCTACCCGATCGCCAGAGGCCTGGGCGTAGCGGCGGTACCGATCCCGGCGCTCTACCTCTTCGACGAGCACCTTTCGCTCCTGGGGACGTCGGGGGTCACTCTGGTCGTGCTCGGGATCATCGGCCTTCACCTCACCCCGCGTACTGTCGGCCCGGCGGCCTCAGAGGTCACGCGCGTAGGTCCGGGCACGTGGTGGGCAGTCCTGACCGGCATCACCATCGCTGCCTACTCGCTCGTGGACAAGGCCGGAGTGGCCCGTCTCCATCCGATCCCGTACATCTACTTCATGGGGCTCGGGTCGATCCTGCTCCTCGCCCCAGCGGTCCTGGCCAAGCCCGAGGCGCTCATCCGCGAGTGGGCGGTGAACTGGCGGGCCATCCTGGCGGCCTCCACGATGAACCTTACCGCCTATCTCCTCGTGCTTTTCGCGTTCCGGCTGTCGAAGGCCGGCTACGTGGTGGCTGCGCGTGAGCTCTCCATCGTGTTTTCCGCGATCATCGGAAGCCTCTGGCTGGATGAAAGCCAGCTCGGCCCTCGCCTGGCTGGCGCCGGGGTGGTGCTGGCGGGGGTAGCCTGCGTCGCTCTGGCTCGATGAAATCGGTCGTCTTCGATCTCTAGAAACTCCACTCTGCGTTACAATACGCACCGGTGCTCTTCGACACCCACGCCCACCTGCATTTCCCAGAGTTTCAGGACGACCAGGCTGCCGTTGTCGAGCGTGCGCGAGCGGCGGGCGTGCGCTATCTGCTCACGGTCGGCACGGACGCCGAGACCTCGGCCCAGGCGGTGGCCCTCGCCGAAGCATACCCGGAGGTCTATGCGTCGGTGGGGATCCACCCCCACGACGCCGCCGGGGCCGACGAAGCCGCCCTGGCTGAGATCACGCGGCTTGCCGAAACCTCCCCCAAGGTGGTGGCTATTGGGGAGATCGGGCTCGACTACTACCGGAACCTCTCTCCCCGAGAGGTTCAGATTCAGGTCTTCCGCCGCCAGCTTGCCCTGGCCCGCCAGCTCGGAAAGCCGGCCGTCATCCACTGCCGGGAGGCCCACCTCGAGGCCCTGGAGGTCCTCCGAGAAGAGGGAGTGAGGGACACCGGGGGAATCATGCACTGCTTCTCGGGTGACGAGGTGGCGGCCCGCCACTGTCTGAACCTCGGTCTTCTGATCTCGCTCGCGGGTCCGGTCACCTATCCCAACGCCCGGAAGCTCCTGGGCGTCGCCACGCTGGTCCCGGAGGAGCGGCTAGTCGTGGAGACCGACTGCCCGTTCCTGCCGCCTCAACCGTTTCGCGGCAAGCGTAACGAGCCCTCGTATCTCCCGATCACGGCCGCGCGAGTCGCCGAGTTGAGGCGTCAGTCGCTGGAGAGCCTGGGCCCGGTGATGACCCGGAACGCCCTGACCCTCTTTCGGGTCCCGGGCGGGTAGCGCCCCGAGGTCACGCGGATGGACCTGGGAGCGGTCAGGCTCTACCTCCGGGGTCGGCTCAATCTCGGCCTCGCCGCCCTGCTGAACCGCTCCTCTCGCGAGTCTCCCCCATCGCTCCCTCTGGAAGCTGTCGCGGGTCAGGCTCGTCCCTCGCCCCTTGACTACGTCAGACTCCTCGAGGGGCGCTCGAACCTCGACCGACAGAAGCTTCTGGGCCGAGTGCTTGAGGCGCGAGGCTTCACGGTTTCCCGTCACCCGTACGCGACGTTCGAAGGGAGCGGAGAGAACTTTGTCGTGGAGGTCGGGCGGGGCGCCCGGACCCTGATCCTGGTCGCCCACCACGACGCGGTGCCGGGGAGCCCCGGAGCCAACGACAACGGCTCGGCTATCGCCATCTTGCTGGACCTGCTCGAACGCCTGGCTCAGGACCCGCCCGGCCACCTCTCCGTGCGTCTGCTGTTCACTGGTAGCGAGGAGATCGGCTATCTCGGGGCGCGCTGCTACGTGAAGGCTGCTCCGCTGGACGGTGTCGTGGGGGTGGTGAGCCTCGAGCTCTGCGGGATCGGCGATGCGCTCGTGATCTGGGATGCGGTCCCGTTGTGGGATCACTCCCCGCTGCTTCAGACCTTTGTCCAGACGCTGGAGGCGTTAGGGTATCGCCGGGACCAGACCTACCACGTGGTGGGCAGGATTCCGGTCTTCGGAAGCGACCATCGCGCCTTTAGTGGTCTCGGGGTGCCGGCCGTCGGCCTCACCGTGGTGCCGAGCCACGAAGCCGACGCGCTCCGGCAGTTCGTCCTCAACCCCATACGGACCCTCTTCCGCCAGCTCGTGAGGCGGCCTCCGCCATTCGAGACCTACCATACCGCTCTCGATCGCTCGTCGACGCTGGACCCGGCAGCGCTGACGCGCGTCTCGGAGGCCCTGTGGGCGCTGGTGCGCGCCCTAGATTAGGACCTGGCGCGGATCCAGCCTGAGTCCGAGACCGCCGAGCCGACGATTGCGCGAGGCCCAGCGGGTGTCACCCTCGAAGACGGAACGGATCCGCGTCGGGCGACTCCGGCCGCCCGCCACGGGGCTTCCCACACCGGGTGGGGGTGCTCGCGGCGACGGACCTCCTCGGCCGGTCGGTGACCCCACCGGCTCTCGTGGGGATCGGGGCTAGCGGAAAGAAGGGCCGGCAGCCACACGGGCCAGGACGATGCGGGCCCGGGTCGCTTCGGTTTCCGGGACCAGCACGATCACCTCTCCCTGGTCCCCGATAGTGAAGGGATGGATGGAGTGAACCAGGCGGGTGCGGAGCACACAGAGAAGCCCTTCGCTTTCAAAGAGCCCCTTGACCACCAACGCCTCGGCCTGATCGCGGCAGTGGTGGACCTCCACGAAGCCACGGTCATCACTCGGCTCCGGCGGAGTCTTGGGGAAGCGGATCACCTTGGCGCGTCGAGCCATGGGTGCATCTTAGCATGCTCGGAGGGGACTCCGCCCCCTACCCTCGCCTCGGGCCCTCCGCGGGCTCTCTCCCCTAACGGCCGAAAGCCACCGCTGGCGCGGGGGACCCATCCAGTGGATGGGTCGCACGAAGTGGGCCATGCAGCGGTTATCGACACGGCGCTAGCGGTCTGAAGAACCGAATAGCTCCTGCCACGAAGGGAGTCCGGGGAGCGAGGCCGCGGCCCTGACCGCGCGAGCGATGGCCCGGGCCACGGCTTCTGCGGCGGCCAGGCCCAGGGCAGTGAGTTCCACCTGGACCTCTCCCACCGAAAGACAGAAGAGCGCATCGCCGTCCAGGTGCGTGTGGGGAGGGGAGAGGGCTCGGGCAAACCCGATCATGCCCAGCTGGGCTACCTTGGTGGCCTCAGGCTTGGAGAGCCTGGCGTCGGTGGCGATGACTCCGATCGTAGTTTGCTCAAGCGGCTTGACTTCGGCAGGAGCGATCCCCTGTCGCATTGCGGTAGCGGTGTCGATGAGGTGCCGGCCGTTCGGGGCGTCGCGGGCTCCCGCTAGGAGGTGGCCGCTCTCTGCATCCCGCACATCCCCGAGGGGATTGACAGCCACCAGCGCGCCGACCACCGCCCCGGCGAGCCTCACGCTGGCGCTTCCGATCCCTCCTTTCATGGCCCGGTCGATGCCGAAGAGCTTTCCCACCGTGGCGCCGGTGCCAGCTCCGACGTTGCCCTCTTCCACGTTGTCGGAGGTGGCGCTGAGGCACGCGCGGTAGCCCATGGCGCGGGTGGGACGCGCAGTGGAAGTCCCCACGTTGAGGTCGAAGAGGATCGCGCCCGGCACCAGAGGCACCACCGTAGGCCCGGTCTGAAACCCGCGCCCCTGCTCCTCCAGGTAGTGCATTGCCCCGAAGACCGCCTCCAGTCCGAAGGCGCTTCCGCCCGAGAGGACCACGCCGTCGACGGTGGGGACTAGATGGCGGGGATCGAGGAAGTCGAGCCCGTGGACCCCGGTGGCCCAGCCACGGAGCTCAAGGCCCCCCACCGCGGGTCGGTCGCACAGCACGACAGAACAGCCGGTGAGGCCGGTCTCGTCCGTGCAGTGGCCGACCCGGATCCCCGGCACCGCCGTGATCATCGGTACGGGTCGAACTGTTTCGGCCCGCGGCTCGCCTCGGAGGCGCGCGCTTGCCCCATTGCCACCTCGGCGGCGAGTTCGAGCGGACACCTGGCCGGGGCGTTGACCTGAGCCGCCTGGAGAGGGCGGGCTACCATTCAGTGATCAGGCGACTGAAGAAGGGGTGCGGCGGGGCAAGCTCGGGGCGGAAGTACGCCTTCCGCATGTACGTCAGCGCTCCCGCGAAACCTTCAAAGCGGTCGGCGAGGGTCCAGAAGAGCCGCGCCTCGGGGCGGGTGCTGGCCCGATCGTGCTCGGACACGAACCGATACGCGCGCTTACCCTCGCGGACGTAGTAGCCGGTGACCGACATTCCTTCCACGTGCTCCCGGAAGAGCCCGGTCATGAAGAGGGTATAGTCCCCGATCTGACGGCGGAGCTCCCGTTCCCGGACCGGATTGAAGTGAGGAGTGTCGAACTCCCACACCCGCTGGATCTCTAGGAGGTGCTCGCTGACGCTCTCGAGGCGTGTACCCGTCACGCTCAGCGGGTACAGGTTCTCGGCGCGGGCGAAGCGCGTGAGAAGGTCAGACAGGTAGCCGGCGGCCTTGTCGTCGTGAATTTCGAGGTCGCCGAAGCTCCGACGGACCGTGCGATCGAAGAACCGTTTGAGGGGTGTCGGCGTGCTGAAGTGGCCCATCTCACCCGCTACATCCATCATACGAAATCGGCGCCGATGTGCCAAGAGCCTCCGAAAAGGCTTTATCCGGACGGGGTAGGCCCGATAGAATGGTGTGTGTGGTAGCGAGAGGGGCCCGGTATGGTGGAGCAGCGGGAGCGTTCCGGCCTGCTTGAGCGTTTGCTTGAGCGCTTGGGCTTGACCGGCGACCATGCGCCTGATCGCCCGTGGCTCCTCATCGTGGCAAGCCTCGTTCTGGCCCTGATGGCTGCCGGCGCGGGCATCGCGTGGAGGCACGGCGTGGCGCGGGAGCGGCAACTCCGAGCCGAACTCAGGCAGGTCTATGAGGAGGCGGAGATGCTGAGGACTTACGCGGTGCAATGGCAAGAGCGGGCGGAGTTCCTCGAGAAGCAGCTCTCCGCCTTGAAGAAGCGAGTGAACTAGCTTGGAGCCGGGGGAGCAGCGTCGAGGCGTTCGCGACCCTCGGTGAGGTTGGGGCGTTCGTGCTCAGTCCTGGGCGCGATCCAGGACGGCGAGCAGCTTCGCGTTTTGGGCGTGCGTTCCCACCGTGATGCGGAGGTGGCCGGGGAACCCCACCGCCGCCCCATCCCGCACGAGGATGCCTGCTCGCTCCAGTCGTTGACGGAGCGCTGTCGCTGTTGCTCCCACGCCGACGAGGAGGAAGTTGGCGTGGGAGGGGACGACCGAGAGGCCTCGGTCGCTGAGCGCTCTCGTCAGGAAGCGCCGTTCTTCACGGATGAGCCGCACGGTCAGTTCCCGATGCTCCGAGTCTTCCAAAGCCGCGATGGCCGCCACCTGGGCAAGGCGGTTGACGTTGTACGGGGCGCGCACCCGGTGTAGCTTCCCGACGATCTCCGCCCGCGTCACCGCATACCCCACCCGGAGCCCGGCCAGCCCCGCCACCTTGGAGAACGTGCGGAGGACGATCAGCGTGGGGCACCGGGCGAGCAGTGCGATGCCATCCGATGCGTCCGGATCGTCAACGAACTCCCGGTAGGCCTCGTCCAGGATCAGCAGCGGGGGGTCATCACCGAGCCGGGCAAGAAATGCACGGAGCGGTCCGAGGCGGAGGATAGTTCCGGTGGGGTTGTGCGGGGAGCAGAGGATGAGCGCCTTTGTGCGAGGGGTCACGCGCCGGAGGATGTCATCGAGGTCCGTCCGATAGTCGACCAGCGGGCTCAGGACGGGCGTGGCACCTGACAGGGTCACGACGCCGTGGTAGGGCTCGAAGGACGGGTGCGGGATGACCACTTCATTGCTGCTCTCGAACGCCGCCCAGGCGATCAGGGCCAGGACCTCGTCGGCCCCGTTGCCAAGAAGGATCATCTCCGGCGGCACGCCCAGGTGGCGCCCGAGCGCCTGGCGGAGAGCGGTGCCGCCACCGTCGGGGTAGAGGTGGGCGCGAGCAGCTTCTGCGACGATGGCTTCAATCGCCCTGGGCGAGGGCCCGAGGGGGTTTTCGTTGGCGGAGAGCCGGATGAGTTCGCTCGGTCCGGACTCCGCTCGGAGCCGCTCGAGGGGCGGGCCCGCCTCGTATGGTGTGACCTCGTCCAGGACCGACCGCCAGAGTCGGCGCATGCTCTCCCATTGTACCGCTCTCTCGCGCAGGAGATGCTCGGTCGTTTGACAACTCCTGGTTTGGCCCTGTAGGCTACGGAACATCATGTCGGGAAAGCTGTTTGGACAGCTCAGACGAGCCGAGGGCAGGCTGGCGCGGGCATTCGACGGCCCCTCCGCGGAGCTGATCGAGCGCCGCCGGCGACTCCGCCTCGACCTCCTCCGCCCGCACTTGATCTTCGGCTACGACGTCATGAAGGCGCGCCACGAGGAGGGCGTCTCCGGGTGGGAGTCGGTCCAGGCCCGCGCGGATTTTATCGATGACTTCCTGCGCCGGCTCTTCCGCCTCGTCCATGAGGACTGCTGGCACGAAGGATTCGAGCCGTCTCCACTGGTCCTGGTCGCGCTCGGGGGTTACGGGCGGGGGGAGCTTCACCCCGCCTCGGACATCGACCTCATGGTGATCTACGAGGAGGAGATGACCCCGTTTGTTCAGCGCGTCACGCAGGAGCTCCTCTACACCCTGTGGGACCTGGGCCTCGAGCTGGGGCATAGCTGTCGGAGCCTATCAGACTGCCTCGCCATTGCCAGCACGGACTTCCCGAGCCGCACCTCCATGCAGGAGGCGCGCTATCTGGCGGGAGACTGGCGCCTGTTTCGACGGTTTCAGAGGGTGCTCGGCAAGGCTGTCTACCGGAAGAACTTCCCCCAGTTCCTTGAGACTACGCTGGCTGAGCGAGACCATCGCTACCGGAGGTACGGCGCCTCTCCGTACATCGGGGAGCCCAACGTCAAGGAATCCGCCGGCGGCCTGCGGGACTGGCACACCGCGATGTGGCTGGCCTCCAGCAAGTTTGGCGCGCGCACCCTCCGAGAGCTGGCCGAGAAGGGGCTGATTACTGACCGCGAGGGTGAGGCTGCCAACGAGGCGCTGGCCTTTCTCTGGCGGGTCAGGAACGAGCTCCACTTCCTCTCGGGTCACCGGAACGACGTCCTCTCCCGCGACCTCCAGCCCCGGATCGCCAGGAGCTTTGGGTATGCGGACGACGACAGCGCGCTGGCGGTGGAGCAGTTCATGCGAGACTACTACCTCCACGCGCGGATGATCCACCGGCTTTCCCGGCGGCTCATCGCGCGGTGCCAGGAGGCGCTCTCGCGCCGTCGCTCAGCGGGGCCCAGGCTCCGACGGGAAGCGCTGGAGGATGGCCTGCTCTTCTTCGACGGCAAGCTTCACCTGGCCAAGCCTGACGGGACCGTATTTCAGGAGGAGCCGTCGCGTCTCATCAAGGTCTTCTGGCATGCCCACCGGCTGGGGGCCGAGCTCTCCATCGACCTGGAGCGCGCCATCGAGGGTTCCCTCTCGCTGGTCGACGATGATTTCCGCCGCTTGTCGGAGGCGCGCGACCTCTTCCTGGCCATGTGCCGGAACTGGGGACGGGTGGCCCACACCCTGAGCGAGATGCACGAGCTCGGCCTCCTCGGACGGTATCTGCCTGAGTTCGGCGCGCTCACGTGCCTCGCCCAGTACGATATCTATCACAAGTACACGGCTGATCAGCACTCGCTGCTGGCTGTGGAGAATGTGGAGGCCCTGGCCCCGGGGCGGTCCGCCGAGTCGGAGGGGCCCGCGGAGGTGCTGGCCGAGGTGGAGAAGCCGGAGTTGCTGCTCCTGGGCCTGCTGCTCCACGACATCGGCAAGGCCAAGGGGCACGCGCACGCGGCCAAAGGGGTTCCGCTTATCAAGGCGCTGGTCGAGCGCATGGGGCTCGCTCCCCCGGATGCGGCCATGGTCGTCTTCCTCGTGGAACATCACCTCCTGATGTCTCACGTGGCCCAAAGGCGGGACATCGACGATCCGAAGACGATCGAGCAGTTCGCGGAAGCGGTGCGTGATCCCCAGCGGCTCCGGCAACTCTACCTCCTGACCTTTGCCGACATGAAAGCGGTGGGGCCTGGCGTCATGAACGGCTGGCAGGCGGTCACCCTCTGGGAGCTCTACCAGCGCACCATGGCCCATCTCACCGGGGGCGAGCCCGACCGGCCCAGCCTGTCGGCCGTGGTCGGCCGCGTCCTGGAGGAGCTGCGGGAAGACGGGTCACGGGCGGCGGTGGACGCGCATCTCGGCATGATGTCGGAGCGCTACCGGTGGAGCACGAGCCCCCAGCGCATCGCCACCCATCTCAGGCTTGTCGAGCGGCTGGCCAACGAGGTGGTCGCGACCGAACTCTTTCACCATCCTGACCTGGGGTTTTCCGACCTGGTGGTGGTCGCGCGGGATGAGCCGGGGCTCTTCTCCCTGATCTCCGGGGTTCTGACGGCCAACGGGATCAACATCCTCTCGGCCCAGATCCACACCCGGGTGGATGGGATCGCGCTGGATACCTTCCAGGTGAACGACCCCTTGGGCGAGGCCGTTACGGCCGAGGTGCGCTGGGCGCGGATCTTCGGCGATCTGAGGCTGGTGATCCAGGGTGAGCGCACTGTGGAAGAGCTCCTCGCCAGACGGCGCCCGCTGGGGGCGAGTGAGCCTGTCCCCGGCCCCGCCAAGGTGGCAGTGGATAACCGCCTCTCGGACAGCTACACGGTCGTGGAGGTCAACTGTCCCGACCGCGTGGGGATCCTCTACCTGATCACCCGGACACTTTCCCGGCTGGATCTGGACATCGCCAGCGCGCGAATCGCCACGGAGATCGACCATGCCCTCGACACGTTCTACCTGACTGACCGCCGGGGCTGGAAGGTGGAAGATCCTGGCTACCTGACCCGGATTCAGCGAGAGTTGGAACGAGCCCTGGCCTCCCCGCTCTGACCGTTTTCTTCTTCGATGCTGAGCCAGTATAAGGATTCGGTCTCGAGATGGACCGACCCCCTCTCCAAGCTGCTGATTCGGTGCCGGCTCCGCCCCAATCACCTGACCATTCTCGGACTCGGCGTCAGCGTCCTGGCGGCGCTGGCCTTTGCCCGGGGGCGAGGGCCGCTGGCCGGCTTCCTGTTGATCCTCGCTGGCCTCTTTGACTTCTTTGACGGGTCTCTGGCCCGGCTGTCGGGCCAGGTGACGCCGTTCGGTGCTTTCCTTGACTCCGTCATGGATCGCTACTCCGATCTGGTGGTGCTCCTGGGGCTCTTGCTGCTCTTCATCCGGACAGGCAGCTACACCGGGGTGTTGCTGACCATGGCGGTCCTGGTCGGCACGGTGATGGTGAGCTACACGAAAGCCCGGGCGCAGGCCATCGGGATCTCCTGCGAGATCGGGCTAATGGAGCGGCCCGAACGGCAGATCTGCCTCATCGTCGGGGCCGTCTTCAACCTTTTGCTGCCCGCGCTCTGGATCCTGGCAGTGCTCGTGAACCTGACCGCGATCCGCCGGATCACCCACACATGGTCTGCAGCCGGGAAACCGCGGGGCGGCTAGTGGCGGGCCAACTACCTTCGCCGTACTTCGTCCTCGGTCGTCGGCGTTCCTTTGCGGGCACCCAGTCCCGCCGCAGGCGGGCTGGGCCGGTACGCCTTCGCTGGCCCGGGGTCCACACGAGGCGGAGCGGAGTGGGGTGCTGGACACCTCCCTGCGTCCTCCTCATGCTCGGTATTTGGCCCGGCATCAACGCTAGTGGCGTTCCAACTGACTTCGCCCCACGTCGTCCTCGGTGGTTTCTTAGCCGCCGCTTCCGGCAATGTCTCGCGATTCGTTCGAGCGCGGCTACCGGGGGTGAGGCTCTGGCCAACCGGCTCCGGGGCGCAGCGCTCGTTTTGCTCACGCTCGGCTGGCTTGCCGGGAGCGCCGCGGCCCAAGAGAGCGCCTCGACGCCCCGGCTCGCGCCGGAGCAGAAGGCCCGGTTTGCCGACGGGATAGAGGCGCTTCGCACGGGTGACTGGAGGGCGGCGGTCTGGGGCTTTCGCGCTCTGATCACCCAGCCATTGCTCCTGTCGGACTACGCGCGGCTCCTCCTTGCCGAGAGCCTCTCGCGCACGGGCGCCCTGGCGGAAGCTCGCCGCACGGCAGAGGCGCTGGCGGGCGCCAGCCCGCGGAGCCAAGTGGCTCCGTCGGCGTTGCTTCGTGCGGCAACCTTGGCCTCCGAACAGGGAGACGAGAGGGGCGCAGAGGAGCTGTTCCGTCGATTCCTGGCTTGGTTCCCGGACAGCCCTGACGGGGCCCGGGTCCGTTACCTCTTGGGCCTGACCGTCGAGTCGCAGGGGCGGGCCCAGGAGGCCGCCCTGATCTTTCGGGAGCTCTGGCTCTCGTCGCCGGCCGGGCCGTACGGGGAGGCTGCTGGCGATAAGCTTGACGAGCTCCTCCAGGGTGGGGTTGTCCTCCCACCATTGACCTTCCAGGAGCGCCTGAAGCGCGCCGAGCGGCTGGTCCACGGCGGCGCCGCGGAGGAGGCCCTCGAGGGCGCCGAAGCCATCCTACGGGAAAACCCTGGTGAGGACCTTGCCCTCCGCGCTCTCCTCGTGATGGCCTCCGCTCTCAGGCGGCTCGGTCGGTATCGAGAGGCGGCAGGGACGATGGGCCGTGCTCTGGGCTTGGCTCCCCCGGATCGTCGGGCTCAGCTGCTGCTTGAGCTGGGTCGGCTCCAGTGGCGGGCGCGTGCGCCGAAGCGAGCTCTCGCGACTGTGAACCGGGTTCCGGAAGGGCTCTCAGAGAGCGGATTAGCAGCCCAAGCTCTGCTGCTCAAGGGACAGCTGCTGGAGGGTTTGGGCCGGACAGCGGAGGCTGTCCGGAGCTACAGACGAGTGGCGGTCCGCTTTCCCGACGACCCTGCCGCCTCCCGCGCCCTCTGGCAGATGGGTTGGATCGCCTATCTCGGCTCTGACTTCGCGGGCGCTGCGCGTGAGTTCGGCCAGCTGGTCGAAGCCCCCGCCAGCACCGGATTTCAGCTCGCTGGGCGATACTGGGCCGGCCGGTCGCTTGAGCGTCTCGGCAAGCCGAGAGAGGCGCTTCGGCTCTTTCGGAGCCTGCTTGCGGGGGCGCCCCGAAGCTACTACGGGATTCTGGCGGCGCGTCGATACAAGATCGCTCCGGGCAGCGTGCCCAAACCCCTACCGGTCCGGCTCCCGACCGATCCACGCACGCCGCTCGCGAACCAGGTTCATTTCGCTCGGGCTGAGGCGCTCAGGGCGCTGGGGCTTGTCGATCATGCCGAGAGGGAGCTGGAGGAGCTGAGCCGCAAGGTGTTCGCCGATCCTCAGAAACTCTACGGCGTGGCGACAGCCTTCGTCCGGCACGAGCGGTATCATCTGGCGCTCCGGATTCTCAGGGAGTCCTTCACCGACTTCGCTTGGAGTGGCCACAGCCAACTCCCGCAACAGTTCTGGACGGCCTTCTACCCGTTCGGCTGGGAATCAGAGATCCGGGAGGTTGCCCGGCGCAAGGCGTTGGAACCGTATCTGGTCGCGGCCGTGGTGCGTGAGGAGTCAGGCTTTGACCCCCTGGCCCGCTCCCCGGTTGGGGCCGGCGGGCTGATGCAGCTGATGCCGCAGACCGCTCGGTCTTTGGCGGTCCGGGCTGGGGTGGCCGTCGATGCGGATGAGCTTCTCTATGAGCCCGAGCGGAATCTCGAGCTGGGCGCGGCGTTTCTGGCCAGCCTCGTGAAGGAGTTCAGCGACCCTTCCCTGGCGATCGCGGCGTATAACGCGGGGCCTGCCCGGGTCAGACAGTGGTGGGCGGCTCGCCCGAGCGACGATCTCGAGATCTTTGTGGAGCAGATCCCCTTCACGGAGACTCGCCGCTTTACCAAGCGGGTTCTGGCGTCGTGGGAGGAGTACCGGCGGATCTACGGGGTGAAGCGGTGAGGATGTACGGCGCCCTGACGCCCGGCGGCACGCTTCGGCGCTGGGTAGCGTTCGCGCTGGACCAGCTGATCGTGGGGAGCCTCTGGCTCCTTGTCTCGATCTGGACCGTGGTGCTCTACCTCTCGGTCAGCCGCTGGCCTGAGGATCTGCGGAGCCTTGCCGCCCTGACGGGGCTCCTCGTGACCATCGGGGTGCTCCTCCACGCGATCTACTGGATCGTGTTCGTAGGCGGATGCGGGCAGACTCCGGGCAAGATAGTCCTGGGCCTCCGGGTGGTCACCCGGGATGCGCGTGATGTCGGGTACTGGCACGCGGTGTGGCGGTGGGTTGGGATCGCGCTCGCGGCCCTCCCCTTCGGGCTCGGCTTTCTCGGAGTGGTGTTCACGCGAGAGAAGCGGGGCCTTCACGACTGGGTGGCTGGAACCCGGGTTGTGCGGGCACCGCCCGATGGGGTTCTGGAGCGGATGTCGCTCGAGCGGTGAGGGAGACGCCGAGGGGATGAGGCTTACGGCATCCTGTGGGGGCTGGCCCGGGTCAGGCGTGAGGTTGGCTTCGGCGGCTCCAGTGCGGCGAGGCGCTCGGCCAGAGGGAGGCGAGGGGACAAGAGGCTACCGGTCGATCGCGCGCCCTTGTTGAAGGTGGCGATGGTCCGAAGCGCCGTGGCCAGGGCGCGCCGCGGAGTCGCGTAGCCCATGGCCCGCAGGATTTCCACCGCCTTCGCGTCTGCCTGTTTTTGCTGCTTGAGGGAGTAAGCCCGCGCGACCAGGGGGTTGACCAGGAGGTTGGCGAAGCCGGCGCCGGGGACGGCGAGACCCAGGGCGGCGAATCCGGCGCTCATCGAGAACCAAACCCTCCGGCGTTTCTCAGCGTGCTTCAGAACCTCGTGGGCAACCTCGTGAGCCAACGCCGCCTCGACGACAGGGACCGGTAGGCGCGCGAGGCCGTCGGTAACGTAGAAGGTGGCATCACGGTCGCTGTACGCTTGGGCTTCCTGGCTCATGACGAGTGCGAAGCTGTACCGGGCCGGGTCGTCTCCCGCTGCTTGAGCTGCCCGGTAGAGCGCGTGGGAGACCTTCTGAGTGTCGGGATCCGAGAGGCCGGGGAAGTACGTCCCGGGCGGCACCGTGGCGCAGCCAGCCAGGAGAGTGGCCAGCGCCAACAGCGCAGGAAGACGCGGAGTGGGCATCTCGTCTCCATGCTAGAGAGCGCAGGCGAAAAGGGGGGAACGAAAAAAAGTAACGAAATATGGGGGCTCGAAGACGACGCAACCCCTAGCGGGAGCGCTTCATCTCTTTAGCCTTTCGGGTTGCCCCGGGCTTCGCTCGCGGGCCTACTCGCGAGGGGTTCAACCCACGTGGAGGCGGGCCCCGTGGGTGGCCTGTTCGTCTAGCCACCCCGTCATCCCGGAGTTCGTCGTCAAGGTCGCCGCATAGGGACCGGAACCCGAGCTCTGGACAGACGCCATGAGGGGGCTCTGGTTATGCTGTGGGGCCACGAACTCCAGGGTATGGGCCCCGATGCGAAACTGGAGCGACGCCGCCCCGAGGTCTTCGCGCCGCCCCTCGCTCCCGGACTGCCTGAGAAGACGCGTATACCACCGGCGCACATCCGACAGCTCGGGCACGGCAATGGTCAGCCGGCCAAGCCCCGTCACCTGATTCGGGTGGCCGCTCTGCGCGGGGACCCGCTCGTGCCGCGGGGTCTCATCGCTGATCAAGAACGGCGCCACACCCCGATGCCCTTCTCGGGGAATAGCGAGCACCCACCGGAGCACGTAGCCGTCGGGGCGGGTTCGGCTCAGCGGGGTGGGGTCATCGATCTCCACGCCGGCCCGCCGTAGCGCCCCCAGATCAGCCGCGAGATCGCTCGTCCCCACACAGAAATCCACCAATCCCTCCCCCTGTTGTAGCGGCGTCCACCAGCGGTGCGGGGAGGGCTTTTCGGGCTCCAGGAAAGCGATCAGCTCAATGTAGGCGCCGTCCTCCAACGCGATCAACGCATTGTGGGTGCCGACGGGGTGCCGCCCACCCGGCACCACAGTAAAGCTCAGCCCCCGATAGCTTGCAGTGGCAGCTTCCAGATCGCGAACAACGACGACGATGTGATCGATTCCCGTGATCACGAGAGGGTCTACCTGAAGAGCGGCAGCAATTCTTCCGTCATCACCGACAGTTGCTCCAACTGGTTGGGCGCAGCGAAGCGAAGGATGACCGTCCGCACCCCTTCCCGCACGTACCCGTGGATTCGCTCCGCGCACTCCTCGGCGTTCCCGAAATGGCAGACCAGGTCCGCCATGACCTCGTCTGCGGACTTCTTGTAGTACTGCTCCAGAAAGGTCCGTCCCTGGCGGCGGGCGGCCTCGCCGTGGGGGTCCACGTTGATGGTCAGGTAGAGGCACTGGCCAATCATGGCCCGGTCCCGCCCGAGAGCGTCTGCATAGGCGCCGATCTGCTCCCAGCACCGGCGGTACACCTCGAAGGTCGTCACGTTCGTGATCCAGGCGTCGGCCAGCTCGGCGACTCGCTTGAGGCCGCGCTCGACCAGGTTGCTGGCGATCCAGATCGGCACTCCGGGCTTCTGGATCGGCACGGGCTCGAGGGTGAGGTCTTGGAACCCGTAGTGCTGGCCGGAGTAAGAGACGGGCTTTCCGCTCCAGAGAAGTCGGGAGATCTCCAGCAGCTCATCGAGCCGCCTGCCCCTCTCGTGCATCGGCACGCCGCAGGCCGCGAACTCGTTATCAAGGATCGCTCGGCCGCCACGGCCGGCCCCGACCCCCCAGATCAGACGGCCGCCGGCCAGCACGTCGAGGCTGGCGATCTGGTGGGCGATGATGACCGGAGGGCGGAGCGCGGCAAGCATCACCGCTGTCCCGAGCCGGAGGCGCTCGGTCCGGGCCGCCACGGCCGCCAGCGTGGCCACCGCATCGAGCCGGGGCTTGGCCGTGACGCTGTCCCCCACCCACACGGAGTGGTAGCCCCCGGTCTCAGCTCCCTCGGCCATCCGGTAGATGGGGGTCAGGTCCGGGCCCCCGGGAGAGAAGAGGATCCCGCGGGTGGGGAGAAGTATCCCGAACTGAACGCCGACGGACGGTCTCGCCTGGCTCTTGCCGTCCATCCGTCACCCTTTCCCGGTCAATCCGCGCCGCATGCGCTTCGGGGGCCGGTTCTCGAAGAAAGACATAGGACAGGTTGGAGCGGGGAGGCCTCACCCCGGCCACGGGAGTTAGCATACGGCCCCGGAGGGTACAGCTCAAGGTGGGGGCCGACCTTCCCTGACGACCTGCCCATGGTCTGGCCGATAGTTCGCCGGGGGCGCTCCGCGCCTCTCGGCGGCCCGTCCCCGAAGACGGGACGGCCTCGTCCCATCGCGAGGCGGGCCGAATGCTGGGGGACTCCGGGATCGGTACCGTCGAGGGATCTTCGCTCGGGACGACCAGGTCAGCGAGCTTTCGAAGGACGAGCGAGGCTGAATAACGCCGCTCGGCGCCGAACTGGGTCGGTCGCGACCACGGGGGCGAGCACCACGCGGGAGCGTCGGGTCTTGAGCTGCGCGGAGGTGACCGCCCGGCTAGCGCCGCTGCCTCGAGGGGAATGTTACAGATGAATAATGCGCCGGGCGATCGCCCGTTGCCACTTTGCCTCGTAGTCGTCGTCGAACACCAAGGCCTCGTCGGCCGGGACAATGACCCAGTGCCCGCCCCCCATCTCCCCTTCGAGCTGACCGGGCCCCCAGCCGGCATAGCCGAGAGCGAAGAGGCTCCGGTGGGGGCCGGTGCCCGCGGCTATAGCAGGCAGGATCTCGAGCGGGTCTGTCAGCGCCATCGCGCCGTTGACGATCCGGGTGCCCTCACCGACGTAGTCGGCCGAGTGCAACATGAAGCCACGCCTTCGCTGCACCGGGCCGCCGTAATGCACCCGGATGTTCCCGCTGACTCCGTCGCTGTCAATACCGAGCTGCTCCAGCAGGCGCGCCAGGGGCACCTCCCCGATCGGCCTGTTCACAATCAGCCCCATCGCTCCGCTCGCGTCATGCCGGACCATGTAGATAACGGTCCGCGCGAATCGCGGATCGGGCATCTCCGCCGTGGCGACCAGGAGTTGACCGGCCAGGCTGCCGGCCTCCGTCCGGACCTCGGCAGCCTTTGCGCCACCTGCCGCGGTGACCGCTACGGTCAGAAGCAAGACGGCAGCGATGGGTCGCACCTTCGCGCGGTGCCGAGATTTCACAGCGGTCTCCCGCCGCCGGCAGAAACGCCTCGGATTCCCTCCCGCCTCACGCATCGGGGAGCCCAAGACAGGACAGTTCGGCACTGGCTGTTGACCCTCCATGCGGACCGCTTCGGGTCGGCACGACACAGTATATCCGACACGCGGCGGGAGAGAAACGCGGCGGCGTCCTGCTCCTTGATCTCCTGGCCGCCCACAGCCACTGGTGGGGCTGGGTGGCCCCGCTCTGGAGCCGTCGATGAGCTCCTGGTCACCAGCTTGCCGGCGAGTGCTTCCGGCTGATGACGGCCGCCGCTCGGGTAACCCGGATCGGCTGCAGTGACATCTACTCCGCCATCACCTTCGCCAGCGCCTGCCGCAGCGCGGTCAGCGGGACAGGTTTGCTCACAATAAAGTCCACGTCAGCCGGCTTGTCGTCGTCGGCTTTCGCCGTTTTGCCGAACCCGGTCACCAGAATGACGGGCTTGTCCGGGGCAAGCCGTTTGATGGCCGCTGCGAGCCGGTCGCCGCTCATCTCAGGCATCCCTTGGTCGGTCACCACCAAATCGAACTGGCCGGCGCGGAACTTCTCCAGTGCTTCGCGCCCGTTCGTCGCCGTCTCGACCGTGTGCCCATCGCTGGTCAGGTAGTCGGTCATGACCCTGCACACCAACGGTTCGTCGTCGACGACGAGGACGCGCAGCCGGCGGGAAGGGGCTCGTGCTTCCGGCTTCGCGTCTCCCGCCACCTGTTCCGTCTGGACAGGCAGGCGAATGATGAAGGTCGTCCCTTTGCCCGGCTCACTTTCGATGTCAATCGTCCCTTGGTGCCGCTGGATGATGCCGTAGACCATCGACAGCCCCAGGCCCGTGCCGCGATTCTCCTTCGTCGAGAAAAACGGCTCGAGGCAACGCTGGCGGACTTCTTCGGTCATGCCCGTGCCCGTGTCGCTCACCTCCAGTACAGCGTGTTCGCCATCGGGACGGGCGCGTAAGGTGATCGTCCCGCTCTCGGGGATCGCGTCCACGGCGTTGAAAATCAGGTTGGTCAGCACCTCGCGCAAGTCAGCTTCGTTGCCGGCGACCGGCGGGACCTTCTGCAAGTCGGTCTCGATGCGGATGGTGATGCCGCCGGCCAGCGCCTGGTCTTTCCACCTGGGCTGCGTGAGCTGGATGCTCTGCTCGGCCAGCTGGCTGAGGTCGACAGGCCGCAGGATTTCGTTCTCTTCGCGGGGCCGGTAAAACTCACGCAGACGGCTGACGACGTTCGCGGCGTCTCGGCTGGCGGTGTTCATGATTCGCAAGTACTCGGTCACCTTCTCCTTGTTGTCCAGATGCTCCGGGTCGATGAGGAGGAGCTCACTGAAGCCCAAGATCGGGGAGAGCGCATTGTTGAAGTCGTGGGCAATGCCGCTTGCCATCTGCCCCAGGGCACGGAGGCGTTCCTGCTGGATGATTTGCTGCTGTGTCGACTCCAGCTCGACGAGCGCCGCCTCCAGAAGACGGTTGCTCTCCTGGAGCTCCTCCTCCGCATGCTTGCGCTCGGCGACGTCACGGGCATTTGACAGAGCCACCGCGACCTGGTCAGCCAGCTGGCGGGCCTGGACCAGGTCTTCCTGACTGTGCGCAACCGGATCGAGGTACCCCAGGGCGATGACTCCCGACAGCTGTTGTCTGAGGAAAATGGGCAGAACCATGAACGATGTGATGCTACGCCTGGCCAGCGGCGCAAGAGAGCGGGGAATGGCCTCCTGCCCGATGACTAGGCCTTCTGGATTGTCGTGCAGGGTTTGCATATCGTCGGGTGTGAACTCGACAGCCTCCACCACCGTTTCACCCTCGGAGCTGCGGTCCCTGAGATATATCCACGCGGTGTCCGTCGCCTGAGAATCACGGAGGGTCACGCTGACGGAATCGCACGGGAAGAGGTCGTGCATCCTGCTGAGCACGGTGTTCACGATCTTCTCGGTGTCGAGCACCGAGAGGATAGCCCGGTCGATCTCGGCCATCGTGGCCAGGGTGTGGAACTGCCTGCCCAATCGGCTGGCCATGGTATTGAACGATGCGGCGAGTTCCTCAAACTCATCCCCGCTCGCGATCGTCACCCGGCTCGCGAACTCCCTCCTGGCGATGCGGCGGGTCCCATCGCGGAGCTTTTCGAGTGGGACCAGGCTCCTTCGGATCTGGCTGATGCTCAACAGGAGGACCGCCCACAGGGACACGAGGATGACCAGGGGGAACGTTTTCTTGAAGTTCGCCATTGGGGCGAGCACATTCGCCTTTGATTCACCCAAGACCACCGTCCACGTGGGAGTGAAAAAAGTGAACTCGAGCGGAATGGGCCAGGAGCTTGCCAGGTACTCTTTCCCTCCGTGTCTCCACTCGAATTGGCCTGAAGGGGACCCGGTCATTGTGAGCGCGACGTGGTCGGGAAGTGATGCGGGGCCCGGAAACGAGCAGATGAGGACATTGTTCGATTGATCCAGCACACACAGCTCGGTCATCGCCGGCAGACTGCTCTCGTCCCCTATGCCCCAGAGGTACGTGTGGTTGATCTCTCCCAGCAGGATTCCCCGGCCCGGGCGCTGTGGATCGAGGAGCCGACTCACGAATATGCGCGACGGACGATCCGGACGATGCTGGGTGGATACGACGGTCTTGCCGGAGCTGAGGTGTCGCTTCTCCGCCGCGGTGAGTTGCGGCGGGTTCCGGATACGGCCGAAGAGAGGCGGATACCTGCCGGCATCGGTGACAAGGGCCAGGGCCTCGAACCGCTGCGAGAGGTCTTCCCAGAATCCTTCGGACGGCGTCTTGATAGGAGCGCCGGTGCCGGCATGAAGGTTGGCGGCGACCATCTTCATCTCGGCCTCGAGAAACAAGAGCCGCTCGTAAATGGCCATGCCCACGGCCTTGCTCGCCTGGTGGAGTCGCCTCTGGCTCTGGTCGTTGAGCTGGCTCGTCACGTGGGTAAAGGAGATGATTGCCAGGGCTGCGATCGGAAGGAGGGCGCAGAAGATGAAGAGCACGAACATTCGGCGTCCCACCTTGCTGCGGAGGAATGTCGCGTCAAATTTCACGGTTTGCACCAGAATCAGAAGTCTGAAGCCAGACCCACGTATCCCCCATTATTGGCGCGGACGATGTCATCCGCGCTGTCTCGGCCGCTGAGCTGTGGTTTGCTCACGCCATTCTTGCCCTTGCTGTACAGGTCGTAGTCCGAGTTCAGCGGCCTCAGAAACCGGTCCCTCCGCGCCCCCTTGGGCGCCCTGCACTTGCCTCCGCCTCCCTTTGCGTTGCCGAACACGGCGCTCTCGTCACAGGCGATTTTCAGGTATTCGTAGGGATTTGCCCACGGATCGGCAAAACTTCCCCTTCCCACGTCGGCAAGTGAGTCAGGCAGATCTCCGGCGGAGAGCTCATAGAACCTGATTTCTACTCCAACCGCTTTAACGTCCGCGATGGCCTTAGCGATCTTCGCCTTTTCGAGGTAGTTCGCGTATAGAGGTATCCCGATGGCGGCCAGCGTCCCGAAGAGCGCCATTGCGATCACCAGCTCGATGAGCGTAAACCCACGACGGCACTGTTTGCGACTCTGGCGACCGGAAGGCGCAGAGCCTAGAGGCCGTTTCGGCGGAGACAAACCGAGTTGGGCCATCGCTGCGAGATCTCTTCGGATCTGTCTCTACCGCGTGGCCCAGGCTTGCGGTGCGCTTGCCCGCCGGGCACCGGCGAAATGATCTTCCACGCGTGTCTCCTAAGCAGTTCTGAATTGATTCACGGATACCTTTAGCCGGTCCATCCGGAGCTCAAGGTGCTTGATCTGCTCATTCATGTCTTCCACGGAGCTGCTGTCGATGGCTCTCTTGAGTTCGGTCAACACCGCATGAACTTCCTCGTACTGCTCTTCGATGCCTGTGATCCTTGTCCGCAAGGCTGCGATCATTTCGTTGATGCTCTCGGCGTCTTTCCCCAGATAGTCATGCTTCCGGATGGTTGCGCGCACCGAGAGGTTCCCCTGGGCGACCAGTGTGAAGAGCTTCCGAAACTGGTAGAGCGGTCCCGCAATTCGATGCGAAACAAAGATCGCGTGGATGGAGAGGAGCACGAGGGTAGCGAAGAGGGGTGGCCACACCCGCGCATGGAGCGATAGGAATTCACTCGCGACTTCCTGCTTCTCGCCCCAGGAGAGCGTGCCGCTGTCCAGCTGTATCATCAGCGGAGCGAAGAGGGCGGCGGCAAAGATCATGAGGATGGTGAGAAAGTGAAGGAGGTTGATGCCCAGGAGCCTGTATTGAAAGGCATCAACAAGAATCTGCCTTCTCTTGTACCGCTTCATCGCTTATCGCCTCGCTTTCGTCCAGGTCATCTGTTTTTGATTCTTGAATCGAATCACGCCACCGCCTGTGAGAGCGTGGTAGAAGGAGAAGTTGTATACTTCTCCTTCTAACGCCACGTAGGAGATGGTGTATAGGGTGTCGTAAGAGTCACGAGCTGTTTCGATCTTCCAGATGGGGTGGACGGTAGTGTTGCCGTTCCCGGTTCCAAAGATGATGGTGTCTTTCGTGATCTCGAAAAAGCGGTCCGCGTATTTCGGGGCCGAGGTCTTCCATACGCCGATGAGGTCGTCGGGAACGGTGGTATGTTGTCCGAATTGACAGCCGGAGAGTGTGGTGAGGATGGCGACGGCTACGATGATCCTGCTGGATTTCATCTGGGTTGATCCGGGCTCTGGGAGCCGGCAGTTGTGTTCATCACGCCTCCAGCGGCAGACGAGTTCCCTCCGCACGAGTAACGAAGCAAATATTGTGCCAACGGGCGCAAATAAGAGATTCCATTGGTTCATCGGCGTACTCTGGCCTCGTCCAGGGCCGGAGGCATGTTGCCGAAACTGCCCGAAGTTGGCACCGGACCGGCGTGATGCCGCTGCCCCGGTCGTCCGGGCCACCGAGGCCGGGGTGTGCCAGCCGGGGGTCGGCTGGCACTGGCACGATTGCCCGTGCCGGAGCCGGTGCGGGCGCGAAGGGGGGGATGACTCGGCTGTGACCCTTGTTCTTCCACTCGGGCAGGCTTAGAATACTCAGCTACTGCGGCCTCCTGGGGCTTTTCTCGGGCCGTAAAGAGTGGAACTAACAGAAGTTCACAGGGGGGTCTATACGCCTATTGGGGCGTAGGGGAGGATTTATGAACGGAAACGAAAGCCACTCGACACTCTACCGTCCGATCACCCGCAGGAAATTCATCTCTCTGGCGGCGCTTTCCACCGGCATGGCGGTGATCCCGATCCAATCGAAGGCGCTGGCCCAGACGGCCACCGAGATCGTGATCGGCGGGACGCTGGCTCAATCCGGACCGTTCCTGGGGATCGTGAAGCCTTTTCCGAAGCTTGCCAAGGCGTGGGCCAAGCAGCTCAACGCGCGCGGAGGCATCTACCTGAGCAAGCTGGGTAAATCGTTGCCGGTACGGTTCGTCATCTACGACGACCAGACCAGCCCGCCCACCGCCCTCAAGTTCTACGAGCGCATGGCGACGGTGGACAAGGTGCATGTGTTCATCGGGCCGTTCTCCAGCTTCATCACCAACGCGGCCCTGCAAGCCACCGCGACACACAAGATCCCGTTTTTCATGGTGGAGGCCAACGACTCGGTCATGTTTGAGAAGCCGAATAGGTGGCGGACCACCGGGCTGGCCCCGGCCCAGTGGGAATACAAGCGGGTTGCAGAGCTCTATGCGCGGAAGGGCGGGGTGAAGACGTTCGCCCTGCTCTCCAGGGACAACCTGCACGACAACCAGGCGATGCAAGGGTTTGGCGACTGGCTGAGGAAGGCCGGATTCCAGGTCGTCTTCCAGGAGATCGCGCCCAAGGACACCAAGGACTTCTCCTCGATCATCCTCGCGATGAAGCAGAAGAGCCCGGACGTGGTGTTCGTGGAGGCGCTGCCCCCGCCCTGGAACATCGGATTTTTGAAGCAGGCGCGGGAGTTGGGGCTCAACCCGAAGGATGTCGTCGTGGGTCACGCGCCGGTGCCGGTGATCAAGGCGATGGGGAGATCGGCGGAGAACATCGTGTCGGCCAGGTATTCCTATGAGGGCACGACGGCGGACCACAAGGAGTTTCTGGCTGCCTGCCGGGCGGCCGGGTTCGAGCCGTGGCAGTACTCGGAGGCCGGCATCCGCTACAACGCCTTTAAGCGGATCGAGGACGCGCTCAAGCGCGCCGGCAGCCTGGACCCGGAGGCGGTCCGCAAGGCCATGTGGGAAACGAACCTGTTACTCTTCGGGGGCGAGCTGGTGGTCAAGCATGACGAGCGCGGCTACGGCACCCTCCACCCCTGGCCGACCCAGATCAAGAAAGGAAAGCCTGTCTCCCTTTGGCCCTTGGATCAGGGCGTGAGGACCCACGAGTTCAAGAACGGCCGGTGGTGATGGACCTCACCATCCTGGCGCAGTTGACTATCAACGGGGTTCTCCTGGGCGGGGTCTACGCCTTGGCGGCGTTTGGCCTCGCCCTGATCTTCGGTGTGAGCGGCGTGTTGAACCTCGCCCACGGGGAATTCCTGATGGTGTCCGGGTTCATCGTGTTCGTGTTGTTCGACAACCTGGGATGGGATCCGTTTCTGCTGGTCGCCCTCGTCACGCCGATGTTTTTTTTGGGAGGCTATGCCTTCGAGAGGGCGCTGATCAAGCCGCTGACTCAGCACAAGGAGCACGTCCGGCTGGCCTCGGCGATCTTGGTGACGTTGGGGGCCGCGCTGATCATCGAGGATGTGGCGGCGTTTTCATCGCAGGACGTGCAGTTCGAAAAGAGCGTGGACCTCTTTTTACCGACTTTGGTGATCGGCGGTCTGTATTTGCCGTCGCTGAAGCTGCTCGTGTTCGGGCTGGTGCTGGGGTTGATCGTCGGGCTGTTTCTGTTCCTGAAGTATACCTACCTCGGCCTGGCCGTCCAGGCGGTGACCCAGAGCAGGCGCGGGGCGATCCTGACCGGCGTCAACGCAGGACGCATCAACGCGATCGCCTTCGGCATCGGCACGTTGCTGGCCGCCGCGGCCGGCGGGTTCGAGGTGATACATCATTATGTGGCGCCCAACATGGGTCTGCCGCTGACCCTGAAGTACCTGTGCATCATCGTCATGGGCGGACTGGGAAGCTTCCTGGGAGTGGCCCTGGGGGGCGCCATCATCGGCCTGGGCGAATCGTTCGTCGGCTTCTTCAATCCCGCCTGGGGGCAGACGGTGGCGTATCTATTGCTCGTGGTCACCTTGCTGGTCCGACCCACGGGACTGCTCGGGAAATAAGGGGGGAATGAAGAAGCCGATCCCGCCCATCCTGGCGACCCTCGTCGTTCTGCTGTTCCTGCCGCTGCTGCCGCTCGAAGCGCGGAACTACATCCTGCAGATCTTCACCTTCCTCTTCCTGAACATCGTGCTGGCCCAGAGCTACGATATCGTCGGCGGCTACATGGGCTACATCAACCTGGGCCACATCACCTTCTTCGGGGTGGGAACCTACGCCTTCGGCATCCTGTTCAACGAGGGGGTGCCGTTCCCGTTCTCCCTGGCGATGACGGCGGTGATCGTGGTGGTGTTCGCGGGGCTCATCAGTCCCGCGTTCTTCCGGCTCAGGGGGGCCTATTTCTCCCTGGCGACCTTCGGGCTCGTGAAGTTGATGGAGTACATCACCATCAACCTGAGCTGGCTGACCGGAGGCGCCAATGGCTTGAAGATCGAGGCGGCCGAGCGCACGGTACCGGTGTTTTACTTATCTTTGGCGGTTGTGGTGGCAGTGGTGGCATGCTCCTGGCTGATCAGCCGTTCCCGGCTGGGACTGGCGATGAGGACGATCCGTGAGGACGAGCAGGTTGCGCGGGACTTCGGCGTGCCGACCTTCGGCGTGAAAGCTCAAGCGCTGATGATCAGCAGCATTTTCCCGGGAGTGATGGGTGGGCTCTACACCTGGTATTTTAACTACATTATCCCCGGCGATGTTTACGGCCTGAAGATCGCCCTGACCCCGATCGCCATGGCCATGCTGGGCGGCTCGGGGCTGCTGGTCGGGCCGGTGATCGGCGCCCTGTTCCTCTACTCGGCGGAGGAGGTGATCTGGACGAACCTGGCTCACCTGCACGGGGCCATGCTCGGCCTGGTGATCGTGCTGGTGGGGCTGTTCATGCCCGGCGGGCTGGCCCGTCTCGCGCCCGTGGAAAGGCTGCTGAGTCGGCTGTCGATGCTGGAGGTAGACAAATGACCTCGCCACTGATGCAGGTGCGCGGGGCGACCATGGACTTCAGCGGCCTCAGAGCGCTGAGCGGGGTTGACTTCGACGTGGCGGAAGGCGCCATTACCGGCATCATCGGTCCGAACGGAGCCGGAAAGACGACGCTGTTCAACGTCATCGCCGGCAACTACAAGCCCACCGCGGGAAGGGTACTCTTCGCAGACAGGGAGATCACGGGGCTCGCGCCGAACAAGATCTGCCGGATGGGCATCTCGCGCACCTACCAAAGCGTCAGGCCCTTCCTGGGGCTGTCCGTCCTGAACAACGTCAAGGTCGCGCTGTTGTACGGCAGACGCCAGGGCCCTCCGACGCCGGGCCGGATCGAGCAGGAGATCGTGGAGATCCTGAGGTTCGTCCACCTGGGTGCCAGTGGGGACAAGCGCGCGGAGGAGTTGATCCCGCTGGATCGAAAGCGCCTGGAGATCGCCCGAGCCCTGGCCACCAATCCGCGGCTGCTGATGCTGGACGAGGTGATCGCAGGCCTGACACCGAGGGAAACGCTGGAGATGATGGACACCATCCGTCAGATCAACCAGCGTGGCATTACCGTGCTTCTCATCGAGCACGTGATGAGGGCCGTCATGGGGCTCTGCAACCAGATCATCGTCCTGCACCACGGGGAAAAAATTGCGGAGGGCGATCCCGTCTCAATCTCCCAGGATGAGACCGTGATCAAGGCCTATCTGGGGTCGCAGCTGTAAAGAAGAGGCCGCGGTGCTTGAAGTCGAGCGCATTTCAGTCTTCTACGGCGATATCCAAGTGATCTTCGATCTCTCTCTCGCCGTGGGCGCGAGAGAGATCGTCACCCTCATCGGCGCCAACGGTGCCGGCAAGACCACCACGGTGAACACGATCAGCGGGATCCTGCGGCCGAGCTCGGGGGACATCCGCTACCGTGGCGTCTCCATCCTGCGCGTTCCGCCCCATCAGCTGGTGGAAATGGGTTTGGTGCAGGTGCCCGAGGGCCGGATGCTCTTTCCCCGCCTCACGGTCCGGCAAAACCTGAAGATCGGTTCCTACGCCAAGGCAGCTCGCCGGGAGCTCGACAAACGAATGGAGTGGGTGTTCGAATTGTTTCCTCCGCTGAGGGAGCGGCAGTCCCAGCAGGTGAGCACGATGTCCGGCGGCGAGCAACAGATGCTGGCGATCGCGCGGGGGCTGATGTCCTCTCCGAAGTTGTTGATCCTCGACGAACCCTCGACCGGGCTGGCTCCCGTGTTGGTGGGCGAAATGTTCCGCGTGGTCAGGGAGATCAACCGCAACAACGTGTCGATCCTGCTGATCGAGCAAAACGCCATGCAGGCGCTGCAGCGTTCTCACCGCGGCTACGTGCTGGAGCACGGTCACCTGGCCTATGAGGGGAGCGCAGAGAGCCTGCTCAACAACGACATGGTGAGGTCCGCATACCTCGGCATCTGATCGGCTGGCGGGCAAGATGCGGGGGTAGCCTGGAAAGTTACGGTCGGGAGGGGAGCGGGGCACTACGACCCGCCAGCGTTCCTCCGCTATTCGGCTTTCCTGCCGCCTTCATCGTCGGCTTTCGTGGGGTCTTTCTCGCGAAAGAGCTGTTCGAGCCGGGCAAGTCCCTCGGCAGTCTTCTTCGCCACCTCGGTCTGGGTGCTAAGCACCTCCACCCTGTGCCGGATCTCTTCGATGCCGCCGGTGCGGGCGAACGCAATGACAGCGATCACCAACGCAGCTACCGCAATGATCAGGGTGAAGGCTCTCAAGGTGCCCCGCCTCCCGTTCCGGAGAATCTAGAGTCTGACACGCTTTGTGGACCCTGCTTCCATGATTCTACTCTGGCGGTTCGGCAGGAAGAGCTTTTCCCGCCTTGGCAATCTCGACTGCTTGAGCAAATCGCTCGTGAAATCTGGCTTCAGTCAAGGTCATCCCGACGTGAATGCCGATGTATCTCCTCGAGAGAACGGTGACCTTTGTGTGTTTTCGGTCCATGCGTTCCACCCATACGACCTTCAGACCCCCCCAGGGGACCCATTTCTCTCCGCTGCGGACAACGAGAATGCCCCGGGTTCGATGCTCCTCGAGAGCATCGCTACCCTCCCAGCGAAAGACGGTCTTGGCAATCCTCCAGGCCCGGACGCGGCTGACGCCATAGACCTGACTCGTCCCTTCGTCCTTGGCGTTTACCACGTTAGCCCTTGTGACGCAACCCGTCATCCATACCAGGGCCACTAGAAGCGCCAACACCCCCATTCGCGATTTGTTCATTTCAACGATCCCCATCTGTTTGCCCGCGCTGGCAGCAAACCGCTCCAACTAGGCGACGTGCAACTAAAATGCCAGGGGCGGGAGTCTAGGCGGAGGCTTGTGGCGTGGCCGGATCATAGCGCCGAAATTCTGTCCTCCCATCGACTTCCTCTCCTCTCAGCGTCCGGCCACCATCGAGTTTCCATAATGTTTCCAAGAAGTTACATGACAGTTGGACTGGTCTGGCAATGGGGGATGTCATCTTGAGCTGCCCTAAACGATCCACAGGTCCTGGCCAGCAGAACCCAGAGTCAGCGGAGCTGAGGCAGCACCTCGGTGGCCAGGCGCTCGAGCTGCTCCAGGTCGAAGGAGAGCGGGTTCAGCACCACCCAGTCCATCCCCCCCAGCGCTTCGATCCGCGCCAGAATTCGCTCTACCAGCTCCCCAGGCTCTCCAAGGAGATAGTAAGTGCGCCAGTAGTCGAGATCCATCCCCGAGAAGGTTTTGAAGTGAGGAATGGCGGTCTCCGGTGACTCTCCCGCTCGCAGCAGGTAGACAAAGTTGGAGTACACCTTGGTGGGCGACGTGGCGCGCCCGGCCTCCTTAGCGAAGGCCCGGACCTTCTCCCAGTCTCCTCGCACCATCTCCGGGGTCGCTGAGGAGTGGGGCACCCAGGTGTCGGCATACCGGGCGATGCGTCGGAGGACGGGGTCGATGTTGGTCACCACCTGGCCGTACACCTTCTCGAACGGCTGGCTGCCGCCTCCGATCCAGATGGGCGGGTGAGGGTGTTGGATTGGCTTGGGCTCGATCGTCAGGTCCTTGAACCGGTAGAATCGGCCCTGAAAGCTCACGCGGTCGCCAGACCAGAGCGCTCGCAGGATCTCCAAGTACTCGTCCATGCGGCGGCCACGCTCCTTGTGGGCGACCCCCATCAAGGCGAACTCCTCCTCGTGCCATCCGACGCCGACGCCGAGGATCGAGCGGCCTCCCGAGAGGAGATCGAGGGTGGCCCATTCCTTGGCGAAGTAGACCGGGTTCCGGAGCGGCAGGACGAGGACCATGGTGCCGAGGCGGATGCGCTCGGTGACCCCGGCGAGAGCTGAGAGAAGCGCGATGGGCTCGAGCCAGGTGCAAGTGTACGCCGGCGCGGTGGTGAGGAGGTGATCGATCGTGACGGCGACCTCGAACCCGAGCTGCTCGGCGCGTCGGAGGTAGGCGCCCATCTCCGTGAGAGGGGCGGTCCGTTGGCCAAGGGCGAAGCTCGGGAGCCGGAGACCGAATCGCATCTCTCGTGACTCCTTTCGTGGTGCTTAGCGGAGGCCGTCCTCGCCCTTGACTTCCGCCTTCGTGAGCCCCCCGATGCGCGGGTGCGGCCGGCCCGTGTTGGTGACGACGAGCGCGACGACGATCTCATTGGGCTTGGGGGCATCAGGGACACGGACCTCCATGCCGTCGTAGTGGGAACGGACGAAGGCGGCATCCTTGTAATGGAGCGGGACGTCGATGGCGGTACCGGCCGCCCCGAGCTTCTTGGCCGAGGGGATGATCGCCTTGCCACCGCCGACCGCGGCTCGGAACGGCGCGCCCAGCTTCGGGTGGAGAATGGCTGCAGCATGTTCGAGCTCCCCCTCGAGGCCGACGATGGCGGCCTTGCCGTAGCTTTCGGGCGCTGCCCCCAGCGCTTCCACCGCCCGCTTGCCGAGCATCGCCCCCAGTTCCTCGCCGACCCCAATCAGCTCGGAGAGGTCCTCCACGAAGCGGCCCGCGAACGGGTTGGCGATGACCGCGACAGCCGCCGCGCGCCTCACGGGTTGACGCGTCTCTCTCTGGCCGTCCGCGACGATCTCCTCGACTACGGTGCAGAGCTTTCTGATTTTCATCTCAGTCCCCCCCTCAATGGGCGCTGCCGCCCGGTGCCTGCCCCTGGACGACCTCCGCCGCGCGGGCCGCGGGTGGGGTGTTGCGGCTGCGCCCGGTCCTGACCTCGCCATCGATCAGCACCATGGAAATGCCGGGGAGGTCGCCTGCCTTGAGTGCCTCGAGGGCCGTCCCTCCCACCGAGCCGACCGGCGCATCCGCGATCACGAGGTCAGCCTCCCGGCCGGGCTCGATGAGCCCGACCGGGAGGCTGTAGATCGTGGCGGTGTCGCCCGAGGCGAGGCAGAGCGCCTGCTCGGGCGGGAGTTCCCCCAGCGAGGCCAGGAGGCTCACCACCCGGAGGATCCCGAGGGGAATCACGCCGGTCCCCGACGGGGCATCGTTGCCGATAATGACGCGGCTCAGGGCGCCGGCCTCACGGGCCAGGCGGAGCGTCAGGAGCGCGGTCCGGGGGTTGCCGCAGTGGACGATCTCGAGCCCCATGCTGGTCTGACGTACCAGCCGCTCGATCTCCTGGGGGCTCAGCGAGGTCGTCCCCCCGTTGATGTGCCCGACGACGTGGGGCTCAGCCTCCATCACGGTGTCGGCGTTGATGGGGTTGGAGCCGGCGATCGAGGGGCCGCCGGTGTGGATGGTGACTCGCATCCCGAACTGCTTGGCCCAGCGGACCATGGGCGCGGCTTCCTTGGCCGTCCTCACACTCCCCAGGCCGATCTCCCCCACGAGCGTGACGCCGGCCTTGGCCATGGCCTCGAAATCGCCCTCGGTCATCCCCAGCTCGAGGATGGGTGCGCCCGCGTGGACCTTCACCCTGCTCGGGCGGAGGTTCCGGTAGGCCTTGGCGGCAACGATGGCGAGTGCCTTCACCCCGTCGATGTCGCGCGGCCGCCCCGGCAGGTGGACCTCGCCGGCCGAGATCATGGTAGTCACTCCGCCGTGGAGCGCCGAGTCGATGAAGTCCACGGTGCGCTGGCGGGGGGTGAAGTCACCGAACACCGGGTGGACGTGGGAGTCGATCAGGCCCGGGAACACCGTGCTCCCCTTGGCGTCGACGACGGTGCGGGCGTCCTTGGTGGCGACAGCCCCTTCCCGCCCCACGGCGGCGATCTTGCCGTCCTCGATGACGATCGTGTCCGCGTCGAGCAGCGGGCGCCCGAGGTCTCCGGAAACGATGGTCCCAATACCGCGGATGACGGTCTTCATCTCCTCCCTCCTCCTGGAAACATTCAGCGCCTGACGCCCACGTACCTCAACAGGACCTCGGGGTTCGAGGCCAGTTCCTCTGGCGTGGCTTGATACCGTACGGAACCATTCTCCATCAGGGCCACGCTGTCGGCCACTGCGAGTGCCAGATCGGTCTTCTGCTCGACGAGCAGCACCCCTACCTGGCGGGCTTTCAACGTTTTGATCGTTTCAACGAGCCTCTGGATCAAGGTCGGCATGAGCCCTTCGCTGGGTTCGTCCATCAAGAGGAGCTTTGGGCCCGAGCACAGCGCTCTGGCTGTGGCGAGCATTTGCTGTTCCCCCCCACTCAACGTGCCCGCCCGTTGTCTCATTCGCTCTTTGAGCGCGGGAAAGAGGCCGAGGGCCCACTCGACCGCGTCCTCGCCGTTGCCCTTCAACAGACGCCCGATCCTCAGGTTCTCCTCGACTGTCAGGAAGGGGAACAGCCTTCTCCCCTGAGGCACGTAGGCGATCCCCAGCCGAGGGATGTCGTGCGGCCGAAGCGTGATCAAACCCCTTCCATCAAGCGTTATGCTTCCCGACCTGGGTTTGACGAAGCCCATGATGGTTCTGAGGGTCGTCGTCTTACCGGCGCCGTTCCTGCCCAGGAGGCAGAGGATCTGCCCGGGCGAAAGACTGAGCGAGACCTCCTTCAGAACGTGAACCTCACCATAGTAGCAGTTGATCCGTTCCAAAGTGAGCATCACAGGCCCAGGTACGCCTTCTGAACGCCGGGGTGAGCCTCGATCTCCCCGGGCGTTCCCTCAGCGATGACGCTGCCTTTGTCCATCACCGTGATCTTTCTTGCCAGCTCCAGAACGACCGCCACGTTGTGTTCGATGAGCAGAATGGTGAGCACCTGTGAGAGCTCTCCGATGAGCTGACACAGCGCGGTGATTTCTTCCGGGGCCAGGCCCTGCGTGGGCTCATCGAGGATCAGCACTTCAGGCCTCAGCGCCAGAGCCATGGCGACTTCCAAGAGCTTCTGATGGCCGTACGGCAGCGAGCCGGCCTGCTGCTCTCGCACGGTGAGCAGCCCAACCTCCGTCAGTCCGGCATCGACCCGCTCCGCCAGGGCACTCTGGCTGAGGACGATCCGGTCGAGGGACCTCCTCATCACTCTCCGTTGCACGGCGAGCGCCATATTATCGTAGACGCTGAGATTCTTGAAGATGCTGGTGACCTGAAATGTGTAGACGATCCCCAGGGCCACCCTGTCCCACGCTTTGAGCCTGGTGATGTCCCTGCTTTTGAACTGCACCGTGCCCGATGTAGGAGTGATTCTGCCGCTGATCATGCTGACCAGGGTGGTCTTTCCCGCTCCGTTGGGCCCGATAATGGCCCTGATCTCTCCCCGATCGAGCCGGAAGTCCACGGGTCTCACGGCCTCGAGCCCGTCGAACGTCTTGGAAAGCGCTGTCGTCTCAAGGAGGAGATTCACGGGAGCCATCTCACCCACTTGGCTCGTATCCCTCCTATCACGCCAGCGGGAAACCAGATGATGAGGATGATAAGGGCCGCACCAACCACAAGCAGGTAGCTCGACGTGAACTCGCTCGTCTTATCCACGGCGTAGGTCATCAACGCTGTGCCCATGAAGGGGCCGATGGTGGTCGCTGTTCCACCGAGCAGGGTCCACAACAGCGGGTATATGGAGTAGAGGATGGAGGCGAAAGACGAGCCCACGTACGAGAAAATCAGGGTGTAGGTCGAGCCGGAGGCACCGGAGATGCCGCCCGAGATGATGAGGGCGAGGAGCTTGTACTTGAACGTGTTGTAGCCGAGCAACCTGGTCTTTTCCTCGTTCTCTCGTACCGCAACGAGGACCCTCCCGATGGGGGAGCTGGTGAGCCAGACGGTGAGCATCAAGCAGAGGGCGAATACGACGAGCGCCACGTTGAACTTGATGACCGGGTCGGAAAAGGTGAGCTCCCATCCTCCGAGCTGTAGGGGCTCGAGGCGTCCTGATAGGATGAACCCTTCGTCTCCCTTGGTGACCTTGTTGAAATAGAGCGTGGCCAGGTAGAACGCCTGGGAAAACATCATCGTGACGATGAGGAAGGCCACCCCGCTCGTTCGCAGCATGATCAGCCCGAGTGCAGCCGACATCAGGACGCTGGCTAGGACGCCAACCAGGAATGCTTCGGCCGCCCCGAAGCCGAGGTAAAAGACGGTCAGGCCGGTGGCATACATCCCGGACGCGAAAAACATGGCGTGGCCCAGGCTCATGAGCCCGGTGTAGCCCACGAGCACGTTGTATCCGATCGCATAGACGGCAAGGACCATGATGCGCGCGACCATGATCCGGTGGAATGGAGGGATGACAAACTGAAGGCCGAGCAGCAGGAGGATGATCGCGAGATGAACGGCAAGGACTGCGCCAGTCCTGTTTCTCGTCATGCCGCCTCTTCTCCGAAGAGACCTCCCGTTCTCACGACCAAGACGAGCGCGACGAGCATGGTGGCGACGATCTTTGCCAGGGTGGGGGCGAAGAAGACTGACACGACTCCATCAGTAATTCCGATTATGAAGGCCGCGGCAAGCGTGCCCTTCAGGCTGCCCAGGCCACCGATAATGACCACGATGAAGGACATCAGGAGGGCGTCCAGCCCCATGAGATAGTGAGCCTGCTGAACGGGGACGATCAAGGCGCCGGCCACCGCCGTGAGGCCAGCGCCTAGCGAGAATACCACCGTGTAGACTCGCTGCACGGGCACGCCGAAGGCTTGAGCCATCTCTCGATCTTGCTGGGTGGCACGCATGTAGAGCCCCAGCGTCGTCTTGGATACCACGAGCCACGTTGCCCAGATGAGCAAGCCCGATGCGCCTGCGACGAGCAGCTTGTACCCGGAGTATCCGAACCATGGGAAATCGACTCGGAAGTAGAGGGGTGGGACGACCGGCCTGGCGTAGGGCCCGTAGATGGTGAGGACAAGCTGTTGGAAGATGTAGAGAAGCCCGATGGTCGCCACGATGGTGCTCTCGGGGTTGTATTCGATCTGACGGAGGATGAGCCGATCAGCGAGGAAGGCGATGCCTCCGACGATGAGGGGAGCCGCGATCAAGGCCACCAGGAAGCCGCCGAACATGGTCGAGAAGTACCAGGCGATGACTGCGCCTAGCATGAAGAACTCTCCGTGAGCCACGTTCACGATGCGCATGACGCCGAAAACGAGTGAGAGGCCGAGGGCGGTGAGCGCGAGCACGAAGCCCGTGACCGTCCCTTCCAGCAGGGCGAGAAAGAGATGACCCGCGAAGCTCATTAGAGTATGGCAGGGAGGGGGGGATCCTCAGCACCGCCTTCCGTGGTCGTGATGACGACACGGTGGGTAGCCGAGGATTTGCCCCCACTCCGCAGATGCGTGTGACGGACCGGCGTTGGAGAAGAGCGAATCAGCTCTTTACAGGGATTGCTTCGTGTAGTCCGCCTCGGGCTGATAGAGAGAATCCTCGATCTCTGTTCTGTGGATGACCTTGAGCCTGCGGTTCTCGACCTTGGAGATGAACTGCTGGCCGAAGCCTTGATGGACCTGGCCGACGAACTTCTTGTGGCCCTGCGGATGCTGAATCCCCTCGTTGAACCACCGGAAGTTCTCCACGGTCTCAATGAGGGCCTGGTAGTCCTTCGGGGTGGGGTCCTTGTAGCCACTCTGCTCGACGGCCTGCTTGATGATGAACAAGGTTTCCCAGCAGCCGAACATGTGCGAGTAGGTCGAGACATCCTTCGGATCCCGGAGACTCGCACCGGCTTCGTTGATACCGACCCGCTGCCTGTAGAAGCGCTCATAGGGCGTGCCGTAGCCGCCCGCGTATCTCGGGAACGCTTCCCAGAAGTATGTTCCCTCGAGGAACTGGAGGCCCGGGCTGGATAAGTCGACCCCTTCCAGCGAGTCTATGAAACCAAAGATCTGGGGCTTCCGTGTGCCAAAGTACTCACCCATCTCCTTGACGAAGGTGAGCACGCCGGGGCCGACCATCACGTGATACAGCACGTCGGTGTCTGCGGGCACCCGCGGGAAATATTTGGTGAACGAGGTTTCTCTGGGTGGGATGGCGAGCCGAGCCCGGATTGTCCCTCCGAGCCCGGGTGCAGCCTGCCCCAAAAAGTCTCTGTGGTTGTAGCCGAAGGCATAGTCAGGGAAGATCATCGTGATCTTCTTTCCGAGGTTCTTGACGATCCAGCCCGCTACGGCGGTTATTTGCGCGCGTACGTCGGTGATGCCGGGCTGAAAGACGTAGCGGTTCAGCTTCCCAGACGCCACATGGTAGCCCTCGCTCACCACGAAATACGGGATCTTCAACTCGCCGGCTCTGGGTGCCGACGCGATCACCACATGCGAGAAGAGTGTCCCGAAGATGAAATCGACCTTATGGTGCACGGCGAGCTTCTCGACAACCTCCGCCCCTCTCTTGGGGTCTGTCCCGTCATCCTCGGACACCAGCTGGACAGGCCTTCCAGCTATGCCGCCCATTTCGTTGATCAGGTTCGCCGCTGCCGTCGCTGTCCTTGCGTACCACCTCCCGTAGACGGCTCCAATGCCTGTCCGGTGGACCTGAAACCCGATCTTTATCGGTGCCTTTCCTGCTGCCCGCGCAGCCCGTTGCGCGGCCGCGCGGGGGGTGAAACCCGTGGGCAAGTAACCTCCTGCAGCGCCGCCGGCTCCCGCACCCACCAGAGCGGCCGCGGCCTTTATGGCCTGCCTCCTAGAGATCTTTCCCGGTCCCCAGGGCACTCGCCCAATACCCTCCATGGCCGACCTCCTTTTCTCCGTGTATCGCACGTCCCACCGACTGTTTGCCCTCCAGGGAGCACGTCGCGGAGTTCACTTCAGCGCCTGCACTCTGATTGGTCGGGGCTCCGCATCGGCCTTCAAGGTGAGGCGTTGGACCCCAACATCCTCCGCCCGGGACCAGCGTCGCCTTGTCAACGGGAGCTAGGGCAGCTTGTACCATGGCGACGTGAGAGAATTCAAGGACAAACTCCCGGGAGTTCTCGGAGACTGTGGCGCGCTTCTCCCCAGAGTCTGTCGCCTCATCGGGGCGCAGCGCCGGACCGGCCGAACCCCGCGGGGTTCGGCGCCCGGGTGACTGAAGTTTGGGAGAGCGCAGAGGTTCGGAGACCACTCATGCTAACCCCCGCCAGCCCGGATCGCCTGCCAGATCCGGTGACGGGTCATCGGCAGCTCGAGCAGTCGGTCGCCGGCAGCCCCGAGGGCATCCCCCACCGCGTTAGCGATCGCCGCCGGCGCCCCGATGGTCCCGCTCTCCCCCATCCCCTTGAACCCCCCCAGGCTCGTTTGGGCTGGGGTCTCGAGGTGCTCGATCTCAAGGGCCAGGGCCTGGGTAAACGTCGGGAGCGCGTAGTCCATAAGCGAGCCGGTGGCGAGCTGGCCTGACTCGTCGTACACAAGCTCCTCGAGCAGGGCCACACCGATTCCCTGGGCCACGCCGCCTGCGATCTGCCCCTCGACAACCGTCGGGTTGATCATCGGGCCGCAATCCTCGGCAAGGATGTAGCGCAGGATCGAGACCTGTCCGGTTTCTGGGTCCACCTCCACCAGCGCGACATGAGTCGCGTAGGAAAAGGTGGCCGTCGGGCTGACGCCTCGGGTGGACTCGAGCCCCGGCTCCTCCCCCGCGTTGAGCAGTGAGAGCGGCGGGTAGTGCGCGGCGCGCGCCACGGCCGACCACGGGAGGAAGCGGCCTGGCGCCCCGCGCACCTGAAACCGCCCGTCGAGGGCCTCGAGGTCACGGGCATCAGCTTCGAGGAGGAGTGCGGCGATCCTGACGGCTTTCTCTCGAACCGAGCGCGCGGCGAGCAGCAGTGCGTCGCCGACGCCGGCCGCGCCGCGACTGGCGAAGGTGCCGCTTCCGAACGGGCATCGGTCCGTGTCTCCGCTCACCACCGTGACGGCCTCCAGCGGGAAGCCAAGGGCGTCGGCCGCAAGCTGGCCGAGGGTGGTGGCGTGTCCCTGGCCCTGGGAAACCGAACTCACGAATACCTGCGCATGCCCGGAGGGGGAGACGCGAATCGTGGCGGCGTCGTAGCCGGGGACTTCCCTCATCCCGCGCCGCCGATACGTCGATGCGCCAACGGCCGTGTACTCCGCAAAGCAGGCGAGCCCGATTCCTGCCCATCGCCCTCGACCGCGCAGCT